>NZ_CP187358.1:3620703-3925879 GCF_049810315.1 Pseudarthrobacter sp. J47
GGAGCAGCGTGGATTTGCCGGATCCGGACGGGCCCAGCAGGAGGACCCGCTCACCGGGGCGGATGTCCAGGTCCAGGCCGGCCACGGCCGGTGTGGTCCGTCCGGCGTGCCGCCACCCCCACCCCTGGGCGGTAATGGCGGCGGGGCGGCCGCCGTCGTCGGCTGTTGGCATCAGCTGAAGACGGGCTCCGTAGCTGCCTTGCGCGATGCAAAGGAGCTCAGCACACCGGTCCGGGCCAGGCCGCGGGTGGCCACCCAGGAGAGCGCGCCGGCAATGATGGCACCGGAGATGGCGCAGAAGATGATGTACACCAGCTTGTCCGCACCCGGGTAGAGGATGTTCCAGCCCCACGGCATAAAGGAGTCGTTCAGGCCGCAGAACAGGCCCGCGGCGGCACCGGCCAGCAGCGCGGCGGTCAGGTTGTACTTCTGGTGCAGGAAGCTGCGGGTACTCATGCGGCCATAGACCAGGAACAGGAACACCAGTTCGGCGCCCAGGCCCTGCAGCAGGCCGGAGATCAGCACGGTGACGCCGTACTGCGAACCCATGATCAGTTCACCGGTGGCAGCCACGGTCTCGCAGAAGATTGCGGCTCCGGGCTTGCGGATGATCAGCATGCCCAGCACTGCGGGGATCATCCAGCCGCCGGCGATCAGGCCGGTCAGCGGCGGGTACACAGCGTTCATCGGCGTGGACACCGCACCGGCGCCCAGGGACCAGGCCCAGAAAATCACGCCACCGGTCACCGCGATCAGCGCAGCAACCACAATGTCCACAACGCGCCAGCTCTTACTGGTCTTCTTAACGCTTACTGTTGTCATGTCTTCCTCCTGAGGAAACAGGAGGGGAGAGTCTTCCGGCGGGCCAGGCCCGGTCCGGCAACTCTGAGAACTCGACTCCCTTGCGCCGGTACTAACCGGATCAGGTTCGAGGGTCTGCGGCAGCCCGCACTCTCAGCGCCCATCCGTCTTCGCATTACTGCGGAGTACGACGGCGGCGCTCCCCTGTCGTGATAAATCCACCCTTATGGGCTGGTCCAGTTTACACCCGGCGCCCCTGGATCCCTCCGCGTTACGGTTATATTTGGCAGGGACCGGGCCCGCATTGGCGGGCCGCTGTGGTCCTGCCAGTGGTCCCAACGAAGGAGCGGCGCATGACGGACGCGGACAACACCCCCGACGCCTACCCTGTGCCCGTTGAGGCCAGGCTTGCCGCCAGCGTGATCCTGGTCCGGGACGCTGTTGATCCCGTTACTGCCTCCGGGCCCCGGCTTGAGGTCTTTATCCAGCACCGCGTCTCCACCATGGATTTCGCCGCCGGAATGGTGGTTTTCCCCGGCGGCCGGGTGGATGCCGTGGACGGCTCCGGCTGGGACTTTCCCACCGCCGTCGTACAGGTTCATCCCAAAGCCTGGCACCGCACAGGCGAACCGGAATCGGGTGCCGGTCCCGTGGTCCCGGTCAGCAAGGAGGACGCCGCGTCCCGGCTGCTGGCCGCCGCCCGGCGCGAGGTCTTCGAGGAAACAGGCCTGATGCTCGACGCCGATGCCCTGGTCCCGTGGGCCAACTGGGTCACCCCGCCGGACCAGCCCAAGCGTTTTGACACCTACTTCTTCCTGGCCGCCCTCCGCCCCGGTCAGGAACCCCGGCACCAGACCACCGAGGCCAGCACCTCGCAGTGGATGGCTGTGGCGGACATCCTCGCTGCCGAGGCTGCCGGAAACCTCCAGCTCATGCGCCCCACCAAATTCCTGCTGGAGGAACTGCTGACTTATGGCAGTGCGGCTGCTGCTGTTTCCGCCGTCCGGGACATCGTTCCGGTGCGTGGTCCCCGGGGCACCAGCCTGACCTAGCGCCGTGCCGGTCCCGCCATGCCGGGTCCCGGCATACGTGATCCGCCAACGCCCGGCGGGCCAAAGCCGGGCGCCCCGAAGCCAGCGGCATCGGGACCCGCATCCTGGCCGCTGCCCAGCAGGCTCCTGGTGAGGGCCTCGGCGTCGTCCATCAGTGAATCCACCGCGGCACCGAGGTGGGCGTCGCCAACAGCAACATTCTCGACGGCGGCACTCACCACCGCGCGCCGCACCAGTTCGCGCGCGAAGGACGCCGTAGTCCCCTCGGTCCGCGCCGCCGCATCCTCGATGGCGTCCTTGCTGAACGGGATCCCGCGAGCGTACAGCTTCACCAAGCGGATGCGTTCGTCCATTGCCGGCAACGGGATCTCGACGGCCAGGTCAACCCGTCCGGGCCGCTGGGCGAGCGCCCGCTCCAGCATGTCCACCCTGTTGGTGGTGAGGATAAACGCCACGTCCGCGTCCCGGTCCAGGCCGTCCATGGCGTCCAGCACCTCGAACAGCAGCGGTTGGGGGCCGTGGCCAAAACTCCTGTCCTCGGCAATCAGGTCGCAGTCTTCCAGCACCACTACTGAAGGCTGGAGAGCCCGGGCCATGGTGGCCGCCTCCGAGATCCTGGCCAGGGACCCGCCGGACAGCAGGATCGCCGTTGTTTCCTCGCTCCGGCCCAGCAGGTAACGGACGGTGTGCGTTTTTCCGGTACCGGGCTTGCCATACAGGAGGACGCCGCGCTTGAGGTGCTGGCCGTGCCGGCTGAGCGCTTCCCGCTGCTCCGCGATGCCCACCACGTGGTCGGATACCTTCTGGAGCAGGCCGTCAGGCAGGATGACTTCCGACGCCGGCAGGTCGGGGCGGTAATGGAAGGTAACCCCCGCAGCGCTGGGACCATACTCCCCCATCACCAGTGAAATGATCTGGCCTTTGAGGACGCTCTGCTGCTGCATCCGACGCCGGAACTCAGCCAGGAAGTCCGCTGCGGTACCGGTGTCCGCCGCGAGGACTTCAAGGGAAGCCGTGGGCCGCCCGAACCGGGGGTTGGCGTCACGCTGCCAGACCGCCGCGGGTTTGCCGTTGTATTCGAAGAGCCACAGGCCCATGGCCACGGCCTGCCGCTGTTCATCCGGCCCCACGGCCAGGTTCCTGTAGTCCGGCTGGGACATCGGGAACTGCTGGAAGAACCGCGACTGCTGCAACATGTCACTGAGTGACAGGTGATTCCGCTGGTCCCCACCGCCGATCCCCACCAGCCGGAAGCCCGGGCTCTCACCAGCGATGTCCGCCATGATGATGTCCGCATCCACAAAACGGTGCGGCGGTATCTCCTCCACCACCTGCGAGAGCGTCTCCGCGGCTGCGCCCAGGTGCTCCGTCAGCGCGTCCCGCACCTGCGTTCCAGGCTGTGCCCTGTGCTGGCCCGACTGCGCGAGCTGAACCAGTTCGGCGAAATTGTCGATGAACATCCCCAGTTTTTCATCCATGGGCAGACCCTACCAGCAGGGTTCGCGAACGCCCCGGGCTGTTCCGGGCCTTTGGATGGTGGTTGACACAAGCGGGGCGGAACCGAAGACTTGAAGCAGCTTGAGAAACCGTTTTCTAAGCGACAGGCAACTATCAGCGCAGCGTCGACAACCCCAGGAGAACCTCCGTGCAGGCCCGAACCACCACGAATGCCATCAACCGCGAAGCGCTGGTCCGGCGACACAACGTGGAACAGCGCAGTCTGGATCCGCGCAGCCCTGTCTCGGTGGGCAACGGCGAGTTCGCCTTTACGGTGGACCTCACCGGGCTGCAGTCGTTTCCCGGGTCCTACCCTGTGGGCGCCGAGGGCGAGCACCCCGGAACGCTGCTGGGAACGCAGGCGCAGTGGGGCTGGCACTCAACCCCGGCGGAGGAGGATTACCAACTGGCCGGCTCCACGGTGCTCTATGACTCCCCACGCGGGCCAGTCCCCTATGTGGATATGGTGGGCCGCATTGTGGACAGCCAGGAAGACGGCACCACCAGGGCGGAGACCTGGCTGCGCGCGAATCCGCACCGGCTGGACCTGGGCCGGATCGGCTTCGCGCTGACGGTGGACGGCGTGGAGCAGGCCCTGACACCGGCCGATATCGGTGAGGCAACGCAGACCCTGGACCTCTGGACCGGCATCGTCACCAGCAGTTTCACCGTTGCCGGCGAACCCGTGAGAGTGACGACGGCGTGCCATCCGGACCGGGACGACGTCGGCCTCCGGATCAACTCGCCGGCCCTCGCCCGCGGACTGGTGGTCTCCATCGCCTTCCCCTACGGCTCGGAATCCTGGCACAACGCCGCAGCCTGGAACAGCCCCAACGCCCACACCACCACGCTGTCACGGGACACCACCCGCCCCAACAACAACACCGAAACCTGGCTCGTGGCCCGCGAACTGGACGGTTCCCGCTACCAGGTGGCTATCAATGGCAGCGCGCACGTCAGCCAGTCAGCACCGCACCGCATCCGCATCACCAGCACAGAAGAAACCCCGGAGACCCTGGACATCTCCCTTGGCTTCACCCCGGACGGAACCGGCTGCTGCATTCCACGCGGGCTCCCGCACGCCCCGGGTACACCGGACACCGATGAGCCCACCCCTGGCACCGCCGTCGCCAACGCCTCCGCCGCCTACTGGCCGGAATTCTGGAACAGTGGCGCCGCCGTCGAACTTGACGGACATGGCGATCCGCGCGCCTCGGAACTGGAGCGCCGGGTGGTGCTTTCGCAGTACCTGACGGCCATCAACTGCGCAGGGTCGCTGCCGCCGCAGGAGACCGGGCTGGTGTGCAACTCGTGGCGGGGCCGCTTCCACCTGGAAATGCACTGGTGGCACGCCGCCCATTTTGCGCTGTGGAACCGTCCCGAACTGCTTCTGCCGTCGCTGCGCTGGTACCGCGCGGTGCTGGAAACGTCGCGCGCCACCGCTGGAGACCAGGGGTTCGACGGCGTCCGCTGGCCCAAGCAGGTGGGACCGGACGGGCGGGAGAGCCCCAGCCCCATCGGCACCTTCCTGATCTGGCAGCAACCGCACCCCATCTACCTCGCAGAGCTCGCCTACCGGGCCTCGCCGTCGCCGGAACTCCTTGAGGAATTCGCGGAGGTGGTGTTCGAGTCCGCCGCCTTTATGGCCAGCTTCGCGCACCGGACCGGCCGTAGTTTTGAGCTGGGCCCGCCCCTGATCCCGGCGCAGGAAAGCTACGAGTCCATGCGGGCCACGCTCACCAATCCCACCTTTGAGCTGGCCTACTGGCAATGGGCGCTGCGGGTTGCCGGGCAATGGCGCGAACGCCTGGGCCTTGACGTGCCGCCCCTCTGGCGCGAGGTGGCCGACGGCATGGCGGCACCCCTGGTGCGGAACGGCACCTACCAGGCAATCGACGTCGAACCCTTCACCATCCGCACGGACCACCCGTCCATGCTGTGCGCGCTGGGATTCCTGCCGCAGACGGACCTGATCGACGCCGAAACGATGCGGGCCACGCTCAAGGAGGTGCTGGCGGACTGGGACTGGCAGAGCACCTGGGGCTGGGACTACCCGGTGATGGCCATGACGGCGGCCAGGCTGGGCGAGCCGGAAACCGCGGTTGACGCGTTGCTGCTCAACGCCGGCAAGAACACCTTCCTGGCCAACGGACACAACCGCCAGACGGACGCGCTTCCGCTCTACCTTCCGGGCAACGGCGGGCTGCTCGCGGCAGTCGCGCTGATGGCCGCGGGCTGGGACAACGGACCGGACACGCACGCGCCAGGCTTTCCCGCCGCGTGGACTGTTAAGGCGGAAGGGCTGGCCAAGGCGCCGTAGGCCCGCGGCCGGACGCTAGGCTAAGGGAAGTCCATGTTTCCACCCGCAAGGAGCCCACGTTATGAACCTCCTCATCAAACTGCTCGGAACCGGAATCAGCCTTGGCGCCGGCTTCGCGGGCACCAAAGTCGTGAACAAAGTGTGGGAAAAGACCACCGGAAACAAGCCGCCCACAGGCAGGGAAGACGACGTCCCCACCACCCTGCGTTCAGCACTCACTTTCGCGCTGGTTTCCGCCGTGGTGAGCACCGTCATCCAGGTCCTGACCAACCGCGGCACGCAGCGCGCCATCAAGCGTTTCGCCAAGACCCAGGACATCGTCTAGGGCACCAGGCGTCAGCCGCAGCCCTCAGCCGCCCAGGTAGTGGATGCTGAACGCGGCCAGGAACCCCACCGAGGCGGTTAACCCCGTCAGGTTGTGGTGCTCCTCGAACGCCTCCGGAATCATGGTGTCCGCCAGCATGGCCAGGATGCCCCCGGCGGCAATGGCGGTGATAAATCCGATCGCCTCGGCGGGGGCATTTTCCAGGGCCGTGTAGCCGAGCAGGGCGGCCAGCCCGCTGAATACCGCGATCCCGATCCAGGTGCCGAAGACGTAGGCGGGGCTGCGGCCTGACTTCTTCATGCCGGCGGTACTGGACAGGCCCTCCGGGACGTTGGAGATGAACACCGCCGCCAGCATGGCCGGGCTCACCGTTCCGCCCACCAACATTCCCACTCCCAGCACCACGGATTCGGGAATGCCGTCGATCAGCGCGCCGATTGCAATCGCCGTACCGCTGCCCGGCGAATCCTCCTCGGAAGGCTGGCGGCCTCCTGAGCGCTTGCGGTGCCTGGCCCCCGCACGGGCCAGGAGGACGTTGGAGCCCACAAAAATCAGGGCGCCCAGCAGGAACCCGAAGATCGTGGGCAGCAAGCCTCCGGTCTCCACGGCTTCGCCCACCAGCTCAAAGGCCAGCGCGGAAATCAGGACGCCGGCACCAAAAGCCATCACGGTGGAGACGATTTTGGCCGGAACTTTCCACAGCCACGCGATGCCGGCGCCCAGCACCAGGGCCCCGCCGGCCACCGATCCCCACATCAATGCCTGGAGCCACATCGGCATGGCGGGCGCCCCTTATCTGTTGACCAGCCCTGATCTGTTGCTGAACCTGGTGGCTATCCTAAGCAGGCTGACGACGCCGGACCTACTTTCCGGAGGAACCATCACCCGGCGTTTCTTCCGCAGGCCAGGCGTCAGGCTCGACGGCGGCGTCCCTGGCGGTGAGCGCGGTGTGCGGCGAATCGGCGCTGTCCTGACGGCCCGTCAACGTGGCCGCCTGGACCACCGCTTCGAGCTCGTCAGTGGTGAGCATCTCGCGGTGCAGGTGCTTGGTCCGGTAACCTGCCCGGCCCACCATGTGGGCAGAGACCGGCACGGTCAGCAGCTGGAACAGCCAGGCAATCAGCAGCACCGGCCATACCCAGAACGTGCGCATCTGGAGCCCGATGGCGGCCAGCAGCAGGAACAGGCCCAGGACCTGCGGTTTAGTCGCAGCGTGCATGCGGCTAAGCAGGTCAGGGAAGCGCAGCAGGCCAATGGCCGCGGCCAGGGACATCAGCGCGCCCACCACCATAAAAACGGCTGACACCGAATCGATCACGAGGTCCACTGTTGAAGGCTCAGGATTCACGGGGCTGCTCCCGCCTGTCAGCGACGAACCGGGCAACGGTAACGGAGCCAACAAACCCGATCAGCGAAACGGCCACCAACAGCATCAGGTTGTTCAGGTGCCGGTTAACCGCCATATCGATGCACAGCGCCGCACCCAGGATGGCCAGCAGTACGTCGGCCGCCAGCACCCGGTCCAGCAGTGATGGCCCGCGTGCAATGCGGAGAATGGCGCCGGCGGCCGCGACGGACAGGATCACCGCCGTCACGGTCAGGACAATCTGCATCATGGCGTAGCCTCCTGCCGCAAAGCGTCGAGTTCTTCCCTGGTGCCCATGATCCTGATCAGCCCCGCCTCAATGTTCCGTACTTCCTGGCGGACCCGGGCCACGCCGTCGGAATCCGCAACGTTCAGCGTGTGCAGGTACAGCGTGGACGAGGACCTGTCCACCTCCACCACCAGGGAACCGGGAATCAGCGACAGGACGTGCCCGGTGGCCGTCACCAGCAGGTCCTGGTGGCTGCGCAACGGAACCGCGACGACGGCTTTGGTCACCCGCGGCCCGTGGACCACGGCGAAATACATCACCTGGAAACTGGCGGCCACCACTTTGGCCAGGAACATCAGGGCGAACGGGACTGCATGCACGATGTTGAACCGGCCGCTGAGTTCCACCGGCGGCAGGTAGAACATCCGGGCCACCGCCACGGCGATCAAGGCGCCAAACAGCAGGTTCCCGGGGCTGAAGTCCTGCCACAATGCGCACCAGACCACCACCAGCCACACCAGCAGGGGCAACTCCTGGCGGAGCGAAATCCTTTTGCGGCTCACGGCCGGCCTCCCGACTCCAGCGCCGGCACCGGAGCGCCGCCGCCCAGGACCGCGTGGATGTAGCCTGACCGGTCCAGCATCTCCGCCGCCGCCTGGTCAGAGACGGTAAAGAGCGGGCCGGCAAATACCGTGAGGGCGACGCCCACCAGGACCAGGCCCAGCGTTGAGCCCACCATGGTGCGGGGCAGGACGGTGGTGGTGCTGGTGGTGCCGGTTCCGGCGGAGCCGTCCGCGTCCGGAGCGGCCAGCAGCACCGGGTCCGGGTACTCGGCGTCCTCGGGCTTGCGCCAGAAGGCCCTGTTCCACACCCTGGCAATGGCCAGCAACGTGAGCAGGCTGGTGACCACGCCGCCGATCACCAGCGCGTACGCCAGCGGAGTACCCAGCTCAATGCCGGCCTGCATCAGGCCAACCTTGCCCAGGAAGCCGGAGAACGGCGGGATGCCTGCCAGGTTCATGGCAGGAATGAAGAACAGCAGCGCCAGCACAGGGGACAGTTTGGCCAGGCCGGCCACCCGGTCCATGGAGGAGCTGCCGCCGCGGCGTTCGATCAGGCCAGTTACCAGGAACAGGCTGGTCTGGATGGTGATGTGGTGCGCCACGTAGAACACGGCGGCGCCCAGCCCTGCCACGGAGGACATGGCCAGCCCGAACACCATGTAGCCAATATGGCTCACCAGGGTAAAGGACAGCAGACGTTTAATGTCGCTTTGGGCCAGGGCGCCTAGGATGCCCACCACCATGGTGAGTAACGCCGCCACCATCAGCGGAGTGTTCAGGGAGTCGCCCGGGAAGAGCAGCGTCTCCGTCCGGACCATGGCATAGACGCCCACTTTGGTGAGCAGGCCCGCGAACACTGCGGTGACCGGAGCCGGGGCCGTGGGGTAGGAGTCCGGCAGCCAGAAGGACAGCGGGAACACAGCGGCCTTGATGCCGAACGCCACCAGCAGCATCACGTGCAGGAGTGTTTTGGTGCCCTGGTCCAGTTCTGCCAGCTTGATGGCCAGGTCCGCCATGTTCACGGTGCCCGTGGCGCCGTAGACCATGGCGATGGAGATCAGGAACAGCACCGAGGACACTACCGAGACCACCACGTAGGTCACGCCCGCCCGGATGCGCGGGCCTGTTCCGCCCAGGGTCATCAGCACATAACTTGCCGTCAGCAGGATCTCGAATCCCACATAAAGGTTGAACAGGTCCCCTGACAGGAAGGCGTTGGACACCCCGGCCACCAGGATCAGGTAGGTGGGGTGGAAGATGGACACCGGCGAGTCGGAGTCGCCGTCGGCCATGTCCTGCCCCGTGGCGTAGACCAGCACGGCAAGGCTCACCGCTGAGGACACCACCAGCATCAGCGAGGAAAACTGGTCCACCACCAGCACGATCCCCCACGGCGGCAACCAGCCCGCAATGTTCACCGCGTACGTCCCGCCGCTCCACGTGGAAGCCAGCAGCGCGCATTCCAGCAGCAGCGTCAGGGACAGCAGGCCAATGCTCACGGCGCGCTGGGCATGCGAATGCCTGTACAGCACAAACGTTACGGCCGCGCCCAGGATGGGCAGGATGACGGCGAGCGGCGCCAGGCTTGCAAGATTCACTTCAGGCCTCCGTCCGGACCGGGAGTGACATTCCTGGAACCTGGTTTCTCTTCGAGTACGGCGTCGCTGGCGGCCATCTTGCCGCTGCCTGTTTTGATGGTTTGGCCGTTATCCTTGGGTATCAGCGGAAATTCGGACGTCTCCAGGGGGACCTCGGCGTCGTCCTCAGCGTCGAAGCTGGGCGTGCGTGCCACCCTGCGGTCCTCGAGGTCGATCTGGATTTCGTCGCGGCGGCCCAACACCCAGGTGCGGTAGATGATGCCGAGCATAAACGCCGTGACGGCGAAGGAGATCACAATCGAGGTGAGGATCAGCGCCTGCGGCAGGGGATCGTTGTACTCCCCAGCCTCCGTGTCCTTGTCAAAGAGGGGTGCCAGCCCGGCGTAGCCGCCGGTGATCAGGATCAGCAGGTTGGTGGCGTTGGCCAGCATCATCAGGCCCAGCAGCACGCGGGTCAGACTGCGTTCCAGCAGCAGGTAGATGCCGCAGGCGTACAGCGCGCCCATCACGCACAGCAGTGTGAGGTTGATACTCATGATGCGCCTCCGGACGGGGTGGATTCGGCGTGGACGGCGAACTCTTCTTCGTCGTCATCCATGTCATCCGGAGGGATCCGCCCGCCCGGGGCCTCGCCCGATTCGATGTTCTGGTCGATCTCCGCGCCCAGGCTGCGCAGGACGTCCAGCACCAGCCCCACCACCACGATGTACACGCCGATATCGAACAGCGTGGAGGTGACGAACTTGATGTCCCCGAAGACGGGCAGCCAGAAATGCAGGATGGCCGTCTGGAACACCTGGGCACCCAGGAGCAAAGGTACGACGCCGGATGCAGCCGCTGTTGCCAGGCCTGCACCCAGGAGCTTCCCGGCGCTGATCGGGGTTGCCTCCCGGAGCTCGAACCTGCCACCTGCCAGGTAGCGGATGGTCAGGGCCAGCCCGGCCATCAGTCCGCCGGCGAACCCGCCACCCGGAAGGTTGTGCCCCGCAAAAAGCAGGTACAGGGAGAAAATCACAATCGAGTGGAACAGCAGGCGCGTGATCACTTCGAAAATAATGGACCGGCGTTCCGGGGCGAGGGTGTGCCCTGCCACGATCCAGGCGTCCCGGGCGGAGGAGGCGAATTTGCGGGAGAGGCCCAGCGCGGCGCCTTCGCGGGAGGCGGGATCGACGTTGCTGCCGCGGTCCGTCCAGCCATCCCCTGTGGCGGCGGGCCTGATGCGGTCCCCACGGCCGCGGATGAAGATCAGGCTGGCCACCCCGGTGGCGGCCAGCGCCAGGACCGCGATCTCACCAAAGGTGTCCCAAACCCGGATGTCCACCAGGGTGACATTGACGATGTTCGCTCCCCCGCCGCCGTCGTATGCCAGTTCCGGAAACTGCAGCGAAACGGGAGCCGCAACGCGGGCGCCCATGGCGTAAACGGCCACGAAGATCATGGTGACGCCGAACGCCACGCCAATGATCACCCGGACCAGCCGGTACTTGCCGCCGGTCCGGTCCCGCAGTTCTGCGGGGAGGCTGCGCATGCCCAGCACAAAGGCCACCAGGATGATGGTTTCCACCAGCATCTGGGTCAGGGCGAGGTCCGGCGCGCCCTGCAACGCGAACATCAGGGCGATTCCGTACCCGGTGACGGAGACCATCAGCACGGCCAGGAAGCGCTTGTTGGCGCGGACGGCAGCCACCGCCCCGATCACAATGGCGGCGCCCACCACCAGTTGCAGCGGCGAGTTCGGGTCAACGAGGTAGAGGCCGCCGGGCAGCGGCTTGCGGGCCACCAGCATGGCGGACAGCGGCAGCGCCACAGCCATGCTCAGGATCACGGCCAGGTAGAAATACAGCGAACCGCGCTGGGTGCGCCCGGTGACCCACACGGCGACGTCATCCAGGGCGCCGATGGTCAGCTGGTATGCGCGGTCCGCATCCAGCCAGCCCGGAACACGGTCCTGCATGCGCGAAACCCAGGCCCGGCCCAGGTACATGGCCCCGCCCAGCACGAAGGTCAACGCACTGAGCCCCAGTGCCACGTTGAAACCGTGCCACAGCGCCAGGTGCCCGGCCTCCGCAACGGCAGTGCCGGCGTCGGACGCTTCAGTAAACAGCGCGGCGTAGGGCTGGATCCAGGCATCCACCGGAACCGGCCACACGCCGAAAACAATGGTGAGCAGCGACAGCACGGCCGGCGCCGCCAGGAAGGAGGGCGTAATGGGCTTGAACGGCGTGCGCTCCACGCCGGGTTTGGTGGCGAACGCGCCCCACATAAACCGCGCGCTGTAGGCAAAGGTCAGCACCGATCCCAGCACTACACCCGCCAGGACCACCAGGGGCCATGGGCTGGTGGGATCCGATTCGAGGTGGTGCAGGAACGCCTCCAGCACCGATTCCTTGGCCACGAAGCCGGCCATCAGGGGCAGCCCGGCCATGGACGCGGCGCCGATCCCGGCGACAATCGCGAGCGCCCGCGCGGAGCCAAACACACCGGACAGCTTGGCGATGTCACGCGTCCCGGACTGGTGGTCGATGATGCCCACCACCAGGAACAGCGTGGCCTTGAACAGGCCGTGGGCCAGCAGCATGGCCAGCCCGGCGAGCGCGGCATCAGGCGTTCCCAGTCCCACCACCATGGTGAGGAAGCCCAGCTGGCTCACCGTTCCGTAGGCGAGGATCAGCTTGATGTCCGTCTGGCGCAGCGCCCGGTAACCGCCTACCAGCATGGTGGCCAGGCCCAGCCCCAGCACTATGGGCAGCCAGAACGCCGTTTCCGCGAACCCGGGGGCCAGCCGCGCCACGATGTAGATGCCAGCCTTCACCATGGCAGCCGCATGCAGGTAGGCGCTCACCGGGGTGGGGGCGGCCATGGCGCCGGGCAGCCAGAAATGGAACGGGACCAGCGCAGACTTGGTGATGGCACCCACCAGGACCAGTACGACGGCGGCGGCAACAGTTCCGGCCGCCGGCCCCTCAACCAGCGTGGGGGCTTTGTCCAGGATTTCGGAGATGCGATAGGTCCCGGCCGTGAATCCGAGCATGATCAGGCCTATCAGCATGGTCAGGCCACCGGCGGTGGTGACGATCAGGGCCTGCAACGCAGAGCGCCGGGCTGAGAGCCGGGTGCGGGCGTAGCCGATCAGCAGGTAGGACAGGACGGTAGTGAGCTCCCAGAAGATGAACATCAGGAGAAGGTCATCTGCCGTAACCAGGCCGAACATGGCGCCAGCGAAGGCCAGCAACTGCGCCCCGAATCCGCCCAGATCGGGATCGTCCTTGTGGAAATACCTGGCGCAATAGACCAGCACCAGCGCCCCGACGCCCAGCACCAGCAGGGACATCACCCACGCCAGGGCGTCCATCCGGAAGGCCAGTTCCAGCTGCAGGCCCGGGACCCACGGGAGGACTTCCTGGATGCGCCCTTGGCCCGAATAGACGGCAGGGTGCTGGAAAAGGAGCCAGATGAAGGAGCCTGCAGGAACCACTGCGAGGCCGTAGAACGCGCTCCTGCCGAATTTCCTGAACAAAACCGGAGCCACAGCAGCCACCACAAAGTGCAGGGCAAGGACTGTGATCACTGGTATCTCCGCAACGTCAGGGATTCGATTATCAAAAGTTAGAGCAGGCGGTTCATTCGTAAGATGTCAGTCCGGCCAGTTTACCAACCAGCCACTGACGGTTTGACCGCGGGAGCCGCCGTTCCCGCTGTTCAGGTGGCGCTTTGTTCCAGTGGCGCGGCGCGTGGGGCTAGCATCAGCGTATGAACACCGCGAGCGCGCCCGGGGCCCCGTTTCCGACGTCGGAACTTGAGGCAGGCCCGCAGGTCACCAACAAGGGCCGCGTCCTGGCCTGGGCCGCCTGGGACTGGGGCTCCGCCGCCTTCAACGCGGTGATGACCACCTTCGTTTTCACCGTCTACCTGACATCGGACGCTTTTGGCGGCGAGGACGCCGCCTCCGCACTGCTGGGCGGGGCATTGGCGATTGCCGGCGTCGCGATCGCCTTGCTGGCGCCGGTGACCGGGCAGCGTTCGGATACGGGCGGGCGCCGGAAGCTGTGGCTCGCGGTTAATACCGTGGCCGTGGCCGTCCTGACAGGGCTGTGTTTCTTCGTGTACCCGCAAGCCGAGTTCCTGCTGTTAGGCGTCACGCTGATCGCGCTGGGCAACGTGTTCTTCGAGTTCGCCGGCGTGAACTACAACGCCATGCTGGCCCAGATTTCCACCCCGCAGACCATCGGCAAGGTCAGCGGCTTCGGCTGGGGCATGGGCTACCTGGGCGGGATCGTCGCGCTCCTTGCTGTACTCCAGCTCTTCGTCCAGCCCAGCTTCGACTGGTTCGGCTCTTCTACGGACGACGGGCTCAACATCCGGCTCGTGGCAGTGTTCTCGGCATTGTGGTTCCTGATCTTCGCGCTGCCGGTGATGTTCGCCGTCCCGGAACTGCCCAAGCCCCCGCACGCCAAAACCCTGGGCATCGCTGCTTCCTACCGGCTCCTGTTCAGGCGGATCAAGGCCATCTACCGGACCAGCCCGCACACCATCTTCTTCCTGCTCGCCAGTGCCGTGTTCCGGGACGGACTGGCGGCCGTCTTCACGTTCGGCGGCGTCATCGCGGCCGGGACGTTCGGCTTCACCCTGCCCCAGGTGATCATCTTCGCGATCTTCGGCAACGTGGTGGCGGCAGTGGGCGCGATCCTGGGCGGCTTCCTGGACGACAAGATTGGCCCCAAGAACGTCATCATTGGCTCACTGGTAGGCCTGCTGATCGCGGGCACCGTCATCCTGGTGCTGGGCAACGGCAGCTATACGTTCTTCGGGATGGCCTGGGCCGGAAGCACCACGTTCTGGGTGTTCGGGCTGTTCCTCTGCCTGTTCGTGGGCCCGGCGCAGGCGTCATCCCGCGCCTACCTTGCCAGGCTTGCCCCGGACGGCGAATCAGGCGAGCTCTTTGGCCTCTACGCCACCACCGGCCGGGCAGTCAGCTTCCTTGCCCCCGCCCTCTTCACGCTCTGCATCGCCATTGCCACTCCCCTGGTGGCGCCGGGCGAGGCGCAGCGCTGGGGAATCCTGGGCATCATGGTGGTCCTGCTGCTCGGCCTCCTGGTCCTCCTGCCGGTCAAGCCGCCGAACAAGACGGCCATCGCAGTAATCCCGCACGCCTGACCGAGCCTGGTAATCCAGCCTGTCAAAGCCCGGTGATCGAGCCTGTCGAGATCCCGTTCTCCCCTGGGCCGGACAAAGCCCGGTGATCGAGCCTGTCGAGATCCCCTTCTCGCCTGGGCCGGGAATGGGCTTTCCAAAAACCCTTGACTCAAAAAGTGATCGATCACATAATTGACGACGACCCACCCTCTCCCTTTGCTTAGGACCCCATGAACCCGCCACAACTCCCCGGCAACGCGGCCGGGGCTCAGCAGGCCGCAACCCAAGCCGCCAACGCCCATAGCGGAACCACGAAGAAGGTCCGCGCAGGCATCATCGGCACCGGCGGCATCGCGGCCGCACACGCCCAGGCCCTGGCAGAAGGCGGCGCCGAACTGGTGGTGGCCGTGGACATCGACCCAAGTCGCGCGAAAGATTTCGCCGTTACCTGGGGAATCGCAGCCACGGCGGCCAGCCTCGAGGAAGCCGCGCGGCTGGGACTGGACGTGGTGGCAATCTGCACTCCGCCGTCGTCGCACGCTTTATTGGCGAAGGAGGCTTTGGCACTTGGCCTCAACGCGGTGGTCGAAAAGCCGCCGGCCCTGTCCCTGCGTGAACTCAAGGAACTCCAGGAAGCGGAAGCGGCGTCCGGCAAGAGCGTGAGCTGCATTTTCCAGCACCGGTTCGGCGGCGCGGCGCAGAAGCTGGAAAGGCTGCAACGCTCCGGCGCGCTGGGAAAACCGCTCACCGGCTACTGCAACACCCTGTGGTTCCGGGACCAGGCCTACTTCGACGTGCCGTGGCGCGGGCAGTGGGACGTCGAGGGCGGGGGCCCCACCATGGGACACGGCATCCACCAGTTCGATCTCCTCCTCCACCTGTGGGGTCCGTGGCAGGAGGTAACGGCGTTCGCGGGCAGGCTGGCCAGGCGCACCGAAACGGAGGACGTGTCCATGGCCGTGGTCCGCTTCGGGTCCGGAGCGCTGAGCACCGTGATCAACTCGGTCATTTCGCCGCGGGAAACCTCGCAACTGCGCTTCGACTACGAGAACGCCACGGTGGAGGTGGAGCACCTGTACGGCTACGACGATTCGCACTGGCGGTTCACCCCCGCGCCCGGCATGGAGCACCTGCAGGAACTCTGGGACGCAGACACCTCCGAGGGCACCAGTGGACATGCGGCCCAGTACCGCCGGATCCTCGCAGCCCCCACCACCGAAGCCCCAAGAGCCCCAGGAAAGCCCCCCGTCACGTTGTCGGACGCCTATGCCACCATGGAACTCGCGGCCGGCATCTACTCCAGCGC
Source organism: Pseudarthrobacter sp. J47 (assembly GCF_049810315.1). Taxonomy (GTDB): domain Bacteria; phylum Actinomycetota; class Actinomycetes; order Actinomycetales; family Micrococcaceae; genus Arthrobacter. The sequence goes on from NZ_CP187358.1 coordinate 3,636,894, forward strand.
CATCACGGGGCAGACTGTCCGCAGCGGCAGCATCACCGAAGGAAACCCGTTCTTTGACCGCGCAGACGGCCGGCTGGAACCCTGGAAACTGGAGACGAGCAACGCATGAGCCACACCCTTCCTGACGCCCCCGCCAACCGCGCGCAGAATACCGGCCTGGAGTGGAACGACGACGGCCAGGCCGTGGAGGTGGCGTTCGACGGCGTCACCCTCCTTAAGTACACGTACGTCGCCACGGATGAGCAGAACGAATCTCCGCGGCCGTTTTTCCATCCGTTGCGGACCCGCGGTGGGGACGTGGTCACCGCGTACCGCCCGCACGACCACACCTGGCACAAGGGCATCGCCTGGTCCCTGCCGCACCTGGGCCCGGACAATTTCTGGGGCGGGCCCAGCTACCGCCGCGGCAAGGACTACCAGTGGCTGCCCAACAACGGAGCCATGCGCCACCAGCACACCACCACGGAAGCGGACGACGCCGGGACTTTCACTTTTGCGCACAGCCTCCAGTGGATCACGCAGCAGGGAGCCCTGGTGGTTGAGGAGGAACGCTCCTTCAAGGCAGTGCCCGGTGAGGACGCGGAGAGCTGGACGCTGGTCTTCGAAACGGCCATGACCAACGTGTCCGGCGCGGACATCCACATCGGTTCCCCCACCACCGAAGGCCGCGAAAATGCCGGCTACGGCGGGTTGTTCTGGCGCGGGCCGCGGGCTTTCACCGGCGGCACCATACTTGGCCCGGGCGGCGCCACCGGCGAGGAGCTCCGCGGCAAGCGGGCACCCTGGCTGGCCTTCGTGGGCCAGCACGACGAAACCTGCCGCTTCTCCACGATCGTTATGGTGGACGATCCCTCCACAGGCCACCCGCAGCCGGAGTGGTTCGCCCGCAGCGAGCCCTTCCCCTGCATGGGACCGGCGCCGTTCTTCAGCGAGGAAGTCCTGTTCACAGCGGGGTCCAGGCTGCGGTTCCGGTACGCCGTGGTCATCGCCGATGGAACGTCCGACGCCGGCCGGGCCACCGGGCTCGCGGACCGTGCCGCCGGGATGCTGAGGGAAACGGCGGGGCGATGACCGGCCCGGAAAGCGCACCGGGTCCTTCCCTGCCCGGGTTTCCGGCGCCACCTGGTTTTCCGGCGCCTCCGCTGCCTGGTTTTCCTGGCGGCACGGCAGTCAGCGCGCTGAAGGTCTACGACTGGGAAGCGGCCGACGGGCTGTGCGGCGGATCCCCGCACCTGCATACCGTTTCCTCCGAGGCCTACCTGGTGACCGGCGGATCCGGCCGTGTGCAGACGCTGAGCATGACGGGCGCGGCCGAGCATGACCTCAGCCCCGGTTCCCTGCTGTGGTTCAGCCCCGGCACCGTGCACCGGCTGGTCAACACGGACTCGCTGGCGCTGAACGTGATCATGTCCAACGCAGGCCTTCCCGAAGCCGGGGACGCCGTCCTGACCTTCCCGCCGCACATCCTGGCCGATCCCGAACTGTACGCCGCCAACGCCACCCTGCCGGGACGGGAAGAAGGCGAGGACGTAGTGGCGGCCGCGGCCCGCCGTCGTCGTGATCTGGCACTGGAAGGATACGAGGAACTTCGGGAGGCGATCGCGGCTGAAGGCCCTGCAGCCCTGGCCCGGTTCCACCAGGCGGCCGCCGCGCTGGTCCGGCCCAAAGTGGCGAAGTGGCGGGACATCTGGGAGGACAAGGTCCGTGCCGACGTCGAGGCCACTGCACGGGCACTGGATGCCCTGGAACACGGATCCGCGGAGACGCTTTCCGGCGCTGCAGTGGCCCGCGCGCACCCCCGGCCAGGGCCCGCCGGGTACGGAATGTGCGGCCGGCTCACCACCTGGCAGCCACCACTCCCGGCCTGAACCCGCTGGGGCCCGTTCAGGTCTAGGCTTGACGTATGAATGTGGATGAAACCGACCTTCCCGGCATTGGCCGGCGCAAGGATTTCGTTACCGCTTCAGGCCGCCGGATCGGCGTTGTGGAACTGCGCGAAGGAAAAACCGAGCTCATCGTTTCCACCTGGGACGATCCTGACACCTGCCAGGCTTCAATTCCCCTGACCAGCGACGAAGCGAACGTGCTGGGCAACCTCCTGGGCGGCCAGCACCTGGCCATGAAACTGGCGGAAGAACACCGGGAAATCCCCGGGATCGTCACCCGGCAGTTCTCCATCGCGGCGGACTCGCCGTTCCAGAACCAACCCATGGGGAAGGCCTGCATCCGTACCCGGTGCGGCGTTTCCATTGTGGCGATTATGCGTGAAGGTGAGGTAGTCCCCTCGCCGGGTCCCGACGTCGTACTCCACACCGGCGATCTGCTGGTGGCTGTAGGGACGCAGGAAGGCCTGGACGCGGCGGCCGATATTCTCCGCAACGGCTAACCCGGAATGGACGTCCTTGCGCTGACCCTCATTGAGTTGGGGGCCGTTGTCTTCTGCCTCGGCCTCCTGGCCCGGCTGGCCGGCCGGATCGGCATGTCCCCCATCCCTTTTTACCTTCTGGGCGGCCTGGGTTTCGGCGCCGGCGGGGTGATCAAGCTCGAGGGCATGCAGGAATTCGCGCATCTCTCCGGCGAGATCGGCGTGATCCTGCTGCTGCTGATGCTCGGCCTGGAGTACACGGCATCGGAGCTGGTCACCGGCCTGCGTCGGTCGTGGAAGGCCGGCATCCTGGACTTCGTGCTGAATTTCCTGCCCGGGGTAGGCATTGCCCTCCTGCTGGGTTGGGGGCTGGTGGGCGCCATGGTGATGGGCGGCGTGACGTACATATCGTCGTCCGGAATCGCGGCTAAGGTGATCACGGACCTCGGCCGGTTGGGTAACCGCGAAACACCCACGGTGCTGTCCATCCTGGTGTTCGAGGACCTGGCCATGGCCGTTTACCTGCCCATCCTGACGGCCACACTCTCCGGCGTCAGCTTCCTGGGCGGGCTACAGACCGTAGGTATTTCGCTGGCTGTGGTCACGGTGGTGCTGGTGGTCGCGTTGCGCCATGGACACCGTGTCTCCTCCGCCCTGCACAGCGAAAATTCCGAGGTGTTCCTGCTCAACCTGCTGGGTGCCGCGCTGCTTGTGGCCGGCCTGGCGTCGGCGCTGCAGGTCTCTGCCGCCGTCGGCGCGTTTATGCTCGGGATCGCCATTTCCGGGGTCACCGCCCACAACGCCACACGCATCCTGGAGCCGTTGCGGGACCTTTTTGCGGCCATCTTCTTTGTGGCGTTCGGGCTGAACACCGATCCCGCGTCCATCCCGCCGGTCCTGGGCTGGGCGCTGGTCCTGGCCGTGGTGACCGCACTGACCAAGATGATCACCGGGATCTGGGCAGCCAAGCAGGCAGGCATCGCCCGGCCCGGCCGGTTCCGCGCCGGGGCAGCGCTCATTGCCCGCGGCGAATTCTCCATTGTTATTGCGGGGCTGGCCGTGACGTCCGGCGCGGTTCCGGGCGACCTGGCCGCCCTCGCCACCGCGTACGTGCTGATCATGGCCGTTATGGGCCCGCTGGCCGCCCGGTATGTGGAGTCCGTGGTGAAGCTGATGTACCGCCCCACCAGGCCACAACCCGTCCAGGCGTAGGCGAGGAAGAGCCCTAGATCTCGGTCCGGTGGAAGTTCAGGTGGCTTCGGCTGGCCGTGGGTCCGCGCTGGCCCTGGTACCGGTTGCCGTAGTCGCCGGAGCCGTAGGGGTGCTCGGCGGAAGAGGTGAGCCTGAAGAAGCAGAGCTGGCCGATCTTCATGCCAGGCCAGAGCTTGATGGGCAGCGTGGCCATGTTGGAGAGCTCAAGGGTGACGTGGCCTGAGAATCCGGGGTCGATGAAGCCGGCGGTGGAGTGGGTGAGCAGGCCCAGGCGGCCCAGCGAGGACTTGCCTTCCAGGCGGGCGGCGATGTCGTCCGGCAGCGTCACGGTCTCGTAGGTGGAGCCCAGCACGAATTCGCCGGGGTGCAGGATGAACGGCTCGCCCGGGTCAACCTCCACCAGGCGGGTCAGTTCGGGCTGCTCTTCCGCGGGGTCGATGTGCGCGTATTTGTGGTTGTCGAAGAGCCGGAAGAACCTGTCGATCCGGACGTCCACCGACGACGGCTGCACCATGGCGGGATCGTACGGTTCAAGGACAATCCGTTGGGAGTCTATTTCGGCACGAATATCGCGGTCAGAGATCAGCACGCCTCCCAAAATACCGCATGGCGGCAGGGATCAGTGCCCCGCCTTCGCCTCCAGGACCTGCCGGAGCCGTTCCAGCTGCGCCACTTCGTCCTTGATGGTCCGGTGGATGGAGCCCTTGATCAGGGAGAACAGTCCTTTGGGCTGGTAATCCAGGGCAAAACGCACCCGAGTCCCGGTGCCTTCCGTGCTGAGGTAGTAGCCGCCCTTGGGCCGGATGGGGCCGGCGATCACCTGGAATTCAATCTCGGCGCCGGGCCGGGCCTGGGTGATCTGGAAGTCCGCGGCGATGGGCCTGCCGCCGGGCCCGTTCAGGGTCTGCTGGTAGACGGCGCCCTTGGAGCCGGCGGTGCCTGAGGCCAGGCTGATGCTGCGGATGCCGGACCGCCACAGCGGCAGGTTGGCTCCGTCAAGGAGAAAGTTGTAGACCCTCATGGCATCGCAGGCGATGAGGACATCGTGCTCGGCAAATGCCATTGGGGACCGCTTTCGACGTCGGGCAATAACTCAGAAGCCCGTCTCCCCCCTGACACTTCAACTACATTTCAAGCGTAGCCACCAGTGTTGGACCGGACCTAGCGGATGGGCCGGACTTAACCGAAGAGTTACCCTGTGACGCGCCCGCACTCCGTGGCCCGGACCGGCGTCGAACTGCGCTAAGCTGAGTTCTGCTCCGCATGGCGGGCACTGCGGCTGTAGCTCAATGGTAGAGCGCTAGCTTCCCAAGCTTGATACGCGGGTTCGATTCCCGTCAGCCGCTCCATTCAGACTCGAGGCCTACGCGGCCCGCTGCACAATCCGTACCAGCCGGCGCCGGTTCTTCAGGTCCACCCGCACGGACAGCTCACCTTTCCTGGCCAGTATGACGCCGATTGTCAGCGCTGCGAGCGCCGGCACCCCACCCGCAATCAGGATGGCGATCTGGGGTCCGATGTGTTCGGCCAGCCAGCCCATCATGGGTCCGCCGATTGCCTGGCCGCCGATCAGCACCACCAGGTAGAGGCTCATCACCCGGCCGCGGATGGCCATGTTGGAGCTTGTCTGGACCAGCTGGTTGGAGGTGGTCAGGAACATCAGGGACCAGAACCCGGCCACCACCATGGCGGCACCGAACCAGGCGAAGCTGGGCGCCAGCGAGGACAGCGCCAGCATCAGCCCGAACAGGCCTGCGGCCACGACGGCGGAGCGCAGCCGCAGCTGGCGGCGGCGCGTGGAGGCGATGGCACCGGCCAGGGCGCCGCAGGCCACCAGGGCGTTCAGCAAGCCGTAGCCGCTGGCCCCAACATGGAAGACGTCGTCCGCGAAGGCAGCCAGCAGGACGGGCAGGCTCAGCGCGAACACCGCGATGAAGCCGGCCATCATCCAGGGCCAGAAGATGGTGGGCTTGCTGACGGCGTAACGGAAGCCTTCCTTCAGCATGCCCTTGCTGCGGGGTGTGGGCGGGCTGATGTGCAGCTGGTCCTTCCGCAGCAGGAGCAGCATGCAGACTGTGAAGGTGCAGGCCACGGCATTGGCGGCGAACGCCCATCCGGCGCCGACTGCAGAGAGCAGGAAGCCGGCAGCGGCGGGCCCCAGCAACCCGCCCAGCTGGAAGGTGGTGGAGTTGACGCTGATGGCGTTCCGCAAATACTTAGGGCCCACCAGTTCGTTGACGAACACCTGCCGGGCCGGCTGGTCGATCACGGTGACCAGGCCCAGCAGGAACGCAATAACGTACACCTGCCATACCTGCACCACGCCGGTCAGCGACAGTGTGGCAAGCGCCGCGGCGAGCACGGCGGCCACTGACTGGGAGAGGATGATGATCTTCCGCTTGGTGAACCTGTCCGCGATCATCCCGCCCCATGGGCCAAGGAACAGTGACGGCGCAAACTGCAGTGCCACGGTGATTCCGACGGCGGTGACGGACCCGGAGAGTTCCAGCACCATCCAGTCCTGGGCGATCCGCTGCATCCACAGGGCAATCACGGCAATGAAGTGCCCGGCCGCGAAGATCCGGAAGTTGGGCACCTTGAGCGAAATGAACGTTTGCCGCCAGGGCAGGCGTTCGGTTACGACGTCGAGGGGCTGGGTTAACGCTGCCGCGCTGGGTGGGGGTGCCACAGGGGTGTCCTCAAAAGAGAAAGGTGGATGGGGTTCCCTTTAACCGTAGGCGGGCGGCATCCGATCATGGAAGTTTATTGATCCTATAAGTAAGATAACAAAACGTAATAGCCCAAGCCCGACGCCGGGAGGCCACGTGTTTGATCCCGTCCAGCTCCGCTCATTCCTGGCTGTGGCGGAGACGCTCAGTTTCACCAAAGCCGCCGAGCGGCTTGGCCTGGCGCAACCCACCGTCAGCCAGCACGTCCGCAAGCTGGAACTCGCGGCCAAGCGCGGGCTGGTCAGCCGGGATACGCGCGATGTGCGGCTGACGGACAACGGGGATGCCATGGCCGGCTTCGCACGGACCATCCTCGCTGCGCATGATGCCGCTGACAGGTATTTCTCCGGCTCCGCCATGCGCGGAAAGCTGCGGTTCGGCACGGCGGATGACCTTGCCATTACCGGGCTCCCCCGGATCCTGCGCGAGTTCCGGCAGATCTATCCGCAGATCAACCTGGAGCTCACCGTCGCCCAAAGCGACCAGCTGTACAGGCGCCTGAACGCCGGGCAGCTGGACCTGGTGTTCGTGAAGTGGGTGGCCGGCGCCAAGGAGGGCACGGTGGTCCAGCATGATTCCTTTGCCTGGGTTGGCCTGGAGCAGACCTCGCTGGAACCCGGCCGTCCGGTGCCGCTGATCTCCTACCCGTCGCCCAGCCTGAGCCGGAAACTGGCCATTGATGCCTTGGAATCGCATGGCCGCACGTGGCAGATCACGTGCAGCACCCGCCAGATCAGTGGCGTGCTGGCGGCGGTCCGGGCGGGTATTGGGGTGGCGGTGATGCCGTCGTCGCTGGTCCCGGAAGACCTGAAGATCATCACCAGGCGCTTCGATCTCCCGGCGGTGGGGGACGTGGACTTCACGCTGCTGAGCAACCCGCATGCCAACAAGGAAGTCATCGATGCCCTGACGCAGGCGATCGTGGGCCGGACGCTGAAAAAGTCGGCTTGAGGGTATAGGCCCACCGAAAACCGATCGAACTATTGATCAACCCGCGCAGGTTGCGTATCGTTGGCAGGACGGTCAAGCAGACAGGCCAAGTTGAACATTTTTCAACGGATATCTGCTGGGTGGCTTGGCTCCCCGGGATGTCCGGGAAACGGCAGCCAATGACGACAGCCCATAATGATCACCCTCCCGCTCTTCATCCGCTCCACGACGGCCGGCGCCGCCATGGACTCCACGCAACGTCCGCAACCCGCCCACCGCACGCCGTCCCGCTCGCAGCGGACTACGGCTACGTCGGAAAGCCGAATTGCGAAGGCTGCGGAACCGACGAATTCATCTATCTCGAATCTTTCGTCCCACCAGTCGTCCGACGCGACGGAGCCATCAAAACCCTCGGCGAAGTCAGCTACACCTGCACTCGGTGTGAAGAATTTTCCGGACACAAGGTGCCCTTTACCTGGGCTCCTGCCGGGTGGTTCCTCGGCTGAGTGGCTTTAACGGCTGCCGGTGGAAACGGCAATGGCCGGGCAACTCCCCCAGGGAAGCTACCCGGCCATTGGCCAGCATTCAATCCAACACTATTTCAATCCGATAGCACTTGATCCAGCAATGTTGGGGGCTGGACCAGCGCCCAACGAATCAACCAGATCAAGCCACTTCAGAAAATCAGCTAGATCAGTCCAACAGAGAGTGCGTTCGGAGTACCGAACCGGTGCGCGGTGATGCTGACAGCCTGCTCGTGCAGGAATGGCAGCAGCTCCACGCGGCCGGCCTCCGTGACCTGGTGCGAGTAAACCGCAAGGTCAGGACGGCCGCCGGTCGCCTCGGCAAGAGCCTTGGCGTCCCCGCCGATCAGCCGGATGCGTGCTCCGGAAAGCTTCCCCGCCGTGGCGAGCTTCGCAGCAGAAGCCAGCCATTCGGCGTCGGACTCTACAGTGACTGACACGTTCTGGCCGGAGAGCAGCGTGCGCAACTGCGCAGGAAGCACGACGGCGGAGGACACCGTGAGTGCCGATCCGGCAAGGACGCCGGCGGCAACAGTACGGAACAGCTCCGCGAGCGGGGCGCCATCGGAAAGCCTGATGGTGACCGGCAGCGGGCGGTAGCGGAACACATTGCGTTCGGCGCTGAGCCCGGAAACATCCTTGGCAGCACCGAATTCATCAGCCCAGGCCTGGGCGTCAGAGGCCAGCGAGCGGTCCAGTACGTTCAGCTCGGCCGGGGTCAGGACCTCGGCGGCAGCATCGGCGAGCCGGCGCACTACGGCGTGTGCCGGCTTTGCCGTTGCCGTGCTTTCGGCGCTCTTCCAGTCGCCCAGGCCCACCAGGTAGTTGGGTCCGCCGGCCTTGGTTCCGGCGCCCACTGCGGACTTCTTCCAGCCACCGAACGGCTGGCGCTGCACAATGGCGCCGGTGATGCCGCGGTTGACGTAGAGGTTGCCCGCCTGGATGGTGTCCAGCCAGGTTGCCAGCTCGTCCGAGTTCAGGGAGTGCAGGCCCGCGGTGAGGCCGTATTCGATCTGGTTCTGGATGGCGATGGCTTCTTCCAGGGTCTCTGCGGTCATCACGCCCAGGACGGGACCGAAGAACTCGGTGAGGTGGAAGTAGCTGCCGCGCTGGACGCCGTAGCGCACGCCCGGGCTCCACAGACGGCCGGTTTCGTCCAGCTTCTTCGGTTCAACAGCCCAGTTTTCGCCGTCACCCAGGGTGGTCAGCGCGTCCAGCAGCTTGCCCTTGGCGGGTTCGATGATCGGCCCCATCTGGCTGGTGGGATCCTCCGGGTAGCCCACCTTGAGGGAGGTCACGGCATCCACCAGCTGGTTGTGGAAGCGCTTGGACTTGGCCACGGAGCCCACCAGGATCACCAGCGAGGCAGCCGAGCACTTCTGGCCGGCGTGGCCGAACGCGGAGTAGGCCACGTCCTTGGCGGCGAGGTCCAGGTCCGCGCTGGGGGTGACGATGATGGCGTTCTTGCCGCTGGTCTCTGCCAGCAGCGGCAGGTCCTGGCGGAAGCTGCGGAACAGTTCGGCGGTCTCGTACCCGCCGGTGAGAATCACGCGGTCAACGGCCGGGTGGGAGATGAGCTGCGTGCCCAGTTCCCGCTCGCCCAGCTGCACCATGGTCAGGACGTCCTTCGGAACGCCAGCTTCCCACAGGGCCTCGATCATCACGGCACCGCTGCGTGCGGCCTGCTTTGCAGGCTTGATCACGACGGCGGAACCGGCGGCGAGTGCCGCGAGCGTAGAGCCTGCCGGGATGGCTACCGGGAAGTTCCACGGCGGGGTGACCACGGTGAGCTTGGCAGGGACGAACGTGCCGCCGTCGACCTTGTCCAGCTTCCGCGCGGATTCGGCGTAGTAGTGGGCAAAGTCCACGGCTTCGCTGACCTCGGGATCGCCCTGGTCAATGGTCTTGCCGGTTTCGCTGGCCATGACCTCCAGGAGGTCCGCGCGGCGGGCTTCGAGGATGTCGCCGGCGCGGTGCAGGATGTCAGCGCGCTCGTCACCGGAGAGCGCACCCCAGGCCTTGCCCTTTTCGACGGCGGTTTCGATCGCCGTGTTGAGGGTGGCTTCGTCGGTGATCAGCGCGGCGGCCACGGAGTCGTTGCCCAGCGTGGATCCCGGGACCCGGTCCAGGATGGCGCGGCCCCAGGTGCGGTTGGCCGGCAGCGACGGATCGGTGTCCGGGGTGTTCTCGAAGTGGTCGCGCGGCATCGGCTGCGGGGCTTCGTTGCGGTCCTGCTGGCGGTTGGCCGGCGGAACCGCGTTGTCCAGCTTGTCCAGGGAGGCGAGGAAGCGCTGCTTTTCGCGCTCGAACAGTACTTCGTTCTCGCTCAGTTCGAACACTGCGGACATAAAGTTGTCCTGGCTGGCGCCCTCTTCGAGGCGGCGGATCAGGTACGCAATGGCGACGTCGAACTCGGCCGGGTGCACCACGGGTGTGTAGAGCAGGAGCGAGCCGACGTCCTTCTTGACGGCTTCGGCCTGGCCCTGCGCCATGCCCAGCAGCATCTCGAACTCGATGCCCTGCTGTGCGCCATCCGCGATGCCGCGCTGCTTGGCCAGGAGCCAGGCGAAGGCGATGTCGAAGAGGTTGTGGCCGGCGACGCCGATCCGGACATTGCCGATCCGGTCCGGGTGCAGCGAGTAGTTGATAACCCGCTTGTAGTTGGTGTCAGAGTCCTGCTTGGTGTTCCAGGTGGCCAGCGGCCAGTCGTGCAGCGAGGACTCCACCTGCTCCATGGGCAGGTTGGCGCCCTTGACCACGCGGACCTTGATGGCGGCGCCGCCGTTGGCGCGGCGCTCAGCGGCCCAGTCCTGGAGGCGGATCATGGCGGACAGCGCGTCCGGCAGGTAGGCCTGGAGCACAATGCCGGCCTCGAGGTTCTTGAAGTCGGGCTTGTCCAGGATCCTGGTGAAGACCGCAATGGTCATGTCCAGGTCCTTGTACTCCTCCATGTCCAGGTTGATGAACTTGGCCTTGCCGCCCGTGCTGCTGCCCGGGGCGGCGAAGGAGTTGGCGCGCTGGAACAGCGGAGTGAGCTTCTCGACGACGTGCTCCACTGCCTCATCGAAGGCCCAGGCCGAGTGCGGGGCCACCGTGGAGGACACCTTGATGGAAACGTAGTCGACGTCGGGGCGCGCCAGCAGGGTGTGCGTGCCTTCCAGCCGGCGGGAGGCCTCGTGCTCACCCAGGACGGCTTCGCCCAGGAGGTTGACGTTCAGCTTGATGCCGTCCTTGCGGATCTTCGCAATGGCGGGGCCCAGCTTGGCGTCCGTGGCGTCCACAATCAGGTGGCCCACCATCTCGCGGAGCACCTTGCGGGCTACGGGGATAACAACCTGCGGCAGGACCGGGGCCATCACGCCGCCCAGCTGGACTGCGCTGCGCATGTACCAGGGCAGGAACGCGGGAACCTTGGGTGCCAGGGCGGCGAGGTTGCGGGCGGCAACGTGGAGGTCCTCCGGGCGGACGACGCCGTCCACGAATCCCACGGTGAAGTCCAGGCCGTTGGGGTCCTTCAGCACACCGGCCAGCTGCTGGGCAGAGGCGTCCACGGGAACCTTCGAGGCTTCAGTCAGCCAGTGGCGCACCAGGGCAATGGTTTCGTTGGCGAGCGCCTGGGCCTGCGCGACATCAACGTCCGCAAGGGTTGCTGCGGCTGCGGTTCCCGTCGCGTTCGATGGGGTGTGCTGCAATGCAGTCTGGGCCATGGTGTTTACCCGTTTCTTTCTCTCGTGCTGTAGCTCTTTCCATCAGTATGAACGTCCATTCACATAAGATAAAGCGATGTTTTCTAAGCAATACCGGTTAGAAAACCCAACCATTTCTGTGGGCTGACTTCGGCCTGTTCTTACCCTGCATTTGCCCTGCTTTTCATCCGCGCAGTGGTACGCAAAAACCCTCCCGCACACAGCGTGCGGGAGGGTTTTTGCGGTGGCCGGAAGCCGCGGAAAGGAGATTGCTACGGGAGCGGCCGGTGCATCTCCACCGCTTCCTGGTGGCGCGGGCTGTCCGGGTTCATCAGGGAGTGCTTCTTGCCGTAGAAGAAGTAGATGGCCAGGCCAATGACCAGCCAGACTCCAAAGCGAGCCCACGTCTCCCAATGCAGCTGCAGCATCAGGAAGCCGGAAGCCAGGACGCCAAACGCGGGCACCAGCGGCATCAGCGGCAGGCGGAACGTGCGGGGCGCCTCCGGCTTCTTGTAGCGGAAGATAATGACGGCGAGGCAGACCACCACGAAGGCGGCCAGGATGCCGATGTTGGTGAGGTCCGCAACGGCCTTGATCGGGAAAACGCCAGCCAGCAGAGCCGAGGACACGCCCGCAATCCAGGTGACGCGCTGCGGCGTGCCATGGCGGTCCGTCTTGGAGAACCAGCCCGGAAGCAGGCCGTCGCGGCTCATGGAGAACCAGACGCGGGTAACACCCAGGAGGAAGGTCAGCATCACGGTGAGGATGGAAAGTACCGCGAAGACGGAGATGATCGTGGCGATGACGGGCAGGCCAACACTGGTGAAGGCTGAAGCGAATCCGGCCGTGGGGTCAATGTCCTTGTAGTTCTGCATACCGGTGAGCACCAGGGTGGCGGCAACGTAGAGCAGCATGGCGATGATCAGCGAGAGGATGATCGCCTTGGGCATGTGCTTCTTGCCGTCCTTGGCTTCCTCGGCCGCGGTACTCATGGCGTCATAGCCGAACACGGCGAAGAACACTGTGGCTGCACCAGCGAGGACGGGGCCAAAGCCGCTGGGCATAAACGGGTTGTAGTTGTTGGTATCGATGTAGAAGATGCCCAGGCCAATGATGAACAGGATCAGGATCACCTTGATGGCCACGGCCACCAGCTCGAAACGGCCAAAGGCCTTGGTGCCACGGGACAGGATCCAGGTGACCAGCAGGCAGACGACGATTGCAGGAATGTTGACGACGCCGCCCTTGCCCTCGTCCGGGGTGGAGGTCATCCACACCGGCATATGGATGCCGATTCCGGACAGGAAAGCATCAAAGTAGCCGGAAATGCCGATGGCCACCACGGCAACGATGGCGATGTATTCAAGCAGCAGGTCCCAGCCGATGAACCAGCCGATCACCTCACCAAGCGCTACGTAGCCGTATGTGTAGGCAGACCCGGCGCGCGGGATCATGCCGGCGAACTCTGCGTAGGACAGGGCGGCTGCAGCCGAGGCGAGGCCCGCAACGAGGAAGGAGATCAGCACTGCGGGCCCCACGCCCGGGGAGCTTTCACTGCCCGCCGCCACCAGGCCAGCCAGCGAGAAGATGCCGACGCCGATGATGCCGCCGACGCCAATGGCAGTCAGCTGCCAGAGGCCAAGGGACTTAAAAAGCCCTGAATGCTTGTTTTCTTCTTCGATGTCGTCCAGGGGCTTGCGCCTCATGATCGACTGGCTTGCTTGTGGTGAGCTCATTAGCGTCTCCCGCTAGTTGGGGGCCGTCAGTATTGCATGTGTGACCGGCATAACTTCGTTAGAACAGTATGCAAGTCACGTTGCATTAGATAAAGTGAATACTTCTAAACAGTAGTCATTAGTTTTGCCAATCTATTGTCGACTCGCCCTCACCACACTTACGAAAATGCGGGGAACCCATGCTCGATGTCCGCCGGTTGCGCCTGCTCCGTGAGCTCAAGATCCGCGGCACGCTGGCCGAGGTTGCCGACGCATTGCAGTACAGCCCGTCGTCGGTCTCGCAGCAGCTGGCCCTGTTGGAGAAGGAGGCCGGCGTGGAGCTGCTGCGGAAGACGGGGCGCCGGGTCCAGCTCACCCCGCAGGCCGAAGTCCTGGTGGCCCATACCGCCACGCTCCTGCAGACCCTGGAGCAGGCCGAAGCGGACCTCGCCGCATCGCTGACCACCGTCACGGGTACTGTCCGGATCGCCGTCTTCCAGTCCGCGGCCCTGGCGCTGATGCCTGAGACCCTGACCCGGATGACTGCCAAATATCCGGAAGTACGGATCGAGATGGTCCAGCGGGAGCCCGAAACCGCCCTGCACGAAACCTGGGCCCGCGACTTTGACCTTGTTATTGCCGAGCAGTATCCCGGCCACGCCGCCCCGCGCTACGCGGACCTGGACAGGATGAAGCTCACCACTGATGCCATCCAGCTGGCCGTTCCACCCGCCGCCAAAACCATTACCTCGCTCCAGGACACCGCAGACATGCCCTGGGTGATGGAACCCCGTGGTGCTGCGTCACGGCACTGGGCCGAACAGGCCTGCCGGAGCGCCGGCTTCGAGCCTGACGTGCGCTTCGAAACGGCCGACCTCCAGGCCCAGATCCGGCTGATTGAGTCCGGAAACGCCGTGGCACTGATGCCGGACCTGGTGTGGACCGGACGCGGCACCACGGCGAGGCTGCTGGAACTTCCGGGAAAACCGCACCGCACAGTATTTACCTCGGTGCGCCGGTCCAGCGCGCAGCGCCCCGCCATCCTCGCCGCCCGCGAAACCCTCGCCGCCACGGCGGAGTCAGTATCGGCGTCGAACACGCCCTCCAACTGAACGGCGACTTCTGAACGGAGACCTGAACGGCACACAAACGCCGCAATGTCTCCTGCATCACTGCGCGCCCCTGAACAGGAACGGTAGACTGATGCCGTTATGAATCGCACAATGTTCAAGTCCAAAATCCACCGTGCCACGGTCACCCATGCTGACCTGCACTACGTCGGTTCGGTCACCGTTGACCTGGACCTGCTGGACGCTGCGGACATTCTGCCCGGCGAACTGGTATCAATCGTGGACGTCACCAACGGCGCCCGGCTGGAAACCTACACCATCGCCGGCGAGCGCGGTTCCGGCGTCATCGGCATCAACGGTGCGGCAGCGCACCTGGCCCACGTGGGGGACGTCGTCATCCTGATCACTTACGCGCAGATGTCCACCGCCGAGGCCCTGGCCTACGAGCCCAAGGTGGTCCACGTTGACCACAACAACCAGATCGTCCGGCTGGGCAACGACCCGGCGGAGGGCATCACCCCCGGGACCCTGCGCCCGCCGTATGCGCTGAGCAACTTCACCGGCCAGTACAGCTAACCCGCGCGCGTGCTGGACGTACTCGCCGGGTTCTTCGTTGTCTGGGCCATCATCCTGGTGGGTATGTTCGTTGGCCGCCTCAAAATCCTGGGCCCGGGAGCACGGCCTGTCCTCAGTTCCCTCACGTTCTTCGTTGCCAGCCCGGCACTGCTGTTCGAGACCCTGAGCAAGGCAGAGCTGGCGCAGGTGTTCGCCGCTCCCCTGCTGGTGATCACCGTGGCGGCGGTGACTACCGCCGTCGGATTCTTCCTGATCGTGAAGTTATGGCTGAAGCGGTCACTGCCTGAGTCCCTGATGTCCTCCATGGCGGCGTCCCTGGCAAACTCGGCCAACCTTGGCATCCCCATCGCCGTGTATGTCCTCGGCGATGCCAGCTATGTTGCCCCGCTGCTGATCTTCCAGCTGGCCTTCTTCACGCCGGTCTTCCTGATCCTGCTGGATGCCAGCACCAGCAAGCACCGCACTACTGCCCTGGCCTTCCTCCTGATGATCGTCAAGAACCCGATGATTGTGGGCAGCGGGCTGGGTCTCCTGGTGGCCGGTATGGACTGGGATGTTCCGGCGCTGGTGATGGAACCCATCCACCTGATCGGCGGCGCGGCTATTCCTGCCATGCTCATCGCGTTCGGCATCAGCCTGAACGGCAGCCGCCCCCTGCAGGCCGCAACAGGCCGCCGCATCGACACCCTCCTGGCGAGCGCGTTCAAGCTGGTCATCCAGCCGGCCGTTGCATACCTGTTTGCGCGGTTCGCCCTGGGAATGGAGGGCCAGGCCCTGTTTGCCATGGTGGTTGTCGCGTCACTGCCCACCGCCCAGAACGTGTTTGTGGCCTCCAGCCGCTACGACACAGGCCTGACTGTTGCGAAGGACACCGTCCTGGTCACCACCGTTGTTGCCGTTCCGGCGATGATCGGTGTGGCGCTGCTGCTGGCCTAGTTTTTCTGCAACAGGTCCTTCTGCAACTGGTCCTTCTGCATCGAGTCCTTCTGCAACCCGTCCAGCAGCCGCGCGCAGCGGATGAAGCCCAGGTGGGAGTACGCCTGCGGATGGTTGCCCAGGTGGGTTTCCGTCCCGGGATCGTACTCCTCCGGCAACAGCCCCGTGGGCCCGAAGAGGTTCACCAGCTGGTCAAAAAGGTCCCAGGCGTCCTCGGTCCTGCCCACCGCAATGTATGCCTCGATCAGCCAGGTGGTGCAGATGTGGAACCCGCCCTCCAAACCCGGCAGGCCGTCGTCGTACCTGTAGCGGAAAACTGTGGGACCCACGCGGAGTTCACGCTCGACGGCGGCGACGGTGGCCAAAAAGCGCGGATCCCCGACGTCGAGCAGTCCGGAAAGCCCGATGTGCAGCACGGCGGCGTCCAGGTCCGGGCTGTTGTACGCCACGGTGTAGGAGCGGGCGGACTCGTCCCAACCTTCGCGGAGCACTTCGTCACGGATGATTGCTGCAGTGGACTCCCAGGCGGGCTCCGGCTGCCGGCCGTGCCTGGCAGCCGTCCGCAGCGCCCTGTCCAGGGTCACCCAGCACATCACCTTCGTGTACACGTGGTGGCGCGGTGCCATGCGGGCCTCCCAGATTCCGTGGTCCGCCTCATGCCAGCGGGCCAGCACCGCAGCCGCCATCTGGACCAGGAGGTCCCAGTGCGCGGCATCCAGCGTGCCCTCCTGTTCGCTGACGCTGTGGATGAGCTCGGCGATGGGGCCGAACACATCCAGCTGGACCTGGTGGTCTGCGGCGTTTCCAATCCGGACCGGACGGGACCCGGCGTATCCGGGCAGGCTTTCGATGATGGCCTCGGTGGAAAGCGGTGCGCCGGTCACCGAGTACAGCGGATGCAGCCATTCCGGGCCTGGCGCGTTGGACAGGATCCGGCCCAGCCAGTCCAGGAACCCGCGCGCTTCGGAGACCGAGCCCAGGTCCACCAGCGCGTTGACCGTCATGGACCCGTCCCGCAGCCAGCAGTAGCGGTAGTCCCAGTTCCGGGTGCCACCAATGCCCTCCGGCAGGGACGTGGTGGGCGCGGCCAGCACGGCTCCCGTGGGTTCGTGCACCAGCGAGCGCAGCACCAGGGCGCTGCGGCGGACCAGCGAAGGCTTCACGCCGGGAAGGTCCAGTTCCTGCACCCACTTCCTTGCGTGATGTGCGACGGCGGCACGGCGGTCAGTCTCTTCGGCCGGGTCCGCGGCAACGGGCTCAGTATCACCGCATCGGAGGGTCAGGACCACCGGCCCGTCCTGCAGGTTGACCGAGGCCACGGCGGTGGAGTGCCGGCCATCTGATGAAACAGAGAAGGTGACTCCCGGGGCGAAGAGGATGATGGGGTCCGCGGTGCCCACAATGTGCAGTTCATCTCCGCGGGCTTCCATACTGAACGGTGCGTTGGCGTAGTCCGGCCGCGGTGCGAAGACGATGCGGGCGGCCCCGGTCCCGGACAGCACCCGGACCAGGCTGGTGATTCCCTCCGGCGCAGGCTCCAGGTAATCGGTGACCGTGACGTCAGCCCAGCGGGTTTCCACGATCATGGTGCTGTCCACGTACCGCTGGCCCAGCACCTGGGACGCCTTGACCGGCTCCACGGAGAAGTGGCCTGCGGCGTCACCGCCCAGGATATGGGCGAACAGCGAGCCTGAATCCGGCAACGGGTGGCTCATCCAGCAGATCTTCGCGTCCGGCGTGACCAGCGCGGTGGAGGATCCGTTGCCGATCATCGAATGCCGTTCCAGGCCAACGGCGTCCTCGCCGAACAGCCAGGCGCGGCGCAACTCGAACAGGATGGCCAGCACACGGGCGAAGGATTCCGGATCGCCCAGCCGATGGGCTGCCGCCGTTTCTCCGGGGCCAACCCGGATTCCCATGTCCGGGCCGCGGAGCGTGGCAATCGCCAGTTCGTCGCTGTAGGCATCACCGGCAAACATGGCGGCGCTGACTCCCAGCCGGGACCGCAATGATTCCAACGCCTCAGCCTTGGCGGGTTCGGTGACGGACAGGTCCAGCACGGAGCCGTCGACGATGAAGAACAGGCCGTGGGTACGGGCAATGTCCCGGGCAATTTCGGTGACCTCGGCAGCGACTTCCGGGGTAGCGGGGCGGGTGTGGACGGCCACCGCCACCGGCTTGCGCTCCAGCCAGATTCCCTGCTGGAATCCCACAGCCTCGGCCAGTTCGGTGTTGACCCGTTGGAGCAGGGATTCCGTGGCCAGCGACAATCCGTGGGCGAACCCCATGTCCGTTTCGGCGCCGTGGGACCCCACCAGGTGCACCTCGGCGGGCAGCCGGGACACAGCGGCCAGGTCACGCAGGGAGCGGCCGGACACGACGGCGGCATGGGTGTTGGGCAGCGCGGCCAGCGCACGCAACGCAATGGCTGCGTTGCCGAGCGGCAGCGTTTCGGTGGAGATCCCCTCGGCATCGCACAGGGTTCCGCCGTAATTGCAGGCCACCAGCAGCCCCGGAACCCTGGCCAGCACGCGGAGTTCAGCGAGGAGCTGCGGCGTCAGGCCGTCATCGGTGGCCTCGGACCGGACGAACTCACGCAGCAGCCCCACGGGAAGAGACCTGGTGAGCAGGGAGGAGTCTGCGACTGACTGGTTTAACGGTGTTGCCACGGCGGAGCCCTTCCGTTGGGCCTCCGCTGGCCGGGCTACACCCGGAATGGCCAAGGCCGCTGGTGCCCCGCTCCGGGAATCCATGTGCCCGGAGGGGGCAGAGCCATTCTTTCGGCGGGCCGTTTCATGCGAATGACTACCCCGTTGCGGGCGCGTAACGGCTCAGGCGGGGACCAGCCCGGCGACGTCGGCCAGCAGGTCCACCGAACGCAGCCGCTCGGCAGTTCCGTTGCTCTGGTGAGCGACGATCAGTTCGTCAGCGTCAGCGTGCGCCGCGAATTCGTCGAGGTATTCCTTGACGGCTTCCGGGGTTCCAACGGCCGAGTACCGCATCATCTGGCTGATGTGCTGGCCCTGCGGTGAGTCGAGCACCATGTCCGCTTCGTCGTCGGTAAATTCGCGGCCGCCACCGAAGAACAGGGACACCCGGGCACGCATGGTGGCCCGCAGCGCGGCCTGCGCCTCCGCGGCGGTATCCGCGGCAATGACGTTCACCCCGGCGATCACGTGCGGCGCAGCCAGCTGCGCTGACGGCTTGAATTCACTGCGGTAAATGGACACGGCGTCCTGCAGGGCCTGGGGAGCAAAGTGCGAGGCGAACGCATAAGGAAGGCCCAGCTGCGCAGCGAGCCGCGCGCCGAAAGGGGACGACCCGAGGATGTACAGCGGAACGTTGGTGCCCTTGCCGGGAGTGGCTTCAACGCCCTGGATCCGGGTGGGGCCGGTGAGGTAGCCCTGCAATTCCAGCACATCCTGGGGGAAGGAATCGGCGGACATGGGGTCGCGGCGGAGGGCACGCATGGTGTTCTGGTCGCTGCCGGGAGCGCGGCCCAGGCCAAGGTCAATGCGGCCCGGGTGCAGGGTTTCCAGGGTGCCGAACTGCTCGGCGATGGTCAGCGGCGAGTGGTTGGGCAGCATCACTCCGCCGGCGCCTAAGCGGATGGATTCCGTGTGTGCAGCCACGTGGGCGATCAGCACGCTGGTGGCGGAAGAGGCGATCGCTGACATGTTGTGGTGCTCGGCATACCAGACCCGGCGGTAGCCGCGTTTCTCCGCGAGCTGCGCCATGGCCACGCTTCCCGCCAGGCTCTCCGCCGCCGTCTGGCCCTTGCCGATGGTTGCCAGGTCAAGGATGGAGAGGGGAACAGTCACGGCGATGCGGCCTTTCGAAAAGCGGAAATGTACGGTGCCGGATCGTGTAATACGGGCACTTTCTGGACAACCCCAAAGGCCGCCAGCTTATTTCTTGGCGCCCCGGTCGGTAGGGTGGAGAGAGGACCACATCACGCCTGAGTGCGGGCGTGGTTGTGAGGCATGACCATCTGGCACCTATCAAGGAGCACGACCATGACCACTAAAACGAGCAATAATTCGGCGGCAGGACCGCCCAAAGAACCCGGTAAATCCAAAAAAGCAGCAGGAACCAGCACGGTACAAGGATCGCGATTGGCCCGCCCCGTATTCATCCCGGCGGCAGCGGTAATCGTGGTTTTCGTGGCGTATGCGCTCGTTCAACCAAAAGCCGCCTCGGCACTGTTCGCGGGGCTGCAGGAAAACGTCATTGGCGCCTTCGGCTGGTACTACGTGCTTCTGGTCGCCTTCTTCGTCGCCTTTTCACTCTGGATGGGATTCAGCCGCTATGGCGACATCCCCCTGGGCAAGGATAACGACAAGCCCGAGTTCTCCCTGATGTCCTGGTTCGCGCTGCTGTTCGCCGCGGGCATGGGAATCGGACTGGTTTTCTGGGGCGTCGCAGAACCCCTTAACCACTTCGCCAGTCCGCGGCCCGGCGTCACGGGCACGGACATCCAGCTTGGCCAGCAGGCCATTACGCAGACCTTCCTGCACTGGGGCCTGCACGCCTGGAGCATCTACGTGGTGGTGGGACTCGCCATCGCCTACGCGGTTCACCGCAGGGGCCGGCCCATCTCCATCCGCTGGACGCTGGAGCCGCTGCTGGGCAAAAAGGTCCGCGGCGCCTGGGGCCATGCGATCGACGTTATTGCGCTGGTAGGAACCCTGTTCGGCGTCGCCACCTCGCTGGGCCTGGGCGTCCTGCAGATTTCCGCCGGCCTGGATACGTCCGGAATCATGGCGGCCACCCAAAGCACGCAGATCGGGCTCATCCTCTGCATCACCACCTTGACCATCATTTCCGTGGTCTCCGGCGTGGGCAGGGGCATGAAGTGGCTCTCCAACATCAACCTGGTCCTGGCTGCCGTGTTGCTGATGGTGGTCCTGTTCGCCGGGCCCACCCTGTTCCTGCTGCGTGAGTTTGTGCAGTCGATCGGCCACTACCTCCAGAACGTCCTGGGCCTGACCTTTAATACGCTGGCATTCTCCGGTGCCGAGGGCGAGGCATGGCAAGGTGCCTGGACCACCTTCTACTGGGGCTGGTGGATGTCCTGGGCACCCTTTGTGGGCATCTTCATTGCCCGCATTTCCAAGGGCCGGACGGTCCGCGAGTTCGTGGCCGGCGTCCTGCTTGTCCCCACCCTGGTGGGTTTTCTGTGGTTCTCCGTCCTGGGCGGATCGGCCATCTACCGGGAGATCTTCGGACAGGGAGGGTTGATAGGCCCGGACGGTGTTGATACCGAGAATGCGCTGTTTGCCCTTCTGGGCGATCTGCCTGGCGGGCCCGTCCTGATGATCGGCGCCATCTTGCTGATTGCCATCTTCTTCATCACCTCCGCCGACTCCGGCGCGCTGGTGATGAGCATGATTTCCACGGGCGGTGACGCCCATCCGAAGAACTGGATCCGGGTGTTCTGGGCCGTGCTGGCAGCGGCTGTTGCCATTTCCCTGCTGCTGGTGGGAACGGAGGGGTTGGCGTCCATCCAGACGGCCGCCATCTTGACCGCCCTTCCGTTCAGCGTGGTGATGCTGCTGATGTGCATTGCCACGGCGAGGGCCTTCCACGGCGAGCACCGCGCCTTCCTGGCCGCCCAGCGCAAGGTGGCGCAGACCATCATGGTGGAGCGCATCCATGGCCAGGTGGCCGAGCGCGTGTCTGACCAGGTGGCGGACCAGGTGGCAGAGACCATGTCCGAGGAAGTGGAGCGCCAGATCCAGGAGCACTTCACCGAGCATGGCGCTGAACTCGCGGTGGTTATTTCGCCCGAAACACCTGCCAAGGGCTCTCCGGCTGTGTCAAAGGCAACGAAATCTGCAGCGGCGTCCGATCCTGACGAACCCCTGACGGGCAAGAGTCCGCGCTAAGGCGGCACTGTTCCCCGGCTGCGGCGGGCAGGAACTTTCGACGGCGGTCCTCCACTGGGAGGGCCGCCGTCGTGGGTTAAGGACTGCTTCAGGCGGACTGTTGACGAGGCGATAGTTACCGATATATCGTTAACTATCGCCGAAGGGTCGGCGGTGAACCTCACTGAAAGGAGAATGCCGCTATGCATGGCATTCACAACAACAATTTTCCAGACGTTCCAGGCATGGGCAGGCCCGGCAAGGGCAGGAACCGCCGCGGTCCGCACGGGCACGGCGGCGGCCACGGCCGGGGGCCCGGATTTGGCCCCGGTTTCGGCGGCCCCGGCGGAGGATTCGGCCCCGGGTTCGGACCGGGATTCGGTCCGGGATTCGGACCAAAGGGTCCGCGCCGCGCCAACCGCGGAGACGTCCGGCACGCCATCCTCTCGCTCCTGTCCGAAGGCCCCTCCAACGGCTACGGCCTGATCAAGGCCATCCAGGAAAAGTCATCCGGCGCCTGGCGTCCCAGCCCGGGATCGGTCTACCCCACCCTGCAGCAGCTGGTTGACGAGGAACTGATCACGCCCGTTGGCGAAGGCCGCCGGACGGATTACACGCTCACGGAAGCCGGCCACGCGTACGTGGCCGAGCACGCGGAGGAACTTGCCGCCGCGTGGAACAACGACGCCGACGGCACCGGACCGGCATTCCATCAGAGCGTGGTGAAACTGATGGGCGTGATCCACCAGTTCCGGTTCTCCGCTACGGACGAGCAGCGGGAAGCCGCCCGGGAGAAGATCGACGAGGCCCGGCGGGCGCTGTACCTGATCCTGGCGGACTGACCGGCGGCTGCGGCTTGTACACCCAGGCCACCAGCACCACCGAGATGATCATCAGCAGGAACCACGCCACCAGCTTGTCCAGGGAAACCAGGTGCCAGCCGTTGACCTGGCTGGGGTACAGCCAGGCACCTGACCAGGTGGCAATGTTCTCCGCGATCCAGATGAACAGCGCCACCAGCAGGAAAGCGACAGTCAGGGGCATCCGGAAGCCGCGCCGGAACACCCGGAAGTGCATCACGCACCGCCCGTAAAGAAGCACGACGGCGGCAAGCAGCACCCAGCGTGCGTCCCAGAAGTAGTGGTGGGTGAAGAAGTTGACGTAGATGGCGGCGGCGAGGACCGCCGTCGTCCAGCGTTTTGGATACCGCGCGAACTTGAGGTCGAACAGCCGGTAGACGCGCACCATGTAGGAACCCACGGCCGCGTACATAAAGCCGCTGAACAGTGGAACGGCGCCGATGCGCAGGAACCCTTCGGCCTCGTAGGACCAGGATCCGACGTCGGTCTTGAACAGTTCCATTACCGTGCCCACCAGGTGGAACAGCACAATGACCCGCAGCTCGCGCAGGGTTTCCAGCCGGGTGAGGATCATGGCCACCTGGATGGCAACCGCTGCGAGGGTCAGGAAGTCGTTCCTCGCGAGCGCAGCGTCCTCCGGATACCAAAGGCGTGCGGCCATCAGCACAACCAGCAGTGCCGTCCCGAATATGCACGCCCATGCCTGCTTCAACCCGAAGGCGGCGAACTCCGTCAGCCGGCCGCGGATGCCATGGACGGGAGTGCGGGAGAGGAAACGCTGGGCCCTGCTGTCGAGCCTGCGCTCAACGGATGTCCGTTCGCCGGTGGGGTTGCCTTCGCCGGCGGAGTGGTCAGGCAGCATCGAGGCGCTCCAGGCAGTAGTCCTTGAACCAGTGGCGGAGCCGCCGGGGCAGCCTGGGGTAGGTCAGGGCCGTGAGCCGCATGGTCCGGTTAAAGCGGCGTTCATGACGCCCGCTCCAGGCCAGGCCGAAATCCGCCCGCAGGCCCTCCGGCAGGAGCCCGGCGGTCAGGAACCGGGCCAGCGGCATGGCCGCCCGGAGCCAAACCGGACCGGCAGCCGGGAAGAGGAGATCCCGCGCCACCCGCCGCGTGGCCTCTTCAACTTCGAGAATAGGCAGGCGTTCGTGCCAGTATTCGGCGAACGCCGCCCTGTCCTCCGGCCACAGCTCGGCCGGCAACTGCAGCGCAGTGCCGGTCCTGGCGTAGTCGCGGTACACACGGTCCGCCGCTACATCGTCCAGCGGGCCGTAGATCTTTTCGTGCACGGTGGCCGCGGTGTCATACAGCGTGGCCACCACCCACAGCTGTGAGTGCGCGTCAAAAGCGCTGTACCCGGAGCCTCCCCCGGCACCTGCGTGGCTCCGGACCGGGGCATGCGCACGGTTCACGCTTCGGCGCACTGCCGCCACCTGGGCCTCACTCCCGTACACCACGGCATAGACGTAGGTCATGGTGGACAGCAGCCGGTCCAGCGGCCGCTGCGCAAAATTGCTGTGCGCGGCAACGCCACGGCCCACGGCGGGATCGGCGATCTGCAGCAAAATGGCGCGCCCCGCCCCCGCAAGCAAAACGCCCTCAGCGCCGATATCGGCAAGTCCCCGCACCATCCCCACACGATACCGGAGGACAAAAGGCAGAATTACCGTGGCCGGCGGGACCCTGCAACCGCGGCCGTGGGGCAGTCGACTTTAATTGGAGCCATGCCCGCTGAAGCACCTCCCGCCGTCGTCCTCCTTCCCAGCACCGCGGACGACGCCGGCTGGCTGGCAGAGTTGCGCGCGGCCGTGATGCGTCCGGATCTGGAGCGGTTGGAACGGTTTGATCCCACGCGCGTCAGGCAGCGATTCCTCGATGCCTTCGTTCCGGCGCACACCTGGATCATCTCCACCGGCTCCGGTGAACCGGCCGGAGTTATAGCCGTCCGGCCTACCAGCGACGAACTGTGGATCGAACACTTCTACCTCGCCTCCAGGTTCCGCGGCTCAGGCATCGGCACCGCCGTCCTGAACCTGGTGCTGGAAAAGCACGCCGGCAACAAGCCATTCAGGCTCAACGTCCTACAGGGCAGCCCGGCGCGGCGGCTCTATGAACGCCACGGGTTTGTCCTGGAAAGCGAGGATTCCGTGGACGTTTTTATGGTGCGGCACCCTGCCTCGGGCAAGAATGAAACGCATGACTGAAAACCCGGAACGTTGGACCCAGGCCACCGTCTATGCGGATATGTGGATTGACCCGGATGACGATCCCCGCGAATCGGACGGCCCCGGCCCGGAAGGTGAGCTGGCCACGCTGCAGGAGTATTTGGCTAATTACCGGCTGACGCTCCTGATGAAGTGCGACGGCCTGGATGCGGAGCAGTTGGCACGCCGCTCCGTTCCGCCGTCCACCATGTCCCTGCTGGGCCTCCTCCGGCATCTTGTTGAAGTGGAACGGGACTGGCACAACTGGATCGGCGATGACGAGCCGTTGCCCAAGCTGTACGGCAAACGCGACGCTGACTTCGACGGCGCAGTGGCGGACCAGGCGCAGGTGGACGCCGCGTACGCGGACCTGAAGCGCGAACAGGCTGCGACGGACGCCGCCCTGGCGAAGCACCCGGACCTTGGCGAGCGCCTGGGCAAGGACGGAATCGCCGTGAGGGACCTGATGGTGCACCGGATCGAGGAGTACGCCCGGCACTGCGGCCACGCGGACCTGCTGCGTGAATGCATCGACGGCCGTGTGGGGCAATAGCTGCCGGATCACGCCTCGGTTGTGACCCTTCCGGACGCCCGGTGACTTGCCATGACGCCCTGTATCCCAGCGTTTCTTTGCCTTTGAACCGGGCACCGGCACTCCCGGATAGTTGCTGCAACGAGCGGGCCATCCGCTCACCACAGCAACAGGATCCAGGGAGAAATCATGGCACCATCCAGCACCAAACCGGCCGCCGCGGCGGCCTTCGCAGTCATCGCAACCCTCGCGTTGGCAGCGTGCTCGGACCCGGGCGCGACGGCGGCGACAGCACCGCCGTCGGGCGCTTCAGTTTCTGCGGAAGGCAAGGTCTTCAATCTGTCCCCGGACCAGGACCGCTTCCCGGTGACGGCGGATCCGGCAGCGGCGGCCCTGGTTCCGGAAGCGATCAAGGCGGACGGCAAACTCACCGTCGTGACCACCGGCGGCACGGCCCCGCTGAGCCTGTTCGCCACGGACAACAAGACCCTGATCGGCAGCGAAGTGGACATTGCCTACGCCGTGGGCGGGACGCTGGGCCTGGACGTGGAAGTCCTCCCCGTCGCCTGGGCGGACTGGCCGCTGGGCATCGAATCAGCAAAGTATGAGGCCGTGCTGTCCAACGTGACAGTCACCGAGGCGCGTAAAGAGAAGTTCGACTTCGCGACGCACCGGAACGACCTCCTGGGCTTTTATGCCAAGAGCGACTCCAGCATCAGCGGCATCAAGGAAGCCAAGGACGTTGCCGGGAAGCGGATCATCGTGGGCTCCGGCACCAACCAGGAAGCGATCCTGGTGCGCTGGGACGAGGAGAATAAGAAGAACGGCCTGGCGCCGGTGGAGTTCCAGTATTACGACGACGACTCCGCCTCCACGCTGGCCCTCCAGTCCGGACGTGCGGACCTGACGTTCGGACCCAATGCCGGTGCAGCGTACAAGGCCGCGAAAGACGGCAAGACCAAGGAAGTGGGCACCCTCAACGGCGGCTGGCCACTTACGGCGGAAATTGCCTTCACCACCAAAAAGGGCAACGGCCTGGCAGTGGCCGCCCAGGCCGCCATCAATGAGCTGATCGAGAACGGTACCTACGCGAAAATCCTTGACCGCTGGGGCCTGTCCTCCGAAGCGATCGAACACTCCCAGCTGAACCCGGCAGGGCTGCCGAAGCAGTAGTTCTGTGGGGAGAAATCACAGGCATGGCCACATTCTAGCCAGAATTCAGGCTAGAATGTGGCCATGAGATCAGTGCCTTTGAGTGAAGCCAAGGACAAGCTTTCCGCCCTGG
Organism: Pseudarthrobacter sp. J47; assembly: GCF_049810315.1. Taxonomy (GTDB): domain Bacteria; phylum Actinomycetota; class Actinomycetes; order Actinomycetales; family Micrococcaceae; genus Arthrobacter. Next base: position 3,663,382 of record NZ_CP187358.1, read on the forward strand.
TTGACGATGCTGAGAAAACCCATGACATCATCCAGATCACCAGGCATGGCCACCCGTCCGCGGTACTTATGTCGGCCGTTGATCTGGAGTCACTCCAGGAAACCATCCACTGGCTCTCCCAACCCCACATCCGTGAAGATCTGGAACAGGCGCGGCAGGATATCGCATCGGGCAGCACGCTCGACGGCGATGACCTGCGGCGTGAATTTGGACTGCCCCAACGGTGACGGCCACCAAGGCCAATACGCCAGGCCCGTGGAAGGTTGAAGTCACCAGCCCCGCCTTGCGCGATTTTCGCCGGTTGCCGGAGAAAATCGCCGCCGCCGTCGTTGAATTCGTCACTGGCGTTCTTGCCGATAACCCCCGCCGCCTGAGCAAACCGCTGACCAACGAGCTGTCCGGGCTCCGAACAGCTCGCAGGGGCGATTACCGGGTGCTCTTTGAGCTCGATGTCGAAGGACACATCTTGTATGTCCACCGCATCGACCACCGCTCGGACGTTTACAAGAGCAGGTAGTGCTCCCAGACCGTGAGCTGCAGCCGGATCAAAGTACGGTCCAGGGTCCAACGGCCTGATGTTCCCCGCTCCCGGTTCACGGCTTCGTAGTCCCGTTCCTCACGCACCGGCAAAGCTATCCGGCGACGTCCGGGCAGGCGTGGCCAGCCCCAGGTTGGCCCGCAGGGTGGTCCCGGCGTATTCCGTGGGGTAGATGCCGCGTTCCTGGAGTTCCGGAACCAAGTGGTTGACGATGTCATCCAGCCCGGTGGGGATCAGCCACGGCGAGATGTTGAAACCGTCCACTGCCCCGGTCCGGGCGTAATCGGCCAGCCGGTCAGCCACCTCGGTATAGGACCCGTTGAACGTGGCATCCACACGGCTGGTCTTGGCGGTGACGAATTGCCGGATGCTGAGCCCCTTCTCCTTGGCTTCCGCCCGCCATTGATCGGCCAGCTGGCGGGCTTTGGCGCCGTGGAAGCCGCTCCCCCGGGTTTCTGAGGTTTCCTCCACCACCGGATCGATCTCCGGCAGCGGGCCGTCAGGGTCAAATTCGGACAGTTCCCTGCCCCAGAACTGTTCCAGGTAGGCAATGGCCTGCTGCGGGCCGATCTGCAGGCTGCGGACCCAGGCTTTCTTGTCCCGTGCTTCCTGCGGCGTGGCGGCCAGGATGAACTCGCTGGCCGGCATGATCTGCACATCATTGGCGCCGCGGCCTGCCTTCAGGCTGCGCTCCACAATGTCGCGGCGGAAGTCCAGGGCGTCGTCGAACTTGGGGTGGGCGGAGAAAATGACGTCGGCCTGCCGGGCGGCGAAGTCCCGCCCCTCAGGTGAATCACCGGCCTGGAACAGCACCGGCCGGTACTGCGCGGTACGCGGCAGCCGGGGCAGGTAGTCCACGCTGTAGTGGCTGCCCTGGTGCCGGATCCGGCGGATGGCGTCCGGGGCCACCCAGCTGTCTTCAGGCGAGGACTTTGCGCCGCCTGCCCAGTTGTCTTCCCATGAGTCCCAGATCCGTTTCGCCGTTTCCACAAACGCCTCGGCGTGGACGTAGCGCTCTGCGTGGTCCAGGTAGCCGCCGCGCCGAAAGTTCGCGCCGGTCCAGGCGTTGTCCGTGGTCACCACGTTCCACGCCGCGCGTCCGCCGGAGAGGTGGTCCAGCGTGGAAAGCCTGTGCGCCAGGTCAGCGGGATCGTTGTAGGTGGTGTTCTGTGTGGCCACGAGCCCGATGTGCGAGGTCACCGATGCCAGCGCCGCCAGCATGGTCTGCGCATCAGGACGGCCTGCGACGTCCAGGGCGTGCGGGCGGCCCAGGTGCTCCCGGAGCCGCAGCCCCTCGCCCAGGAAAAACGCAGCGAACAGGCCGCGTTCGGCCGTCTGGGCGATGCGCCGGAACGATTCGAAGTCGGTCTGCGAACCGGCCTCCGGCGCCTTCCATACCGTCCCTGAATTCACCCCCTGGAAGAACACGCCAAACTGCAGCTGCCCCGTCGGCCGGAAGCCGCCGTCGATCCTTGTTTCAGTCATTCTCTCTCCTCAGTTCCAGGCGGGGGCGTCAGCGGAAGGTCCGACGGCGGAACGCGCCGCGGCGTACCGGCTCACCGGCCGCGGCAGTCCAAGCAGCCCGCGGAACGGCGCATCCGGGGTGACCGGCGACAGCAGGCCCCGCCAGCGCAGCGCAGGAAGAACCAGCTGGGCGAGTTCCTCCAGGTCCACATCCAGCACCGCGGGGTGCAGCCTGACGCCGGCGCCGGCCGCAAGGAGGTCCGCCAGCAGCTCCACCAGCTGGGCCGCCGATCCCACGAACCTGGCCCGGGGGCTCTCCCATGTGGCGTAGCGCTCCAGACCAGCCAGCCGGCTGGACGCTGACTCACCGCGGGCATCCAGCACCACGTCCAGTTCGGCGATGAAGGCCGGCAGGGGTTGCTGATCCGCAGCACCGCCGCGGCCCCGTTCCAACCGGCCCCGTTCCAGCCGGCCCCGTTCCAGGCGAAGAGCGGAGGCCCTGTCCGCGGCAGCATCCTGGAGTTCGCTCAGCAGCAGCCAGATGGTGGGCGCAGAGACCAGCAGCGCGTCGGCCGCGCCTTGAGCCACAGCGTCCGGAGCCAGGAGCCCGGCAGGCGCCAACACGGGAAGCTGCCCCTGGACCGGCCGGGGAATGATGGACGGGCCCTTCACCGAATAGTCCGGGCCTTCAAAGTCCGCGTAGTGCAGGCGGTCCACGTCCAGGTAGCGGCCCGTGGCCACGTCCTTGATCACGGCGTCGTCTTCCCAGGTGTCCCAGAGCCGCCGGGACACCTCGATCGCGGCGCCGGCCTCCCTGGTCCGGCGGTCCGAGTCGGCCGGCCGGCGTCCCACTGCTGCCGCCTGTGCCGCGGATTCGGCCGCCGAACCGCTGGCGGAAACCAGCCATCCGGCCCGGCCGCGGGATACATAGTCCAGGGTGGCCAGCTGCGTGGAAACGTGGAACGGCTCCGTATATACAGTCTCCACTTCCGGAACCAGTGCGATGGACCTGGTCAGCGGCGCCACAAACGCTGCCCGCTGCAAGGCGTTCAGGCGGACGGAACTGTTGGCACCAGCGTTGGTCCCGGCTCCGGGCACCCCGTCGCGGAACGTGGCTGCATGGAATCCGGCAGATTCGGCCGCGAGCGTTACGTCACGGAGGCGCGCGGGCCCCAATGACGCTGCCGGGGACCCTGCAGACTTCCGCCACGCCGCCGGATGGGAGCCATCGCCGTCGAGCTCTATCAACAGCAGCCCGGTGGGGGCGCTCTCCTCCACGGTGCTCATTTGCCCGACTCCTTCTTCCCGGATGTGGTCCCGAAGTTGGCCTCGTTGATTTCGGTGGACTCCGGCAGGGCCTCCTCGGAAAGTCCCCAGCGTTCCAGGACATTGGCGTAGGAGCCGTCGTCGATCGCGGAGTTGAGGGCCCCGGAGATCACCGGCGCCAGGCCGTTGCCCTTGAGAGTGGTGGCGGCCACCAGTGTTTCCGATGGCCAGCCGGCATTGACTTTGCCCACGATCTTCAGGTCATCCCGCGTGTTTTCGCGGTAGACGGTGGACGGGTAGGGGGCAATGTTGAGGTCCGTCCTGCCCGACGAGAGCGCCAGGATGGTGTCCGCGTCAGAGGAGTAGTACTGGAGTGTGGCCGGCGCCTTGCCCTTCGCCTCCAGTTCCTTGTTCCAGGCCAGCAGGATCTTTTCCTGGTTGGTTCCGGATCCCACGGAGACCTTCAGGCCGGAAATATCGTCAGCGCCCCTGACCTCCAGGTCGGCGGACTTCTTCGCTTCAAAGCCCATAAACGCGGCCCGGTAGGTGGCGAAGTCGAAGAGTTTCACCCGGTCCTGGTTCACGCCCACGTTGGAGAACACGGCCTCAAAATCCCCGGACTGCGTCTTCAGCGGCCAGTTCTCCCAGGACGTCACCTGGACGTCCAGTTCCAGGCCCAGCTTGTCCGCCACCAGCTGGGCAATATCCAGTTCGGAGCCAATGGGTGTTTTGTCATCGGTGGCGTGGAAGGAGAGCGGAATGGAGCCCGCGGTGGTGGCGACGGTCAGCTTGCCGTCCCTGGCGATCAGCTCGGGAACCTGGCCGGCGAGCGCTGGATCTTCCCCGGCCCGGACGCGGTCCTGCTGCGGAGAGGTGTTGTACGTGACTCCGTTGCGTGCCGCCGTCGGCGATTCTGCGGCGCTGGAGCCGGACGCGCTGGCGCCGGGATCCGAGCAGGCCGCGAGCGCCAGGGCAGTGCCAAAAAGTACGACGGCGGGCAGGGCCGCGCGGGTGCGCAATCCGGCTGCGCGGGGGTACTTCGGGTGATGCGGGTGTGCTGATGCCATGGGGTGTTCCTTAGATGTTGAAGGCCGGTTCGATCACCTTGGAGAAGAAGCTCCGGGTGCGCGGTTCCTGCGGGTTGGCGAAGATTTGTTGGGGGCTGCCCTGCTCGACGATCTGGCCCTGGTCCATAAACACCACGGTGTCCGCCACGTCCCGGGCGAATCCCATCTCGTGGGTGACCACGATCATGGTGGTGCCGGACGTCGCGAGCTCGCGGATCACGTCCAGCACTTCGTTGACCAGTTCGGGGTCCAGCGCGGAGGTGGGCTCGTCGAACAGCAGGATTTTTGGGTCCAGTGCCAGCGCCCGGGCAATGGCGACGCGTTGCTGCTGGCCTCCGGACAGCTGGCGGGGATAGGCGTCCGCCCGCTCCCGCAGGCCCACCCGGTCCAGGAGCTCCAGGCCCCGCCGCCGCGCTTCATCCTTGTTCCGTCCCTGCGCCACAACGGGAGCTTCGGCCACGTTCTCAAGTGCCGTCAGGTGCGGGAAGAGGTTGAAGCTCTGGAACACCATGCCGATTCCGGTGCGCTGCTTCAGGATGTCCTTCTCCCGCAGTTCGTGGAGCTTCCCACGGCGCAGCGTGTAGCCCACCAGTGTTCCGTCAATGGCGATGTGGCCGCCGTCGACCTTTTCCAGGTGGTTGATGGTGCGCAGCAGCGTGGACTTCCCGGAGCCGGAAGGGCCCACGATGACGGCCACCTCACCCGGCTTCACGGTCAGGGTGATGCCCTTGAGGACTTCGGCGGCGCCGTAGTACTTATGGACCTTGGTGATTTCCACGAGTCCGCGGGTGGCGTGCTGACCCGTTTGGCTCTCCGGTGTCACGGTCATCGGTGTCGCGGTCATCGGGGGCTCCTGGAGGGGTTGGTTGCCGCGGCGTTCGTGGCGTGCGTGGCGAAGAATCGGCGGACTCTCTGCAGTGGCGTCAGCGGCAGGTTGCGGAGCGCGCCCTTGGAGTAGTGCCGTTCGATGTAGTACTGGAAAACGCTCAGCACCGAGGTGATCACCACGTACCAGAGCGTGGCCACCAGCAGCAGCGGAAGCACCTGCTGGGTCCGGTTGTAGATCACCTGCACCGTGTAGAACAGTTCCGAGTAGGCCAGCACGTACACGATCGAAGTGCCCTTGACCAGGCCGATGATCTCGTTGAAGGCGTTGGGCAGGATAGCCCGCATGGCCTGGGGCAGGACGATCCGGGTGGAGCGGCGCCAGGCCGGAATGCCCAGCGCGGCTGCAGCCTCGAGCTGGCCCTGGTCCACGGAGAGGATGCCTCCGCGGATGATCTCCGCCGAATACGCCGCCTGGTTGAGCGTCAGGCCCAGCACGGCGGCGGCGAACTGGCTGATCAGCGTTGTGGTCTGAACCTCGAAAAAGCGGACGTCCGTAAACGGGATTCCCAGGCTGATCTTCTCGTACAGGTACCCCAGGTTGTACCAAAGGAGCATCTGGACCAGCAGCGGCGTGGACCGGAAAATCCAGGAGAATGTCCAGGACACGGAGACCAGCAGGGGCGAGGCGGAGAGCCTCATCAGCGCCAGGATGAATCCCAGCACAAAGCCCAGCACGCCGGAGATGGCCGTCAGCTTGAGCGTCTCCACGAGTCCGTTGACCACGGACTGGGCAGTGAACCATTGAGCCACGACGCCCCATTCCCATCGAGGGTTGGTGGCCAGTGACCAGGCGACTGCCAGGACACCGAGGGCAACGACGGCGGTTCCCACCCAGCGCCAGGGGTGCCGGGCCGCCACCAGCGGATAGCCGGAATAGTCGTGGGCCGTGGAGGTGGCGGCGGGTACTTCCTGCGGTGTTGCTTGTTGTATTTCGATGCTTGTCGGATGTACGTCCTGCTGTGTTGCCTGTGTTGGGCCGGGCTGTGTTGCCGGCTCCGACGGGGCCGCCTTCGTTGATGAGCTCACGCGCCACCTCGCTTTCTTCGACTGGATGGCTGCCAATCTAGGGGCGCCTGAGAGAGGCGGGCAAGGGCACTGTTTGTATGGGGTAACGGTGCTTAGCACGGCGTCATGAGTCAGTTTTTTGCGCCCTTTAACGCCCCGTGACGCGGGGTGAACGGCCATGACCAGGCCCTCGACCGGCGTCGTCGGGGCTGCCTAGCATGGGCACTTCCAACCACCAGCTTCGAAGGAGGCGTCATGCCGGCGAACGTCCCGTCAGTTGTGTTCATCGGCGGCGGCCCGCGGGCGGCCGGAGTGCTGGAAAGGCTTGCCGCCAACCGGTCCGAACTGTTCGCAGGCCCCCTGGACGTCCACGTGGTGGAACCCTACGAGCCCGGTTCCGGCAGGATCTGGCGTTCCGGCCAGCACCCGGGCCTGCTCCTGAACTCCACCGCCTCGGACATCACCATGTTCACTGACGGCTCCGTCACCTGCGAAGGCCCCGCCGTCCCCGGGCCTGGCCTGGCGGAATGGGCGGAAGGCGTCCTGGACGGTTCCATCACCGACGTGCCGGACCTCCCCGGACCGCTGCGGCAGCAGCTGATGGACCTCGACGGCGGCACGTTCCCCACCCGGCAGCTGCAGAGCCAGTACCTCGAGTGGTTTTTCCGCCGCGCGGTGCTGGCCCTTGGGCCCGGCGCCACGGTCACCACGCACCGTTCCACGGCCATCGGCATCGAGCCGGTGCAGCTGACGGAGCCGATCCAACCGGCTGTGCCTGCCGGGTCTGCCGCAGCTTCCCCTCCCGCCTCCGCTCCAGCCGCGTCCGACGGCGCCGGGTACCGCATCCGCCTGGCCTCCGGCACCGTGCTGCACGCCGACGTCGTGCTCACCGCCCTGGGGCACACTGACGCCTGGCCGGACGCCCGTTCCCAGGCGTTGACCGCGTTCGCCCGGCAGCATGGCCTGTTCCACGCGGTGCCCTCCTACACCACGGACGTGGACTATTCGGCCCTCCAGCCCGGCCAGGATGTGATCGTCGCGGGTATGGGCCTGGCGTTTGTGGACCTGCTGGTGCTGCTGATGGAGGGCCGTGGCGGAACGTTCAAACAGCTGCCCGACGGCGGCCTGGAGTATGTGCCGTCCGGCCGGGAACCGAGGGTGTGGGCGGGGTCCCGGCGCGGGGTCCCGTACCACTCAAAGATCTCCGCAGCCGCTGCCGGGGCGCACTCCTGGACCGCGAAGACCGCGTTGGAGTTCTTCACGGCGGAGGCCGTCAACGCCCTCCTGGACCGGCATAGCGTCCTGGATTTCCGGGAACACCTCTGGCCACTGATCGCCAAGGAAGCCGGGTTCGGCTATTACCGGGCGCTTCTCACTACCCGCTCCAGCCCCGCCGGCAGCTGGGAGGAGTTCGCCGGCCGTTACGCTGAGCTGGACTGGGCGGACCCCCGGCTTGCCGGACTGGTGGCCTCGTTTGTCCCGGATCCGGAGCTCCGCCTTGACCTCGGGTCGCTGGACCGGCCGCTGGCTGGCCGGCAGTTCGGCAGCGTCCACGCGGTGCAGGAAGCCGTCACCGCACACATCATCCGGGATCTGGAACTCAGGGACAGCCCCGGCCATCCGGAATCCCAGGGCCTGTTCCTGGCCTTGCTGGGCATCTACATGGAGCTTGGCCGGCTGGTGCCTGCCTCACGGCTCAACGGCGCCTCCCAGGAAACCATCCACGGCTGGTGGCACGGGTTCTTCAGCTTTGTGGATTCCGGTCCGCCACCGCACCGGCTGCGGCAGCTCCTGGCCCTGAACCGCGCGGGCCTTGTCCGCTTCCTGGGGCCGGGCCTCACCGTCACGGCGGACGGGTCCACCGGAACATTCAGCGCACAGTCGTCCCAGGCGGATTTCACCGTCAACGCCCCGGCCTACATCGAGGCGCGGCTGCCCTCACCGGCTGTGGCCTGCTCGGCGAACCCGCTGCTGGCAGCCTTGCACCGGACAGGCCTGGGGTCAGAGCAGCAGGTGCTGGCGGCGGATGGCATCAGGTCCACCGGCAAGCTGCTGGTCTCCGCAGGGTTCGAACTGATCAACTCCGACGGCCACCTGCTCCCGCGGTTGCTGGGCCTGGGTCCGTGGACCTCGGTCTGGGGCGCCGGCGCATTTGCCCGGCCTGGAACCAACGCGGCACCCTTCCGTGAAAACGATGCGGTGGCCCGGAATATCCTCCGGCTGCTTGCCGCTGTACCCGGCAGCAACTCCACCGCTAAGGGGCGCGGGCATGGGCGCGAAAGCCTGGCTGCCGCAGCGCCCGCACACCCCGGAAAGGCCTGAACCATGAGCACTTCCACCCTGGATACCCGCAGCCTGGAGATCCTGAGCCTGGCTATGCGCGATCCCCGGGTCCGTCCGCTTCTGGACGAGCTCGCCGTCGAGTATGACACCCGCTACGGCAACCTGTTCAGCACGGGCGGGGCGGCCGAAGAACTGGCACGCTACCCCGCCGAGGAATTCGAGCCGCCGCATGGTGCCCTGCTGATCATCCAGGAAAACGGACAGTCCGTCGCCGGCGGGGCGTTCCGCCGTTTTGATGCCCGCACCGCGGAGTTCAAACGCATCTGGACCCACTCAGCCCACCGCCGTCGTGGATTGGCCCGGCTGGTGCTGGCAGAACTGGAGGCCGCAGCGGCCCGCCAGGGCTACCGCCGCGTGTACCTGACCACCGGCCCGCGGCAGCCCGAAGCCAGGAATCTGTACCTGAACACCGGATACACGGCAGGTTTTGACCTCGACGCCGATCCGGAGGTCATCCGTCACCTCGCCTTCACCAAGGAACTGCCCCTCCCCCGCTAAGCTAGCGGCATGGCCAACGAGACCAAGACCACAGCAGAAAAGCTCGCCACCCTCCAAGAGGGTTATGCCCTGGAGGGTGCCACGATTGAGCTCGGCGCCGCCATCATCGACGGCGAACTCCACAAGGAAGCGCCGGTCCGCCTGCCGCTGTCCATGATGAACCGGCACGGACTGGTTGCCGGTGCCACGGGTACGGGCAAAACCGTCACCCTGCACATGATGGCCGAGCAGCTCTCCACCGCGGGGGTCCCCGTTTTCCTCGCGGACATCAAGGGAGACCTCTCCGGACTGGCTACGGCTGCCACCGGCAGCGAGAAGCTGACCGCCCGTACGGAAAGCATCGGGCAGGCCTGGTCCGGCAAGACCTTCCCTGTTGAATTCCTGGCGCTGGGCGGGGACGGCAACGGCGTTCCGGTCAGGGCCACCGTCACGTCGTTCGGGCCTATCCTCCTCTCCCGCGTGATGGAACTGAATGACACCCAGGAGTCCAGCCTGCAGCTGGTTTTTCACTTCGCGGACAAGAAAAACCTGGAACTGATCGACCTCAAGGACCTCCGCGCGGTCATTACGTTCCTGACTTCCGAGGAAGGCAAGGCGGATCTGTCCGAGCTCGGCGGCCTGTCCAAGGCCACGGCAGGCGTTATCCTCCGCGAGTTGGTCAACCTCGAAGCCCAGGGCCTGGAGAAGTTCTTCGGCGAGCCTGAATTCGACACCGCGGAGCTCCTCCGCACCGCCCCGGACGGCCGCGGCGTCATCACCTGCCTTGAACTGCCCACGCTGCAGACCAAGCCCATGCTGTTCTCCACCTTCCTCATGTGGCTGCTGGCCGATCTCTTCGAGGACCTCCCGGAATCCGGTGACCTGGACAAGCCCAAGCTGGTGTTCTTCCTCGATGAGGCGCACCTTCTGTTCAACGGCGCATCCAAGGCGTTCCTGGACGCCATCACCACCACCGTGCGGCTGATCCGGTCCAAGGGCGTGGGTATCTTCTTCGTCACCCAGACCCCCAAGGACGTCCCTGCGGATGTCCTGGGCCAGCTGGCCAACCGCGTCCAGCATGCCCTGCGCGCCTTCACGCCGGAGGACGCGAAGGCCCTGAAAGCCACGGTCTCCACCTTCCCGGTCAGCGATTACGACCTCGAAGAAACGCTGACCTCGGCGGGCATCGGTGAGGCAGTCATCACCGTGATGAACGAGAAGGGCGCCCCCACCCCGGTGGCCCACACCCGGCTGCGTGCGCCGGAATCCGTGATGGGTCCCAGCGCGGAGGACCTCGTCAAGAGCACCGTGGCCGGCTCGGCGCTGCTCGGCAAGTACGGAACGTCCGTGGACAACGTCTCCGCGTACGAGAAACTCACCGGCAAGGGTGCGCCCGCCACCGGTCCCGCCGCGCCGGGCGAACCTCCCGTTCCCGGCAACCTGGATGTGGACGCCGAGGCCCGCCGCATTGAGGAGGAAATCCTGGGCCGTCCCAGCAGCAGGCCGCTCCCGACGCCGGAACAGGGCTCTTCGCGGCAGGCACCTCCAGCGCCTCCCGCCCCGCAGCCCGCACCTGGTTCCGGTGCGGGGAACGCAGGCGGCGGAATGGTCGGGGACATCGCCGGTGCACTCGGCGGAGCCCTGGGCGGTGGCCTCAAGAGCATGGTCCGTTCCATGGGCACGCAGCTGGGCCGGGAACTGCTCCGCGGCGTGTTCGGCACCTCCTCCAGGCGCCGCCGCTAGGGTGCCTTGACCCGCACAGCACAGGGCCGCCGTCGGACGTGACAACGGGATTCGGCGGGCTGGCAGGTAACGTAAGGGACGTGCAGATGAGTCAGGCGTTGGTCAGGATCGCAGCCGGTTGGCTGCTGGGCCTGATGCTTGCCGTGGCCGCAGCCGTGGTGGCTGTCAACGTCGTAAACAACACCATGGCCAGCCCGCACCAGCCTGTCCGGGAGTATCTGGACGCCCTGCAGAGAGGCGAAGGGGGCAAGGCGCTGGGCCTGTTGAGGGCGACCGTGCCGTCCAGCGATGCGTCAATGCTTGATGGCACGGCACTGCAAACGGCCGCGTCCCGCATTACGAATGTGAAGCTGGGCAAGCCCGAACCCCGCGAGGGAAAGCGGGTGGCCGTTCCCATGGAATACACCATTGACGGCAGCCAGCTCAGCACCGAGTTCCTCCTGGAAAAGACCGGCACCGAGTGGCTGTTCTTCAACACGTGGGCCTTCGTTCCGGCTCCCCTGCCCAAGGTGGACGTCAGCGTGGTCAACGCGGTGGAGGCCACCATGAACGGCGTTCCGGTGAACATGCCCGATGGCCGCAACACCTTCGCGGTCTTCTACCCCGGCGAGTACGAAGCCTCGGTCAACGGGGCGTACTTTGCCGCCGCTCCCAGCCGTGCCACCGTGACGGGCCGGGACGTTCCCGTGGCGCCGCTGACCCTCCTGACCCAGGCCACGCAGAAACTGAAGGACGACGTCGGAGCGAAGGTACGGGAGTTCCTGGACTCGTGTGCGGCAGAGGCCACGGAGGCGCAGCGGCTCCAGCCCGACTGCCCGTTCTACCACGTCAGCCGCAACAACATCACGGCCGGAAGCATCAAATGGGACATCACTGAATACCCGGAGATCAACATTGAGCCGTTCGACGGCCGCTGGGTGATCGCCCCGCTGGACGGCAAAGCCAAGGTCACCGGCCAGCAGCAGGATTCCTTCTCCGGCGCGTACTTCCCGCTGAACGAGGAAGTGGCGTTCAGCTTCACCACGCGCCTGGACGTCACGTCCGACGCCGTGAACCTCACCCCGCAACTGACCTACTAGGAGAGCTGCGGGGCGCGGCTTCGGCTTAGTCCATGCCGCGTCACGCACAGCACGTTATTGGCTGACCCAGGCTGCCGCCGTCGCGGATTTCCGGGAGCTCCGCGGCCTCGGTGGTCTAAAAGCATGCTGTGCGTGACGGGTTGTTCCGGCCTGGCTTCGGACACGGATCATCTCCGCCTTGCCAGAACACCCAGCACCTCGGCCACCATGGCCCCGTGGTTGTAGACCACGTCCTGGTAGTAGTACCGAAGAACAGTGAATCCCTGGACCACGGACTCGTTATTCCGACGATTGTCCTTCTTGACCTGCTCCCAGTCAGCGTGGTGGCCGCCATCCAGTTCCACCACCAGCCAGCCGTCCAGCAACAGGTCCACATAACCAACCCGTTCTAAATAAACCTGGCACTCCACGCGGATTCCGGCCTGCCGGAAATACGTCCGGGTCAACGTCTCCAGCAGCGAATCCGCTCCGCGATCCACCCAGTTCAGCACAGCCCGGGCCGCTGCATTCCGCTTTCCGGGCAAGTGGATGCGCAGGAAATCAAGGGCAACGTCGCCCCGAAGGACCGCGCATTCCACCATGACCAATGCATGCGCGAACGGCAGGCAGCGTAGTGCGTGGATCAGCACATCCGGAAGCGCCGAAACCGGGGAATTCCACCTGGCCGGCAGGATTAACCCTGCATGATGGATTGAGTTCCTGGCGACGGCGTCTCGGCGGCGGTGATGGACATGGACTCCGCCGCTGCTGGGCAATGACCACAGCCCGTAGTGGTTGGCGGCACTGACACACGTCAGCACCTCACGATTCTCCAGCAAGGCGACTAGTCCCGGAGGCGCCGTCGGAAGTGCGTAAAGGCCACGCGTTGGCTGAATGATTCCAGCGCGGCTGCCACGGCGAAGGGCAGCATCGTCAACACCCAAACGGAGGAGGGCTGGACGCCGGGCCGCACCTCCGCAGTGTTCGAGCGCCGCCACCAGGTCCATGACTTCCATGGTGGGCCGTTTGGCGGCACCGAAGCCAGCCGGCCGGGCCGTATGTGGACAACCCGTGTACGTGGACGCCTTCCTGCGCGAAGGTGTCTCCTGGCGTCCGCCGTCTTAGTCCATACCCGTCACGCGCAGCACGTTATTGACTAACCCAGGACGGCCGCCGTCGCGGATTTCCGGCATTTTTGCGGCAGCCAGCTCGTCCAGACATGCAAAAAGCTGCTGTGCGTGACACGAACGTCACACACAGCAGCCTTTAGTCCACAACCAACCCCAGTTCCGGTCAGCCAGGACGAAGCGCTTCGGCTTAGTCCATGCCGCGGAGGTCCAGCACCAGTTCGGTGTCGCCGTCCGCCGTCATCAGCACCGGAATGCCCCAGTCCTGCTGGTACAGGTGGCACGCGGCGTGGTCGGGGATCTCGCCGTCTTCAGTTTCCGGGCCGTCGCAGGCCGCTGCCCGGGCGGTGATGTGCAGGACGCCGTCGGGAACATCGGCGCTCAGTTCGAGCGTCCGGTTCAGCCCCACGGACGTTCCGCCGCCGGCCACCAGGAGTTCGGGTGGGGTGGAGGAGATCTTCAGCTGGGTGGGATCGCCCCAGCGGTCGTCCAGCTTCTGCCCGGTGGGCGCGGTGAAGCGGACGTTGAGCTCCAGCAGCCCGGGGGCCACGGGGCTCTTGGGCCGGTGGGTCTGGGATGCGCCCTCGTCCACCTGCTGCGCTTCCTTGGGGATGGGCACGTAGATCAGCTGGTGCTTGTTGGCCTCGACCACCACCAGCAGCGGCTCGGCGCCGGCCACCTTGGTGTGGTCCACAATCACGTCGGAGGGCTCGGACAGGCCCCGGGCCAGCGTGGAGACGGTCTTGGTGGCGGGATCGTAGCGGCGGACTGCACCGTTGTAGGTGTCCGCGATCGCCACGGACCCGTCAGGCAGGACAGTAACGCCCAGCGGGTGCTGCAGGCGCGCCTCTGCGGCATCGCCATCGCGGAAGCCGAAGTCGAACAGGCCCTTGCCGACGGCGGTTTCCACAGTCAGCGTGCCGGCGTCGTCAATGACGAGTTTGCGCAGCGACGAGGTCTCAGAATCAGCCACCCAAATGTTGCCGTCCGCGTCCTCGGCCAGGCCGGAGGACTGTGCAAACCAGGCTTCGTGCGCCGGTCCGTCCAGCAGGCCTTCCAGCCCGTTGCCGGCGGCGATCGCCACGGCCCCGGTCAGGGGGTCGAAGCTGAAGATCTGGTGCGTGCCGGCCATGGCAACCACCACGGCATTGAGCTTGCTGGACCAGATGACGTCCCACGGGGAGCTCAGTGAAACTTCCAGCGGGTGTTCGCTCAGCTGGCCGGTGAATCCGGCGGCTTCTTCGTCCACGCGGGCGGGGCCGGTCTCCAGGAGTCGCTGGACGCCGTTGCCAACCAGCGTGGTGACCTTGCCCTCAGCGAGCGACAGTCCCCGGAGGCGGTGGTTGACGGAGTCGGCAATCACGACGTCGTAACCCACCTTCGCTGCCACCTCTTCCGGCAGCAGCACCAGGCCCTGGGGTTCGTTGAACTGGGCGCTGGCGCCCTCGCCCACCGAACCGCCGTCGGCATATCCCTTGACGCCCGTGCCGAACGTGGCCAGGACGGTGTGGAAGTCCGTGTGCAGTTCAACCAGGCGGTGGTGGCCGGTGTCGGTGACCAGCCAGGAGCCGGCGTCGTTGCTGGTGGCCTCGCCCACGGTTCCGCGGCCTGCCGGGAGGTACAGGGCCTTGCCCGGGAAGCGCAGCGTGCCGGAGGTGGGCTCGGGTGCAACGTAGGGGCCGGAGCCGCGGTGCAGCGTGCCCTTGGCCTCGTGCTGTTCGACGAGTTCGGAGATGAGCACACCCAGTCCGTCCGCGTGGCCTTCGCCGGAGAGATGCGCCACGATGTAGCCCTCGGGGTCGATGACCACCAGGGTGGGCCACGCGCGGGCGGTGTACGCCTTCCAGGTGTCCAGCTCCGGGTCATCCAGGACGGGGTGGTGGATCTCGTAGCGTTCCACGGCTGCGGCCAGCGCTACGGGGTCCGCCTCATGTTCGAACTTGGGCGAATGCACGCCCACCGTCACCAGGACGTCAGAGTACTTCTCCTCCAGCGGGCGAAGCTCGTCCAGGACGTGGAGGCAGTTGATGCAGCAGAACGTCCAGAAATCGAGCAACACAATCTTGCCGCGCAGGGCTTCCAGGTCCAGGGACTTGCCGCCGGTGTTGAGCCAGTTGCGGCCCACCAGTTCGGAGGCGCGGACCCGGTGGTGGGTGCGTACGGTTTCGCTCATGAGCGTCCTTCCAGCTTTGAATTGCGGTCAGCCAGCCTGGCATCACGTTCGGCCAATTTGGCAAACATATCGTTGTAAGCATTCAGATCGGCGTCGTTATTCCTGTCAGCCGCCCGGTCCACGCGCCGCTTCTCCCGTTCATCGGACCGGGACCACATAATGGCGACGCCGATTGCCACCAGAAGGGTGGGCACCTCGCCGATCCCCCAGGCCACGGCGCCGCCCATTTGCTGGTCCTCGATGGCCGAGCCGCCCCAGGCCCGGCCCAGGTTGCCGAAGTAGTCGGCGGCCAGGAGTCCGGTGCCGCCCATGATCGCCACGCCAAAGAAGGCGTGGAAGCCCATGGTGGCCAGGAGCAGCAGCAGCCGCATGGGGTACGGTGCACGGCGGGGCAGCGGATCCGAGCCGATCATGCTCAGCACGAAGATGTAACCGGTCAGGGCGAAGTGGACGTTCATCAGTTCGTGGCCCACGTGCTCGCGCATGGCGAAGCCGAAGGCGTCCGAGTAGTAGAACAGCACGATGGATCCGGCAAAGTTGGCGGCCGCGAAGAGCGGGTGGGTGACCAGCTGGGAGAACTTCGAGTGCACGAACACCAGCAGCCACTCGCGCAGGCCGCGGGATCCGTCGTTGCGGGCCGGCAGTGCACGCAGCGCCAGGGTCACCGGCGCGCCCAGCACCAGGAAGATCGGAGCCACCATGGTCAGGGCCATGTGGTCCACCATGTGCGCGGAAAACAGCACACGGCCATAGACGGCGGGCGGGCCGGAGGTGATGTAGGTGAGCACGGCCAGGCCAACCACCCAGTTGATGGTGCGGAACGGGCTCCACCTGTCCCCCCGGCGTCGGACCTTCACCACACCCAGGATGTACGCGGCCAGGCCGAACAGCACAACGGCGATCCAGAGCCAGTCCAGGCGCCATTCCGTGAGCCAGCGCTCGGGAGTGAGTTCAGGCGGCAGCTCATAGCCGGTGAGGATAAACGCCGGCGAGGCGTCCGGGGCGTAGGTGGTGGGCTGCGGCGGAGCCGACCGGCCCAGGGCCACGGCCACGCCGGAGGTGGCACCCATGACCAGCAGCTCCACGGCCACCAGCTGCCACAGCACGCGCCGGGCGGACAGCCCCTGCCGGCCCAGCTGCGGAATGACCCACTGCCGGTGCATAAAGCCAATGCCGCCCAAGACCACGGTGGCCAGCGTCTTCGCCACCACCAGCTGCCCGTAGGCTGACCCGAACAGGTCAGCCCAGGACGTGATCCGGATGCTCGCGTTGATCACGCCGGACGCCAGTACCAGCACAAACGCAAAGCCCGCCAGCGAGGAAAACCGCCGCAGGACGGGTTCGGTGAACTCCGTGGCCGTGAGGAGCCGGGACAGCAGCACCAGCATCACAATGCCGCCCACCCACGTGCTGACACCCAGCAGGTGCAGGCCCAGGGAGTTGATGGCGCCCTCGTGGTCCGAGGAACTCGACGAGTGCCCGATCAACGCCGCAGGAACAAGACCGACGACGGCCAGCACCAGGGTCAGTGCCAGGCCCGTCAGTGACCGGACACCAAAGAGGGCCGTGGTCACCACTGCGGCGATGATGGTCACCGCCAGCCACGCCCTGCCGGTCTCGATGTCCGTCATGAAGTACACCAGTGACTGGGTGAACTGGGCGTCTCCGGCCAGTCCCAGGCCCGCCACGTCGGCGAAGGTCAACACCAGCACCGATACAGCGGAGAGGGTCCACACAACGCCTGCTGCGGCTGCCACCACCAGCGCGCGGGTGAACAAGGGGTGCTCGGGGGCATCGGCGTCGTGCTTTGAAGTCTTCTTCGCCTTGCCCGCAGCCCTGGGCAGGATGCCCGCGGCAAAGATCAGGCCGCCAATAACAGTGGCCAGGGAGACGTTGTGCAATGCCTTGCTGACGGGCAGGCCCCAGCGCACCAGGGCGCCGGGATCGGAAACGCTGCGCGCCCCGGCGGCCCCGGAGAACAGCAGCGCGGCCACAAGGCCTACGAACAGCGCAGCCAGCCCGGCCCACTGCCACGCAGGGGCGATCCCGGCGGCAGACCCGCCGGCGGCAAGAGCGGCCGGCGCGGAATTCTGGGAAGGTGTTTTTGCTGCGGAAGGCACCTATCCATTGTCCGCTACGGCCGCCTGCGCCGCGAATCGGGATACCGCATCCAGACCGCCGCTTAAACGAAGGAAGCGGCAACCGCTCGGGTTACCGCTTCCTTCGATGCTTCGAAGAAGTTACTTCTTCTTGGCGACTGCAGCCTTCAGCTTGGAGCCTGCGGTCAGCTTGACGCTGTGGCCGGCGGCGATCTGGATGGTCTCGCCCGTCTGCGGGTTGCGGCCGGTGCGGGCTGCACGGTCGGTGCGCTCAACGGCGAGCCAGCCGGGGATGGTGATCTTCTCGCCGGAAGCGACGGAAGTCTCGAAAACCTCGAACAGTGCGTCGAGGACGGAGTTCACGGCAGCCTGGCTGGTGCCGGCCTTGCCGGCTACCTCTGCAACAAGTTCACTACGGTTCTTAGCCATTTATGTCCTCCTGGACGATCATGTATCTGGAGCCTGCACGCGGTGTGCACACAAGCCACTGTTCGAAAACTTACCAGCTTGCACCGCCGAGGACCGCAAATTCCGCGTGTTTCCGCGTTTTCTTGAGGAAAATCACCCAAATTCCGGGGATTTTGGCGTTGCTCCAGGTCCCTGGAGGACGTTCGCGCCCCTCCTGCCCCCGCAGCCGGCGGGTTGCCCGGCCTTCCGTTGGTTGTCCGGGGCCCAGAGGGCTGTGGGACCTGGCGTGCCCGGGCCTCCCTCTGATGGTGCCTGCCAGGGTTTTGGTTTGTGTGTTAAATGGGTCAGGCCCCGGGAACGGTTGGTTCTCCGGGGCCTGGCCTTTAATGTTTGTCCGGCGGTGACCTACTCTCCCACACCCTCCCGGGTGCAGTACCATCGGCGCTGTGGGTCTTAGCTTCCGGGTTCGGAATGGGACCGGGCGTTTCCCCCACGCTATGACCGCCGTAACCCTTTTACCCGTCACCCCGTTTGAGGGGGTGTGGGAAGTTTTGTGGTTACAACATGTGGTGTTGTATTCAGTTGTTGGTTCCGTGGCAGCAAACCCTGGCCGGGTTTGTTGTTTGGGAACCACATAGTGGACGCAAGCATTCATTGATCTTCACCAACTGTTTTGGTGTGAACCCCTTTTGAAGTATGGGTTCACGCAGTGGTGGTGTGGTGTAAGTTATCGGCCTATTAGTACCGGTCAGCTTCACGGGTCTTTAGTCCCCGCTTCCACATCCGGCCTATCAACCCAGTGGTCTGGCTGGGGGCCTCTCACACACGAGGTGTATGGAAATCTCATCTTGAAGCGGGCTTCCCGCTTAGATGCTTTCAGCGGTTATCCCATCCGAACGTAGCTAATCAGCGGTGCACTTGGCAGTACAACTGACACACCAGAGGTTCGTCCGTCCCGGTCCTCTCGTACTAAGGACAGCCCTTCTCAAATTTCCTGCGCGCGCAGCGGATAGGGACCGAACTGTCTCACGACGTTCTAAACCCAGCTCGCGTACCGCTTTAATGGGCGAACAGCCCAACCCTTGGGACCTACTCCAGCCCCAGGATGCGACGAGCCGACATCGAGGTGCCAAACCATGCCGTCGATATGGACTCTTGGGCAAGATCAGCCTGTTATCCCCGAGGTACCTTTTATCCGTTGAGCGACGGCCATTCCACAATGTACCGCCGGATCACTAGTCCCGACTTTCGTCCCTGCTCGAGATGTCTCTCTCACAGTCAAGCTCCCTTGTGCACTTACACTCGACACCTGATTGCCAACCAGGCTGAGGGAACCTTTGGGCGCCTCCGTTACTTTTTAGGAGGCAACCGCCCCAGTTAAACTACCCATCAGGCACTGTCCCTGACCCGGATTACGGGCCGAAGTTAGATGTCCAAAGTGACCAGAGTGGTATTTCAACGATGACTCCACCCGAACTGGCGTCCGGGCTTCAACGTCTCCCACCTATCCTACACAAGCCACTCCGAACACCAATACCAAACTATAGTAAAGGTCTCGGGGTCTTTCCGTCCTGCTGCGCGTAACGAGCATCTTTACTCGTACTGCAATTTCGCCGAGTTTATGGTTGAGACAGCGGGGAAGTCGTTACTCCATTCGTGCAGGTCGGAACTTACCCGACAAGGAATTTCGCTACCTTAGGATGGTTTATAGTTACCACCGCCGTTTACTGGGGCTTAAATTCTCAGCTTCGCCGTGAGGCTAACCGGTCCTCTTAACCTTCCAGCACCGGGCAGGAGTCAGTCCGTATACATCGTCTTGCGACTTCGCACGGACCTGTGTTTTTAGTAAACAGTCGCTTCCCCCTGGTCTCTGCGGCCCCGATCCCCTCCCACCAGCAAGTGGTGTTCAAGGTTGGGGCCCCCCTTCTCCCGAAGTTACGGGGGCATTTTGCCGAGTTCCTTAACCATAATTCTCTCGATCGCCTTAGTATTCTCTACCTGATCACCTGTGTCGGTTTGGGGTACGGGCGGCTAAAACCTCGCGTCGATGCTTTTCTCGGCAGCATAGGATCACCAAATCCCCCCATACGGGGGTCCCATCAGATCTCAGGCATCATGAACAGCGGATTTGCCTACCGTTCGCCCTACATCCTTAGACCGGGACAACCATCGCCCGGCTCGGCTACCTTCCTGCGTCACACCTGTTAATACGCTTGCCTCCCAGGATCAGGTCCTGCGCTCCACCAAAACCCTCACACCACAAGGGTGATCGGGCAGGTCTCGGGCAGTTAGTATCCCCTGTTCAACATGGGCGGTTTTTCGCCGGTACGGGAATATCAACCCGTTGTCCATCGACTACGCCTGTCGGCCTCGCCTTAGGTCCCGACTTACCCAGGGCAGATTAGCTTGACCCTGGAACCCTTGATCATTCGGCGGACGGGTTTCTCACCCGTCTTTCGCTACTCATGCCTGCATTCTCACTCGTGTAGGCTCCACCGCTGGTTTACACCGCGACTTCACTGCCCACACGACGCTCCCCTACCCATCCAGACGACTGAACCACGAAGGCTTGTCTACTATCTGAATGCCACAACTTCGGCGGTGTACTTGAGCCCCGCTACATTGTCGGCGCGGAATCACTTGACCAGTGAGCTATTACGCACTCTTTCAAGGATGGCTGCTTCTAAGCCAACCTCCTGGTTGTCTTCGCAACTCCACATCCTTTCCCACTTAGCACACGCTTAGGGGCCTTAGTTGGTGGTCTGGGCTGTTTCCCTCTCGACTATGAAGCTTATCCCCCACAGTCTCACTGCTGCGCTCTCACTTACCGGCATTCGGAGTTTGGCTGACGTCAGTAACCTTGTAGGGCCCATTAGCCATCCAGTAGCTCTACCTCCAGCAAGAAACACGCAACGCTGCACCTAAATGCATTTCGGGGAGAACCAGCTATCACGAAGTTTGATTGGCCTTTCACCCCTACCCACAGCTCATCCCCTCCATTTTCAACTGAAGTGGGTTCGGTCCTCCACGACGTCTTACCGTCGCTTCAACCTGGCCATGGGTAGATCACTTCGCTTCGGGTCTAGATCACGCCACTGCAACGCCCTATTCAGACTCGCTTTCGCTACGGCTTCCCCACACGGGTTAACCTCGCGACGTAACACTAACTCGCAGGCTCATTCTTCAAAAGGCACGCCGTCACACAGTAACTAAGAAGACTGCTCGACGGATTGTAAGCACACGGTTTCAGGTACTGTTTCACTCCCCTCCCGGGGTACTTTTCACCTTTCCCTCACGGTACTGGTCCGCTATCGGTCATTAGGGAGTATTTAGGCTTATCAGGTGGTCCTGACAGATTCACACGGGATTTCTCGGGCCCCGTGCTACTTGGGATACTCATCCGGGCGGTACCAAACATTACGGTTACGGGGCTCACACCCTCTACGGCCGGCCTTTCAAGACCGTTCACCTATGCCAGCACATCACACCCCACTGCCCCGGCAGAGACAGTACGGAAAGTCCCACAACCCCGACCATGCAACGCCCGCCGGCTATCACACATGGAACGGTTTAGCCTGATCCGCGTTCGCTCGCCACTACTAACGGAATCACTATTGTTTTCTCTTCCTGCGGGTACTGAGATGTTTCACTTCCCCGCGTTCCCTCCACGTACCCTATGTGTTCAGATACGGGTCACCAGATCACTCGCGCGTCTGGCGGGGTTTCCCCATTCGGAGACCCTGGGATCAAAGTCCGGTTATCGACTCCCCCAGGAATATCGCAGATTCCCACGTCCTTCTTCGGCTCCTAATGCCAAGGCATCCACCGTGTGCCCTTAAAAACTTGACCACAAAGATCAAAACAAAACACTTTTCTCGAGAGAACCATGAAAACCAACCACACCCAACAACACCACCCAAAGGCAGTACCATCACGCGCAGCCAGATCCAGGTTCATATTCTTGGAAATTGCTTCTTATAAAAGATGCTCGCGTCCACTATGTAGTTCTCAAACAACAACCCCAAACCACACACCCCACACACAACAAGTGCATGATCGATGCAGCCAGGAAACCAGAAACAAACAAACCCGCGCCAACCCCCCGCACCCATAAAAGGAGCGGAAAACCACACGGCCCTGTTGCCTCAGGACCCAACAGTGTGCCAAACACCACCCGGCAAACCCGCACCACCAGCGTTCCAGGACACCCCCGAAAAGGGAATCCGTACTAACCGGCAGCACACGCCGCCAGATGCCTATTCATTGATATTCCACCCATGAGCACCCGCCGCAGAACTTGCGTCTGCGCAACGGGCATATACTCCTGACAAACCCCCACCACCACATACGCGGCAGCAATGATCTGTAGGTGCTCCTTAGAAAGGAGGTGATCCAGCCGCACCTTCCGGTACGGCTACCTTGTTACGACTTAGTCCCAATCGCCGGTCCCACCTTCGACAGCTCCCTCCCACAAGGGGTTAGGCCACCGGCTTCGGGTGTTACCAACTTTCGTGACTTGACGGGCGGTGTGTACAAGGCCCGGGAACGTATTCACCGCAGCGTTGCTGATCTGCGATTACTAGCGACTCCGACTTCATGGGGTCGAGTTGCAGACCCCAATCCGAACTGAGACCGGCTTTTTGGGATTAGCTCCACCTCACAGTATCGCAACCCTTTGTACCGGCCATTGTAGCATGCGTGAAGCCCCCAGACATAAGGGGCATGATGATTTGACGTCGTCCCCACCTTCCTCCGAGTTGACCCCGGCAGTCTCCCATGAGTCCCCGCCATTACGCGCTGGCAACATGGAACGAGGGTTGCGCTCGTTGCGGGACTTAACCCAACATCTCACGACACGAGCTGACGACAACCATGCACCACCTGTAAACCGACCACAAGTGGGGCGCCTGTTTCCAGACGTTACCGGTTCATGTCAAGCCTTGGTAAGGTTCTTCGCGTTGCATCGAATTAATCCGCATGCTCCGCCGCTTGTGCGGGCCCCCGTCAATTCCTTTGAGTTTTAGCCTTGCGGCCGTACTCCCCAGGCGGGGCACTTAATGCGTTAGCTACGGCGCGGAAAACGTGGAATGTCCCCCACACCTAGTGCCCAACGTTTACGGCATGGACTACCAGGGTATCTAATCCTGTTCGCTCCCCATGCTTTCGCTCCTCAGCGTCAGTTAATGCCCAGAGACCTGCCTTCGCCATCGGTGTTCCTCCTGATATCTGCGCATTTCACCGCTACACCAGGAATTCCAGTCTCCCCTACATCACTCTAGTCTGCCCGTACCCACCGCAGATCCGGAGTTGAGCCCCGGACTTTCACGGCAGACGCGACAAACCGCCTACGAGCTCTTTACGCCCAATAATTCCGGATAACGCTTGCGCCCTACGTATTACCGCGGCTGCTGGCACGTAGTTAGCCGGCGCTTCTTCTGCAGGTACCGTCACTTTCGCTTCTTCCCTACTGAAAGAGGTTTACAACCCGAAGGCCGTCATCCCTCACGCGGCGTCGCTGCATCAGGCTTGCGCCCATTGTGCAATATTCCCCACTGCTGCCTCCCGTAGGAGTCTGGGCCGTGTCTCAGTCCCAGTGTGGCCGGTCACCCTCTCAGGCCGGCTACCCGTCGTCGCCTTGGTGAGCCATTACCTCACCAACAAGCTGATAGGCCGCGAGTCCATCCAAAACCACAAAAGCTTTCCACCCCCCACCATGCGATGAGGAGTCATATCCGGTATTAGACCCAGTTTCCCAGGCTTATCCCAGAGTCAAGGGCAGGTTACTCACGTGTTACTCACCCGTTCGCCACTAATCCACCAGCAAGCTGGCTTCATCGTTCGACTTGCATGTGTTAAGCACGCCGCCAGCGTTCATCCTGAGCCAGGATCAAACTCTCCGTTGAAGTAAAACAGACACAACCAACCACCACGGAAATAACGCGGACAGAAGGCTGCACAAAATTTGAAACCAGCTAAAAAACCAGACCACACCACAGGGGCGGCACAGCCTGGCAAATCAACCAATTCATAAAAAAATCGGTATCAATAAACTTGGCACACTATTGAGTTCTCAAACAACAGACACTAACCGGCACCACCCAAACCAACGTTCAGGATCGCTCCGGAGCAACTTTCCAAACTTACCCGATGGCTGGTCACTTTGCAAATCAGCGTTTCCGCTAAACAAAGTTCCAAACAATCGGCCCCACCCGGAGAAACGCACTAAAAGCGCGCCATTTTCCAGGCTGTTTGAAGAAGGGGGTTGGTCGCTATTTTTCCGCTTCAGCGGCGGCGACTCAGAAAACATTACACGGCTCGGAGCCGCACGGCAAATCCTGCCCTGGAGGGTGCCCCTCAGGCGCGCGTAACCCGGAGTCCCCCGGGAATACGGGGAATCCTGGCCCTCGAGGGTGGGGAAAGGCGGACGAGGTGAGTGCCGGCGTCGAACATTCGGCACTGTGTGTTGCGCCACTGGATCTCGACAGGCTCGATCACCGGGGGCTCGATCACCGACAGGCTCGACCAACGGGGGCGCGTTCACCGGTTAAACGCAAAAAGGGCCGGCAACCAAACGGTTGCCGGCCCTTTCAAGCAGCTGGAATCAGCGGAAGCGGATTACCAGGAAGACTTGGTGATGCCCGGGAGTTCGCCACGGTGTGCCATGTCGCGGAAGCGAACACGGGAGATACCGAACTTCTGGAAGGTACCGCGCGGACGGCCATCGATGATGTCGCGGTTGCGCAGGCGTACCGGCGAAGCGTTGCGGGGAAGCTTCTGCAGGCCGAGGCGTGCTGCTTCACGTACTTCGTCGGTGGAGTTGGGGTCTACCAGGGCCTTCTTCAGTTCGAGGCGCTTGGCAGCATAGCGCTCGACGATAACTTTACGCTGTTCGTTCTTAGCGATCATTGACTTCTTAGCCATATGCTTAGCGCTCCTCTCGGAATTCGACGTGCTGGCGGATCTTGGGATCGTACTTACGCAGGACCATACGGTCCGGGTCGTTACGACGGTTCTTGCGGGTTACGTAGGTGTAACCGGTGCCCGCAGTGGACTTCAGCTTGATGATCGGACGTACGTCCTTGTCTTTAGCCATTAGAGCTTCACCCCACGAGCAAGGATTTCGGCCACGACTGCGTCGATGCCGCGGACGTCGATGGTCTTAATGCCCTTTGCAGACAGCTGCAGAGTGACATTGCGGCGCAGGGACGGAACCCAGTAGCGCTTCTTCTGGATATTCGGATCGAACCGGCGCTTGTTGCGACGGTGCGAGTGCGAAATGCTGTGCCCAAAGCCCGGCTCGGCTCCGGTCACTTGGCAGTGTGCTGCCATGACTTCTCCTCAAAGATTGTTAGTAATGATCCGCATATCTTCTGCTGGACCATGCAGCTAAGAGCGACCCAAAAGTGAATCAGGGCGAACGGTTAGTCACGCAACTTGAGCCCCTAACTACCGGCCACCCTGGAGAAAATTACCGGGCAACCGGAGCAATTGCGCACGCTCCGCGCACTTAGCGCTTGTCAAGTCTACGAGTTCGCGCAATTAAAGACCAATCCGGGCCGGAAAGGTGTATAAGGGGCCCTCGAGCGGGGCACGACGGCAGGCGGCTACAGGTGCGTCAGCTGCGGGTACTTCGGCTGCAGTCCGTCACCGGAGGACGTGCCCGTCAGGCGGCGCATCACCCAGGGTCCAGCGAACTCCCTCACCCAGCGCGCATTGGCCCGGGCCGTCTCCAGCGGGCCCAGCTGCGGCACGGGAGTGATGGGCGGAACCTCGATGGAGTGGTCATGTTCCAGGACGGTCAGCACCCTCTTGGCCATGTTGGCGTGCCCGGCAGCGGACATGTGCATCCGGTCCTGGGCCCACATGCCCCAGTCGTAGTACTCGTTGAACCGCCAGTAATCCACCAGCAGCGCGCCGTGGTCCCCGGCAATTCCGCGCACCAGCTCGTTGTAGATCGCCGTGCGTCCGCGCATGGTGCTGAAAACCTTGGAACCGCGGGCGTCAAAACCGGTGAACATCACCACTGTGGCGCCGGTGGCGGTCAGCCGCCCCACGGCGTCGTCGTACTCCACCAGCAAGTCATCGATGTCCACGCGCGGCCGCAGGATGTCATTGGCACCTGCGTAAATGGTCACCAGGGTGGGGTTAAGTTCGACGGCGGCACTCACCTGTTCGGCGATGATCTGGCGCAGCTTCCGGCCGCGGATGGCCAGGTTGGCGTAGCCGAAGGCGGGATTCGCGGCGCCGAGCTGCTCCGCAACGCGGTCTGCCCAGCCGCGCACGCCATTGGGGCGCGCCGGATCGTCGTCACCGACGCCTTCGGTGAAGGAGTCGCCCAAGGCAACGTAGCGGGAGGTAAATTCCATGGCTCCGAGTCTGCCATCCATAGCGGGATCCGGTTAGTTGCGCAGGATCCAGTGGTCGTCGTCGAGCTGTTTCACGATCTTCTCGCCGATCCTGGCCAGGTCTTCCACGTCCTTCGTGCTGAGGGCGTCGAGGAACTTTACCCGCACGGCTTCGACGTGTTGAGGAGCGAGCTCCACCAGGCGGGCCATGCCCTCATCCGTAAGGTGCGCGGTGGTGACGCGGGCGTCGCCGGGATGCGGCCGGCGCTCCATCCAGCCGCGCTTTTCCAGCTTGGTGACCACGTGGGACAAGCGCGACAGCGAGGCGCTGGTGCGGTTAGCCAGGGCACTCATGGGCAGGAACCGCCCCTCGGCTTCGGAGAGCATGGCCATCACGTTGTAGTCAAAGAGCGAGAGCTTCCCCGCGGAATGCAGGTGGTTGTCCAGTGCAGCGGGCAGCAGGGTGTTGATGCTTACCATCGCCAGCCAGGCGCGTCGCTCATCCGGATTCAGCCACCGCGGTTCAGTCATTCCCCCATTCTAGGAGCAATTGATGCTTGATGGTTCAAGTTTGATTGCGTGGTGCGGATCCGGCTCGTGGCACCGTTCCAGCCGGTAGTCTGAACCGCATGTATGTAGTCTCCCTGACCTACAAAGTGCCCCAGGACATTGTCGATTTCCACATCGACGCGCATGTGGAGTGGCTGAAAAAAGCCTTCGACGACGGCGTATTCGTCGCCGCCGGAAGGAAGGTTCCGCGCACCGGCGGAATGCTGCTCTCCCGCGCCAGCCGCGAAGCCCTGGATGCCTCCCTGGCCCAGGACCCTTTCTATGTGAACGGGGTGGCCGAATTCGACGTCACCGAGTTCCACGCCAACCGGGTGGCCGAGGGGTTCGAGAACCTGCTGGACGAATAGCCGGGCCCCAGGCTCTTGGGTCTGGGCCTCAGGCCTGGTCCACCAGCTGGTCCGCCAGTTTCTTCAGCCCGCCCTTGGGAGGCACCCTCACGGGTTCGGGCCAGCGTGGCTGGAGGGAGTCGCCCAGGGTCACGCCGCGGAGCTTCCGCTTGAAGAGTGGCAGCACCCAGTCCTTCATCCAGCGGCGCTGCCGGCGTTCCCAGTCCCGCAGCGTCAGCCTGTCCGGCGGCCCCCAGTCCTTGGGCGTGATCTTGTGCGGGACTCCCAGATGGTCAAGCACCCTGGCTGCCATGTATTTGTGGCCGGCCTTGGACATATGGAGCCGGTCAGGAGCCCACATCCGGGGATCGTGGTACGCCTCGAAGCACCAGAAATCGACCAGCACGGCGTTGTATTTCGTTGCGAGTTCACGCACCCGCTGGTTGTAGATGGCGTTGCGCTTCTTCAGCGGCTCCAGGACGGCGGAGACCTTCACGTCGTAGCCGGTAAAGAGGACAAGCACCGCTCCGGTGGACGCGAGCTTCGCCACGAGGTCCTCATATTCGGCCAGCAGCACATTGATGTCCGTGCCGAAGTCCAGGATGTCGTTGCCGCCGGCATAGAGCGTGACCAGGGCCGGTTCCATGGCCAGCGCAGGCTCCAGCTGGTCTGCCACAATGTGGCGCAGGCGCTTGCTGCGGATGGCCAGGTTGGCGTACTCCCAGCCTGGCTCCGCCTTCGCCAGCTTCTCCGCCACCCGGTCCGCCCAGCCCCGGACCCCATTGGGCAGCCGGCGTGAGTTGTCCCCCACGCCCTCGGTAAATGAATCCCCCAGGGCAACGTAGACCCGCCGCCCGGACTCAGGAAGCAAAGGTTCAGGCACCACGCCAACGTAACCCCATCAGAAAGAGCCCAGGGAAAGCCGAGGTGAAGCTTAGGTGACGCTGGCCCGGACCCAGGGCTTAGCCCTCGGCTTTGCCCTGTCGCCAGTAGCCCATAAAGGCAACCTGCTTGCGGTCGATGCCCACGTCACGGACCAGGTAGCGGCGCATGTCCTTGATGACGGCCGCCTCACCCGCGATCCAGGCGTAGAACGGCATGGCGCCGGCGGGCATGTCCGGGTTCTTGGTTGCGGCGATGGCGGCGGTTTCCATCCGCGCCGGAGTCTCCCAGAGGACCTCTTCGTCCACATTGACGTCCTCGGGCTCCGGGCCTGCACCGCCGTCGTCGGACTTGATTCCCACCCAGCCCGGCACCGGCACGGCGTTCCGGACAGCCTGCTGGAGGAGCTCCCCATGCGGGCGTGAGCGGCCGATCGAGGCGCCGCGGGCCAGCCAGGTGATTTCGACGTCCGCCGCGGACGTGAGCTCCAGGAAGTCGCCGGCCTCGGGCACTTCGAGGAACGCGTGCCCGGTCATGTAGGACGGGAGGCTCTCCAGGATGGCGGAGATGGCCGGAATGGCTGTCTCATCCCCGGCAAGGAGCACACGCTGGGCCATACCCGGGCGCCATTCGATGCCGGAGTAGATTTCTGCGGTGAAGCAGTGCGCGGCCCTGTTGTTCGGTCCGATGAGGGTGATCGCGTCACCGGGCCTGGCGGCCTGGGCCCAGTTGGCGGCGGGGCCTCCGTTGCCGTCAGCATCGAAGTGCATCACGAAGTCAATGTCGATCTCCGGGTAGACGCCGTCCAGCCGGGCCTCGCGGACGGTGTAGGTGCGCATGGCGCCGCGGACCGAGGGATCCATGGCCAGCCATTCCTGGTACCAGCCGGCCTCTTCCATGTTGAAAGGAGGCAGCGGGACCACTGTTCCGTCCTCGGCCAGCGACGGGATCATCAGTTTGATGCGCAGGTCCAGGGTGTCGCCACGGACGCCGAAGTCACGCAGCGAGTACCCGCCAAGAGTGACACGGCGGAAGGTGGGGCTCAGCTGCCGGACGGAGGAAACGGTGACGTCAAACGCCAGCGTCATGGGCTCGGTCCTGGTCCCGGCCGCGGTGGTCTTAGTGCCTTTTACGCTGGTCATGAGGCCATCTCCAATGGTGTGGTGGGGGCTTTTGGGCGGGCGTCCGCCATATCAGTCAGTGCAGCTGCCGTCGTAAGTTCCGAAAACGCGGCGGGCTCAACCGGCGTGTGGTGCCGGCCGATCGGGACAATCAGGGGCGTGCCGGAAATCGGGTCCGGAACCACGCGGGACTCCAGGCCGAACACATTCCGGACCAGGCCTTCGGTAATGACGTCAGTGGACTTGCCCTCCGCCACGATCGCCCCGCCCTTCATGGCGATCACGTGGTCCGCGTAGCGTGCGGCCAGGTTGAGGTCGTGCAGCACGATCGCCACGGTGGTGCCGCGGCGCCGGTTCAGGTCAGTCACCAGGTCCAGGACCTCCACCTGGTGGGCCAGGTCCAGGTACGTGGTGGGTTCGTCCAGCAGCAGCACCTCTGTTTCCTGGGCCAGGGCCATGGCAATCCAGACGCGCTGGCGCTGGCCGCCGGACAGCTCGTCCACGTTCCGATCCGCCAGCTGCAGGGTGTCAGTAACTTCCATGGCGTGCTGCACGGCGCGTTCGTCCTCAGCACTGGAGCTGCGGAAGAAACCCTGGTGCGGGTATCGTCCACGGCCCACGAGGTCCTGCACCGTGATGCCGTCAGGCGCCGTGGGATGCTGCGGCAGGAGGCCCAGCGTGCGGGCCAGTTCCTTCGCCGGGCGGGAGTGGATGTCCTTGCCATCGAGCGTGACGCTGCCGCCGGCCGGCTTCAGCAGCCGGGACAGGCCGCGCAGCAGGGTGGACTTGCCGCAGGCGTTGGCGCCCACGATCATGGTCACCTTGCCCTCCGGAATGGCGGCCGTGAGGCTATCGACGATGCAACGCTGGTCGTACTGCAGCGTCAGGTCTTTCGCGTTCAGCAACGCCATCTCAGGCATCCTTTCGATTGGCAGTGACCAGGAGCCACAGCAGGAACGGTGCACCCATCGCGCCGGTAATAACGCCCACCGGGAGCGCTGTGCCGTCCAGGAGCAAGGGGGCAATGTTGACGGCGAAGAAATCCGCGGCCAGGACAATCAGCGCGCCGATGAAGGCCGACGCCGGGAGGCTGGCTTTTCCGGCGAAGCGCCGGGCAATGGGGCCGGCAAGGAAGGCAACGAACGCAACCGGGCCGGCTGCCGCCGTCGCCACAGCTGCGAGGGCAACGGCCACCACTACCACGGCCAGCCGGGTCAAGGCGACGCGGATTCCCAGGCCTGCGGCGGTGTCGTCACCCAGTTCCAGGATGCGGAGCGCGACGGCGAGCAGGGCAACGAGGGGAACCAGCACCACCAGGGCCAGAGCCAGCACACCTGCCCTGTCCCAGTTGGCGGAATTGAGCGAGCCGTTGATCCAGATCAGGGCCTCGGCCGCGGTGCGGATGTCCGCGCGGGTCATGAGGAAGCTGACGACGGCCTGCAGCGCGGCGGCGATGCCCACGCCGGCCAGGATGAGGCGGTTGCCGGCAGCGTTGCCGCCCTTGCCGCCGCCGGAACCGAGCGACCCGCTGCGGCTGATGAAGTAAATGAACGCCGCCACGCCGAGCGCCCCGGCGAGGGCCGCCCAGGACACGCCCACGCCGCTGACTCCGAACACCACGATGGCCAGTACGGCGGAGGCGCTGGCGCCGGAGGTGATGCCGATGACGTCGGGGCTGGCCAGCGGGTTGCGCAGCATGGTCTGGAACAGCGCACCGGAGAGGCCGAATGCCACGCCGATCATGGTGCCGATTACCGCGCGGGGCAACTTGTTTTCCATAACGATGAAGCTGGCGCCGGGGATCTTGGCGCCGTCGGTCAGGTCCGCGATGACGATCCTGAAGAAGTCCGGGATGGTCACGGTGTAGCTGCCCAGCAGGACGCTGGCGAAGAACAGGACCACCACGCCGATTCCCAGGGCGGCGGTACGGCTGGGGACAAAACGGCGGCTCGTCCGCACGCGAGGTGGCACTTCAAGGGGGTGTTGGACGGCGGGACTGCCGTTAAGTGCCACCTCGACGGTGGTGGCGGCGGCGCTGGTGGCGGGGGTACGTGTGGTGGTCACAGCCCGGCCGCCTTTCCGCGGCGGATGAGCCAGACGAAGACGGGAGCACCGACCAGGGCGGTCATGATGCCGGCCGGAACCTCGCCGGGCAGCAGCACCACGCGGCCGATGATGTCTGCCCCGAGGAGCAGCACGGGAGCCAGGACTGCGGAGAACGGCAGGATCCAGCGGTAGTCCGGGCCGGTCAGCGAGCGGACCGCGTGCGGAATGACCAGGCCCACGAAGCCGATGGGACCGGCAAGTGCCGTGGCCGTGCCGCACAGCAGGACGATGCCCAGGGCGCTGATGACGCGGACCAGCCCGACGCGCTGGCCAAGGCCGCGCGCGACGTCATCCCCCAACGCGAGGCTGTTAAGGATACGGCCGGAGAAGAGCACAATCACCGTGCCCACGGCCAGGAACGGCAGGCCGGGCAGCAGGACCGACCAGTCGCGGCCGGCAACACCGCCCACCTGCCAGAAACGGAAGCGGTCAAAGGTGTCCTGGCTGGAGACGAGGATGACGTTCATCAGGGAGAAGAGGCCGGCGTTCAGGGCCGCTCCCGCCAGGGCGAGCTTGACCGGCGTTGCACCTTCCCGGCCCAGTGACGCCACCAGGTAGGCCACGACGGCGGCCACGGCGGCCCCCACAAAGGCGAACCAGATGTAACCGGTCAGCGCCGAAATTCCAAAGACGTAGATGCCCGTCACCACGGCCAGGGCGGCACCGGCGTTGATGCCCATGATGCCGGGATCCGCGAGCGGGTTGCGGGCAACGCCCTGCATCGCCGCGCCGGCCAGGCCCAAGGCGGAACCCACCAGGAGCGCCAGGACAGTCCGCGGGATCCGGGCCTGCACCACGGCGTGGTCCCCGTTGGCGGGGTCGAACCGGGTGAGGGCCTGCCAGACGGTGTCCAGCGGAAGCCCCCTCGCGCCCACGGCAAGCGAGAGCGCGGCTACCAACGCAAGAACGACGACGGCACCCAGCAGCCACGCGGAACGTGCCGCGATGGTGCGCTGTCCGGGCCGAGTGGCGGGCTTTTGCCGCTTAGCCGGAGCCAAAGCGGCAGTATCGCGCCGTTCGGTGAGTGCCGTCGTCGTACTTTGCGTCATGGAAGTGGTGTTACTTCACCTTGTCCGCGGCTGCACCCAGCTGCGGAAGGAACTCGTCCAGGGACCACGGCAGGCTCAGCGGCGATGCGGCGGAGATGGACAGCGTCAGGGTGTTGTTGGAATCGGCAACCAGGGCGCCGTTCTTGATGGCCGGGATCTGGCCCAGCAGGGGGTCGGCCGTGATGGTGTCCGTGGTGGCGGCGTCCGGAACCCAGGTCACGAAGATGTCCGAGTCCAGCTCATTGGCCTTTTCCGCGGACCACGGGAGGTAGAACTCGGAGGAACCCTTGGACAGCTCCTCCACCACGGGAGCGAGCTTCATGCCGATGCCGCTGAGGAAGCGGGGACGGTTGTCGTTGGCGGTGTAGACGTTGACCCCGTCAGCGGATGCCGGTTCCAGGTTGCCGTAGATGTAGGTCTTGCCTTCGATCTGCGGGTACTCGGCCACCTTTTCCTTGATGACGGACTCGGTGTCCGCGATCAGCTTGCCGGCTTCGTCTTCCTTACCCAGGGCCTTGCCGATCAGGGCGGTGGAGTCCTGCCACGGGGTGCCGTAGGCCAGCTCCGGGTAGGCCACAACGGGTGCGATCTCGGAGAGCTTCTTGTAGTCCTCTTCGGTGAGGCCTGAGTAGGCGGCGAGGATAACGTCCGGGGTGGTCTTGGCAATCTCCGTGAAGTTGATGCCGTCAGCTTCGGAGTACATTGCCGGAGCCTTGTCCGTGCCGATGCTGGCGCCAAGGTCCTCGAGAGCCGCGTCCTTCCACGGGGTGGAGCCCTGCTCGTTGCCGCCCCATTCAACCTTGGGCATACCAACCGGCACTACGCCGAGGGCGAGTGCAACGTCATCGTTAACCCAGGAAACGGTGGCCACGCGGGTGGGCTGCTTTTCAATGACCGTCTCACCGAATGCGTGCTCGATGGTTACCGGGAACTGTGCGCTGGCGGAAGCCGTGCTGTCCGAGTCGGAAGCGGCGGGGCCGGTGGAGCAGCCACTCAGGGAAAGGGCGACGGCGGCCAGAACGGCAGTGGCGGAACCTGCAGTCTTGAGCAGGGCACGGCGGGGGAATTGGGAAGCCACGGTGAATCCTTAGAGGTAAGTGATGCGAACCCAAGTAAGGCTAGCCTACCCTCCGGCGAATTAAGAAACGTTAGCGTCACGTAATCCATTTCACCGATAATTCCGCGCCCCACCAGGGCGTTCTTCTGGACAGCAGCACGTCACTTTTGGAAAGATTACGGCAGCGGACTACCGCTTCCGCAAGCCTGCATGTAAACGACGAGGGGATGAGCATGCGCACTGTTCCAGCAGCCGCTGCCATGGTTGGCGAGGTGGCCGTTATGGCCTGCTTGGCACGCCCCCACGCGTCGGTACCTGCCTAAGCGGAGATCCTTTCCCGCTTCCTGACACAGATTCCTGTCACACAGGTGATCCGACGCGCCCTGCCCCGGCGCACCGTTCCGGTGCGCCGACGTCGACCACTTTCGAAGGAAGCTTCGCCATGCAAAAAATCAGTCCACAACAAATCCGGTCCTCCTTTGTGAACGCCAGCCGTTCAGAGGCCGCCAAACTCAACCTGCCGCAGGACTTCGATTCCCTGGACTGGGAAAACCTTGATTTCCTGGGCTGGCGGGACCCGAAGATGCCCTTGCGGGGATACCTGGTCCTGCCCGCAGAAGACGGCGGCAAGCCAACCGGTGTGCTGCTCCGCGCCCCGGAAGGCGGGGCCCGCAAAAATCGCTCCGTGCTCTGCGAACTCTGCAGGGACGTGTTCTCCAAGGAAGACGTGCTGCTCTGGGTTGCCAAGCGGGCCGGGCAGTCCGGGCGTGACGGCAACACGGTGGGCACCCTGATCTGTGCCGATTTCCTCTGCTCCGGCAACGTCCGGGTAGAGCCGCCCGCCAGCGAAATCAACCCCGACCCCGCCGAGGTAGTGCAGCGGCAGGTGGAAGGACTGCGTGCCCGTTCCCGCCGCTTCATGGACCGGGTCCAGGGGCGGTAGGCCCAGGGACGGTAGGTTCCAGCGGCCGGTGGCTGTAAGGGTCCGGGGCCGACTACCTCAGGACAATGTCCACGGGGTTGGCTTCGGACCGCCACGCTGCACCGGTTTCCGACGACGGTTTGATCACCGGGGCGGTCAGCACGCCTGAGCGGTTGGTCCGCTTGTCACGGAGGATTTCCGTGACCGAGCCCAGGTGCCGGGACAGGTCGATCACGTTTTCCGGGGCAGCCAGCAGCAGCTGGAACCCGAACTCGTGAAGCGCCTTGATCCCGGCACCTGCAAACTCCTCCGAGGCCAGCACAAACGCCTCATCCATCATCACGGTGCCGTAGGTGGTGAACCCCTGGTCCGCGATGCCCAGCTGGTAGCTCAAGGCCGCGGCCATGATGAAGGCCGTGAACCGCTGCCGCTCGCCGCCGGACATGGAGCCGGTGTCCGCGTGCATAAAGACGTCGGTGCGCTTCTTGCCGGCCTTGCCCTTTTTATCGTTTTGATCTCCGGCAGCAGCAACTTCGCGGTGCTCCTTGCATTGAATGAACAGGTGGCCGCGGACGTCCAGTACCTCTGCCCGCCAGCGCCTGTCCTCCGGCGTCTGCGAGCTGAGCCGCTTTACCAGGGACTCGAGTGACTTGTAGCGGAGGGTGAGTTCGGCGTCGTCGTCAGTTGTTTCCGCCTTGCCCGGGCGGGCGTGCCGGGCCTTGAGCGCGTTCTGGATCGCGTCCTTGAACTGCTTCGCGGTGGCCGGCATGGTCTGCTTGATGTCCAGCTCCAGGTAGCTGCCCTCGTGGAAGTTCACCTGGGACAGGATGCCGTTCAGCGGCAGGATCCGGCTGGTGATGGACCGGCGTTCCTCGTCCAGCAGGTGCAGCAGGGTGCTGAACGATTCATGCGTGCGCTGGTTGAAGAAGCGCCGGAATTCGGCTTCCTGGGCCGGCAGTCCGTCGCTGACAATGGCGTGGTAGCGGGATTCGAACTCCCCGGCTGCGCCGATTGAGGTTCCGTGGTCCGCGGAAATGGCGGACCCCCATTCGCGGACAAACGCCTCGAAGATGCGGGTGAGCCGCTCCGCCGTGCCCTGTCCACGGGTCTCCGCGGCGTGCAGCTCGGCCAGGAGCGTGGTGCGGACGCGGTTGGCAAGGTTGTCCAGCTCATGCATCTCTGTGACGTCGCCGAACTCCGCAAAGTACGGCTCCAGCGCGGCAACGGTGGAGTCCGACGGCGGAGCTTGCTCCAGGCGCCCGCGTGCCGCTTCCAGCAGGGCGTCGGAAGCCGTGAGCTGCTGGTCCAGGGCCTTGTACTCGCTCTGGAGGACGGCGGCGGAGCCTGTGGAGGACTGGTGCTTTTCGCGGACGGCCTCGATCCGGGCCCGCAGTGGTTCCAGGTCCGCCTGGGAGGCCAGTGCGTCCTTGAGGCGCTGCTCGATCCGGGTCAGTTCCTCAGCAGCCACCGTGGCCGAAACCTGTTCCCACGGCCGGTGGTCTTCGGCCACCCGGCGGAGGGCCTCCAGCTGCCGGGTCATGCCCTGGTGCGACTCTTCACGGCTCTGCGCCAGTTCCTCAGCCTTGCCCAGTTCCCGGACCAGCTCATCCACCTGGGCGGCCAGCAGCTCCTGCTTGGCGGCGTTGTCGAAGCCCAGCACGTAATCCTGCCGGCCGCTGAAACGGTCGTCCTTTTCCACCGTGTGGCGGTTCCGCTTGACCACGCCGCCCAGGCTCAGGCCCTTGTCCAGGCCCGCGAGCTCATCCGGATCCTCCACGCACGGGTACGCGAAATCCAGGGCAATCCGCTCGCGGATCCACTCCCCTGCCTCAGCAGCTGCACCCGTGGTGAGGATGTCCAGCTTGGTCAGGAGATCGCCGTCGTTCACGTCCTCCACAGCCAGCGCACCGCCGGCCAGGGGCTTGGAGATATCCACAGCCCGGAGGGCTCCGCGGACCTTGTGGTCGTTCAGGTAGCGGGTCACCGCCGCGAAATGCCTGCCCGGGACCAGGAGGGTGGTGGCGAGGCTGCGGAGCGCGCGTTCGGCCGCCGGCCGCCACCGTTCCTGCCCCTCGGCGAGGTCCATCAGCTCGCCGGCGAACGGCATCTGATCCTCGGGGACACCCGTGGCCGCGGCGATCGCCGAGCGGTTTTCAATGCTCGACGGCGGCAGCAGCGAGGTGCGCGTCTTCAACGAGACGAGTTCCTGCTCGGCCGCGGCCAGCTCGCGCTTTTTGGTGGCGTGCGCATCGAATGCTTCGAAGCGGAGTTCCTTAAGGGCCTCCGAATCGTCCTTCAGCTCCGCGGACCTGGCGGCGGCCTGCTCGTGGGCCTGCTCCCATCCGGACGCTGTCCACTCCAGTTCCAGGCCGGCGTCGGCGAGCGCCTTTTTGGCCGCGTCCTCCACCTGCTGTCGGAGCCGCAACCCTACCCGGGCGTTCTCCAGGGACTGCTCGATCGCGGAGATCGCGTTGCCGCCCTGGTTGTTGTAGTCCGTCTCAAGCTGGCGCAGTTCCTTGGCCAGGCCGTCCCGGACCGTGCGTTCCGCGCCCAGTTCCTTCGCCTTGGCCTGCGCAAGCTCTTTGAAGCGGGCCAGCGTTTTCCGATGGACCTCAACGGCGAGCTGCTGGCGGTATGCCTCGAATTCCTCGCCGGCGAGCGAGCGCAGCCGGTTCGCCTCCAGAAGCGCCTGCGCGTACTCCTTGTTCAGGTCCGGTACCGGGGCAAGCTGGTCGCGCTGCTGACGGACGTCCTCCAGGCGCTGACGGATGGACATGAGGTTGCTGAATTCCTCCACCACGTCATCCGCGGCGGCCAGCGTGGCCGGGGCGTCAAGGACCTGGTCCCGGAAGAACGTGTTCACGCTGCCGCCCAGGCCCTTGCCCGCCTGGATCACCCGCAGCAGCGGCAGCGCCTGGTCCGAGCTGATCCCCAGCAGCCGGCGGAACCGCTCCGCAAACGCCTTGTGCACGTCAAAGACCTGCGCGTCCGGGAAGATCGCCTCCAGCGCCGAACGGGTGAACCGCTTGTCCGCAATCCCTTCAATGGCCTGCAGGTCCAGGGGCTTGTTATCGATCAGGTAGTACCGGCCAACACTGGACTCGGTGCCGTTCTTGGGCAGATCGAACAGCGCAGAAACCGTCACCCGGCTGCCCGCAGCGTTATCAAACGTCAGACCGACGGCGGACCAGGTTGCGCCGGGCCGCTGGAAGGCACTGGCGGACCCTTCCCCCACAGCCTTGTCGCCCACCTTTCCGCGCATGTACGTGAAAGTGGTCCGCTTGTCCTCCACAGCCCCGCCGGCACGCTGCGCCGCCGCTTCGTTGGACCTGGGCCGGGCATCAAACACCCGCAGCATCGCATCAAACAACGTGGACTTGCCTACGCCCGAATTACCGGTGAGCAGCGTGCCGTTCCGGTCCACGTGCATGGTGTGCGCGCCATGGAACGTTCCCCAGTTCACCACCTGCACCAACGCAAGCCGCATCTGCCCCGGATTGGTCAGCTCCCCCATCGGAAGCATGGTCGCGATGCTCACTTGGCGTCCTCCTGGGTGGTCGGGACCGATGGGGCGGGGGCGGCAGCGCCGTCGTCGTCATTCTCGGTTTCGACAAGCTCAACCACCAGATCGGGGTCGTCCAGTTCCAGCATTGGCTCTGTGCCGGATTCGTCCTCGGCTACCTTGACCAGGGCTTCGATGTGGGCCGGGATGTCGCCGATGTTCTCGAAGGGCAGGGCAAGCGGGAGGGCGTTGGAGATGGTGTAGACGTCGTCCAGGGCTGTGGGCAGGAGGAGCTGGCGGGCCAGGAGTTTGGTGATGGCACGGGTGACCACATCGGCGTCGCGGAGGGCGTCCTGCTGGCCTGCGGGCTGGTAGTGGGCCACAAGGTCCGTGATTTCCTCGCGGGTGATGGTGGGATCCGTCTGCGCCGTGACGTGCCGGTCCAGGAGGAGGCGAAGCCGGAGCAACACAATGGTTTCCACCCGGCTGAGCGCCCGCTGCTGGCGGAGGATGCTGGACCTGCTGCTGGCGCCGATGGACTCCGGGTCAACCGGGCGGAGGACGGCGATCTTGCGTTCATGGTCCAGCTGCAGGGCCAGGAACAGCTCGGACAGGCGGCTGCGCAGGATGATCTGGTTGTCCAGGATGATGGTCCAGAGCTTCTCGTCCCGGCCGCCGTCGACATACGGGCCCTTCAACAGCCGGACCAGGGCCTGGCGGACCTTCATGGACAGGACGCCGGTGTCGCCAGGGTAGAGCGCGGCGCCGTCAACGAAGGTGTCCCGGGGAGTGACGGTGAAGGGGTCGGTGCGGACGTGCGAGGGCTCAGTGACTGAGCTTGTCCCCTCGGTCTCGACAGGCTCGACCACCGGAGAAGCGGTCTCGACCACCGGCGCGTCAGGCTCGACCACTGCGGGTGCTTCTTCAGTCATTGTCAATCCTTCTTGAGCGTAACCACGGGCAGGTAGGCCTGGCGGGTTGAGCCGTCTATCTGGGCAAATTCGATGGCGGACCAGGCGTCGCGGTCGAAGCCGGCGCCCTCGTGCAGGGCTTCGGACAACAGCGCCCGGATGCTGTTGATGTGCCGCTCTTCGGCGGGCAGGCTGTCCCACGCTTCCGCCAAGGTGCCGGCGCCTGCAAGAGCTGCCCTGACGACGTCCGGCTTGGCCTTTGCGGTCCGCGGCGAGCGCACCCTGTCCGAGTCGCTGAAGGCGATGGGCTCGGCCAGCCGGGGCGGGACTGCGAACTCGTCGGGGTCGAACAGCTTGACCATGGCCAGGGATTCGAAGCCGGCGTTGAACAGCAACGGTCCGGGGACCAGCCCGGGGCGGTCGCGCTCGTAGGGCAGTGACCGGATGGCCTGTTCGGCCTCACCCAGCACCTTCCGGAGCCGGACGGACTGGCGGAAGTCGTCA
Organism: Pseudarthrobacter sp. J47; assembly: GCF_049810315.1. Lineage (GTDB taxonomy): Bacteria > Actinomycetota > Actinomycetes > Actinomycetales > Micrococcaceae > Arthrobacter. The sequence goes on from NZ_CP187358.1 coordinate 3,702,333, forward strand.
CTTTGGACGTAGGTGTTCAGGCTTTCGCTGAGCTTGCCGTAGATGCGCTGGATCTGGCTGTGCTGTTGGCGGAGTTCGGCCACCAGGTTCTTGAGGGTTTCGCGTTCCTCGGCGGTGAGCTCGTCAGCGAACTGCCGGCTGAGGACCTCGCCGATTGCGGAGCGGAAGCGGAGCTGCTGCTGCGGGTCTTCCAGGAACGCCGTGAAGGAGCGGAAGGTGCGGCCTTCCGGGCTTTGCCTCAGCCGCTTGTCCGCCTCCAGCACCTGTGCCATGGTGGCGCCCTTGCTGAGCGATTCCTCGATGATCTGGTTGCGGAGCTCCCCCACCAGTTCCTCGATCCGGTCACGCATCTTCTTGTAATCGGCGGGCAGGCTGGCGGCCAGGTCCAGCACGTTCCCCGCCGCTTCCACCGCCTGGTCGTCATCGAGCAGTCCATCGAATTCACCGGAGCTGATGTCCTCGATCAGCTGCTGGCGCTGCTCGATTTCCTCTTCCAGCGACTCAAGCCGGGCGCTCTGGTCCGGGTTGGTTTCATTGGCAAGTTTCTCCACATCACCCAGCAGCGTCCCCAGCCGGGACCCGTTGAGCGTAGAGCGCTCGCTGGACAGGCTGTCCAGGAAGGCCAGGACGCGCGCGGCGGGTTCGGTGACTTCGTAGACGATCCGGCCGGACTGGTTGCGGCGCGTGAGGAACTGTTTCCGCGTCCACTCATCCGCGTACTTCTTTCCTGACGGCGTACCGTTGGCGGACGTCCACAGCGACGGATCCTCGCGCCGGAGCTGCTCAAGGAAGGAGTCGACGTCGGCGTGGAACTCTTCGAGCGGTAGCTGCGGCCGGGTGCGGGTAAAGGAAGCCTGGAGCACGGCGATCACCCACGGCGCCGAGCGCGTCAGAGCCCAGGCAGGGCCCTTGGTGAGGAGTTCCAGGTCCCGCAGCCGGGCACTGATGGCATCGGCGGACGACCTGGCGGAGCGGGGCACGCACTCTCCTCTGTGGGACGTTGGTGGGGATGGATAACCAGGCTCTGCCCGGAAAACTGCCAACTACAAGGTTAACGCAGCCGGCGTTGAGGACTGGCGGCCCCTGGACGGCACCGGACGGAGGTCCAGCCCAGCCTCCCGCTAGAGTCGGGTGAATGCAGAGCGCAACAAATCACGATAATGCGGCAGGGCTACCCGGCGACCACGTAATCGATGGCTATGTGCGGGTGCGAGGCGCGCGGGAGAACAACCTGCGCAACGTCGACGTGGACGTGCCGCGGGACTCTATCGTGGCTTTCACCGGAGTTTCAGGCTCTGGAAAGTCATCACTGGCATTCGGCACCATTTATGCAGAAGCCCAGCGTCGCTATTTTGAATCCGTGGCCCCGTACGCGCGCCGGCTCATCCAGCAGGGCCACAACCCCAAGGTGGAGCTGATCTCCGGGCTTCCCCCCGCCGTCGCACTTCAACAGCGACGTGGCGCACCCAGCAGCCGTTCCTCTGTGGGTACGGTGACCACGCTCTCCAATTCGCTCCGCATGCTGTTTTCAAGGGCAGGAACCTACCCGGCAGGTTCGGAACAGCTGGATTCCGACGCCTTTTCGCCCAACACGGCCGCTGGTGCCTGCCAGGAATGCCATGGACTTGGCGTGGCACACACGGTGAGCGAGGATTCCCTGGTTCCGGACAACACCCTTACCATCCGCGAAGGTGCCGTTGCCGCATGGCCCGGAGCCTGGCAGGGCAAAAACCTCCGGGATATCCTGAGCCACCTCGGCTACGACGTGGACACGCCATGGAACAAGCTGCCCAGGAAGCACCGGGACTGGATCCTGTTCACCGACGAGCAGCCCGTTGTGGAAGTAACCCCTGAACGGGACCGTGTGGCCAAGCCCTACAAGGGCCGCTTCTGGAGCGCCAAGAAATACGTCCAGCACACCCTCGCGGACTCCCAGAGTGCTCCCATGCGCGAGCGGGCGTTGGCTTTTATGGAATCCGGTCCCTGTGCGCGCTGTGGCGGCACCGGACTTCGGGCCGAAGCCCTCGCCGTAACTTTCGCCGGCCGGAGCATTGCCGAACTGAACGCAATGCCCATGGTGGAACTGGCCGAGGTCATCCGGCCCACAGCCGGTTTGCAGAAGGCAGGAACAGCGTCCCGCCGTCAATTGTCCGGCGAGGAGAACGAGGTGGCGGTGGCCATTACCGCTGACCTCCTGGCCCGGATCACGGTGCTCCTGGGCCTGGGCTTGGGATACCTGGCGCTGGGCCGCGCTACTCCCAGTCTTTCGCCCGGTGAGATGCAACGGTTAAGGATCGCCACCCAGCTCCGGTCCGGACTGTTCGGCGTTATCTATGTGTTGGACGAGCCCTCCGCCGGCCTCCACCCGGCCGACGCGGAGCCGCTCCTTGCGGTGCTGGACCAGCTCAAGGCTTCCGGGAACTCGGTCTTCGTCGTGGAACACAACATGGACGTTGTCCGACGGGCGGACTGGCTGGTGGATGTGGGCCCCGGGGCAGGGGAAGGCGGCGGTGAGGTTTTGTACAGCGGCCCTGTTGCCGGGCTTGCTGCCATCGAAGAGTCCGTCACCCGGCCCTTCCTGTTCGACGACGGCGATGTTGCACCTGTTTCCGGAACCGTCCGGGAGCCGCACGCCTGGCTCGAGCTTTCCGACGTCAGCCGGCATAACCTCAAAGGCCTTGACGCGCGCTTCCCGCTGGGCGTTTTTACCGCCGTCACGGGAGTGTCCGGATCTGGCAAGTCCACCTTGGTGAGTCACGTCCTGGGGGAAGTGGTTGGCAGCGGATTGCAGGTAACCCAGCCGTCCCAACAGGATGAGACGGACCCGGCTGGGCCGCTGACAGTAGGAGAGGTCAGCGGTGCGGGCCGGATCGACCGGCTGGTCACTGTGGACCAGAAACCCATCGGGCGGACCCCCCGTTCCAACCTCGCCACTTACACCGGGCTCTTCGACGCCGTCCGCAAAGTATTTGCCGCCACCGACGAAGCCAAGGCACGGGGGTTCGGGGCGGGGAGATTCTCCTTTAATGTTGCCGGTGGCCGCTGTGAAATCTGCCAGGGCGAGGGCTTTGTGGCAGTGGAGTTGCTTTTCCTCCCGGGCAGCTACGGTCCGTGCCCGGAGTGTGGCGGTTCCCGCTACAACGGCGAGACCTTGGGGGTGACTTATCGGGGAAAGAACGTCGCAGAGGTACTGCGGCTGACTGTGGATGCGGCAGCAGAGTTCCTGGCGGACGTCCCTGCCGCCGCCCGCAGCCTTAAGAGCCTTCGGGATGTAGGGCTGGGCTACCTCCGGCTGGGGCAGCCCGCCACCGAGCTCTCCGGCGGAGAGGCGCAGCGCATCAAGCTCGCCACCGAGTTGCAGCGCGCCCGGCGCGGCCACACACTTTACCTTCTGGACGAGCCCACTACCGGCCTGCACCCAGCCGACGTCGAACTCCTGATGACGCAGCTCCACGGCCTGGTGGACAGCGGAAACACCGTCATCGTGGTGGAACACGAAATGGCCGTGGTGGCGAGGGCGGACTGGGTCATTGACCTCGGTCCGTCCGGCGGGGATGAGGGCGGCCGGATAGTCGCAGCCGGAACCGCCAGCGACGTCGCGCGCTCACCCCACAGCCGTACCGCCCCTTACCTGGCGGCGGCTTTGGAATCCATACGGGGTAACTGACCAAGGCGATGAAGCAGGGGGTGCCTCGCACAGAAGGCAATCAACCCGTTACCTAACCAGCAGGCATATTCCAATCCCGTATCAAACGCCACAACCCGCCGTCGGAGTCTGGCCCCGGAGCCGCGCCCCAATTTAGGCTCTTGCTACTCAAGCAGTGGGTGGATGTGTTCCGTCCGGGCTCTTCCGGGCATTGATGCAGGGGGAACAATGCAGTTTGACGTCACAGCGCTCGAACCGGCCACACTCGTGTTCATCGGAACCATGATTTTTGCGTTCGTCCTCGCCGCCTTCGTTATGGCCGCTGCCTTCGTGGCACTGGTCTTCGTGGGAATCGGCAAGCTGATCTGGACCATCGTGGTGGCCATCCTGATGGCCCTGGTGCACGGCATCAACCATCTCTGGGACCGGCTGGTCCATCACGCTTCCAAGGTGGAGCTGCCCTCCGATTTACACGGCCAGTCAGGCTCTGGCACAGGTAGCTACTCGCGGGTAGCATTGAAGGACAGCTGAAGGGTTCCCTACCCGAGGCGGACCCGCGGCCTGAACCGGTAACACCGGTCGGAGGAGATACCCGTGAGCTCCGCTACTGACTCCACTGCAGCATTGACTGACAGCCCGGCATCCGATACCCCCGTGCCGCCCCAGGAACTGGGCCACGAGGTAACCGAACAGCAGGCCCGCGCCGTCGCGGAGGCCGCCCGGGAATCCAACTGGGACCGGCCAAGCTTCGCCAAGGGCCTGTACCTGGGCAACTTCGATCTCTCCCTGATCCACCCCTGGCCGCAGGCCCGTGCCGATGACGTGGAGCGGGGCGAAGCGTTTATGGAGGGCCTCACCGCTTTCTGCAGGACCATGTCCGGAAGCCGGATCGAGGCGGACGCAAGGATCCCGGACGAATACCTCAAGGGCCTCGCGGAGCTGGGCGTCTTTGGTGTGAAAATCCCGCGCGAGTACGGCGGCCTGGGCCTGTCCCTGGTGTACTACGGCCGCGCCCTGGCCCTCCTGGGCTCGGTGCATCCCAGCCTGGGTGCGCTGCTCTCCGCGCACCAGTCCATCGGCGTCCCGGAGCCGGTCAAGGTCTTCGGCACGGAGGAACAGAAGAAGGAGTACCTGCCGCGGTGCGCTGCGGGGGCCATCACGGCTTTCCTGCTCACGGAGCCCGACGTCGGCAGTGACCCCGCGCGCCTCGGCGCCACTGCCGTTCCCACTGACGACGGCGATGCGTACCTTCTGGACGGCGTGAAACTTTGGACCACCAACGGTGTGATCGCCGAACTGGTGGTGGTGATGGCCGTGGCGCCGGCCCATACCGACGCGGACGGCACGCAGCACAAGGGAGGGATCTCCGCTTTTGTGGTGGAGATGGACTCCCCCGGCATCACCGTGGAAAACCGGAACACCTTTATGGGGCTGCGCGGGATCGAAAACGGCGTGACGCGTTTCCACCAGGTCCGCGTGCCGGCCGCGAACCGGCTGGGCCGCGAGGGGCAGGGCCTGAAAATCGCCCTCACCACGCTGAACACGGGCAGGCTGTCCATTCCGGCACTGTGCTTGGCGTCCGGCCGGTGGAGCCTGAAGATTGCGCGCGAGTGGTCCAACGCCCGCACCCAATGGGGCCGCCCGGTGGGCAAGCACGAGGCCGTGGGCAAAAAGATCTCCTTCATCGCGGCCACGGCCTTTGCGCTGGACGCCGTCTTTGAACTCTCCGCCGAGCTGGCCGACGCCGGTCAGAAGGACGTCCGGATCGAGGCCGCCCTGGCCAAGCTCTGGTCCACGGAACTGAGCTGCCGGGTTGCCGATGAACTGGTGCAGATCCGCGGCGGCCGCGGCTTCGAAACCGCCGAATCCCTACGGGCACGGGGCGAGCGCGCGGTTCCTGCCGAACAGCAGCTGCGGGACCTGCGGATCAACAGGATCTTCGAAGGCTCCTCCGAAATCATGCGCCTCCTGATTGCCCGCGAAGCCGTGGACGCCCACCTCGCGGCAGCGGGAGACCTGGCCTCTGCGGATGCGAGCCTGCAGGACAAGGCGCGTGCCGCCGTCGACGCTTCCGGGTTTTATGCCCGCTGGCTGCCCAAGCTGGTGGCCGGCCCCGGAATGGACCCGCGTTCCTACGCAGAGTTCGGCCGGCTGGCGAAGCAGCTGCGGTACGTGGAACGGGCGTCGCGGAAACTGGCGCGGCAGACCTTCTACGGAATGGGCCGCTGGCAGGCCAAGCTGGAGTTCAAGCAGGCGTTCCTGGGCAGGATCGTGGACATCGGCGCCGAGCTGTTTGCCATGGCCGCCTGCTGTTCCCGGGCCGAAATGCTGCTGCGGACTTCCCCCGAGCGCGGCGCCTCAGCCTTCGAGCTGGCCGAGGCTTACTGTGACCAGGCACGCCTCAGGGTGGACGAATACTTCGAGCAGCTGTGGCGCAATACCGACGACGGCGACCGCGCCCTGACCGCGAAGGTGCTGGCCGGCGATTACGAGTGGCTGGAAGCAGGCATCCTGGACCAGTCCGAGGGCACCGGGCCGTGGATCGCTGACGCCACCCCCGGCCCCTCACAGCGGGAGAACCTGCACCGCAAATACCGCCTGAACAGCTGAAACCCTCCCTCCACCAAATACTAAGCACGCTTGCTATCTAGCTGGTGCGGTGGTTAGGTGGAACCATGAGCACAGCAGATCCGGGCGACCGCCAGGCGGTTGTGGCCCGCGAAAAAGAACAGTACGGCGGCATCAAGGTAGGTTCGGCCTTCTTCGGATGGCTGACGGCAACCGGAATGGCCGTCCTCCTGACAGCATTCGTCGCAGCGGCCGGAACCGCCGTCGGGCTGTCCACCAACACCGACGTCAACGAGGCCGTTAATCAGGCAACCCAAGGCCCAGTTGGCATAGTCGGCATCATCGCCCTGCTGGTGATCCTGTTCGTGAGCTACTACTGCGGTGGGTACGTGGCAGGCCGGATGGCCAGGTTCAACGGCGCCAAACAGGGCGTTATGGTGTGGCTCTGGGCCATCATCATGGCGATCATCGTGGCCCTCCTGGGCATCCTGGCAGGCGAACGGTTCAACGTCTTCGCGCAGCTGAACAGCTTCCCGCGCATCCCCGTTAACGAAGGCCAGCTCACCACCACCGGCATCATCGCCGCCATAGTGGTGGCACTGGTGGCCCTTGTGGGAGCAGTCCTGGGCGGCCTTGCCGGCATGCGGTTCCACCGGAACGTGGACCGGGCAGGCTTCGAAGGCGCCTACGCCACGGACGCCGGCTACGTCGATGATCGGCGCGACGGCTACGTGGACGACCGACGCGACGGCTACGTTGACGACCGGTACGTTGACGACCGGCGGGACGACCGCATCCGGGACGAGGACCGCTACGCGGACGACCGTGCCGAGGAGGACCGAATCTCAGCCGCGGAACGCCGGGAGGAACGTCTCCGCGAGGACCGGCTCCGCGACAAACAACTGCGCGATGACCGGGTCCGGGACGGGGACGTCCGGAACGACCGGGTCCGGGACGAACGGCTCCGGGACCAGGACATCCGGAACGACGGTGTCCGGGATGACCGGCGCACTGACGGCATCCGCAACGACGAACCCCGGGACGACGGCCGGCTGCGTGATGGCAGGACCCGGGACGAACGGCGGGACGTCTAGGCTGTTTGGCAGCTAGTGCAGACGGACGGCGTCGAGGTAGTACCAGCGGCGGTCGATGCGCTGGAAGCTGCTGGTTTCGTGATGGGTCCCGCGCTCGGAGCCGTGCCTGAACCAGGCCTTGAACTCCACGGTGCCTTCCGAATCCAAGGGCCCACCGCGGCGGCTGGACAGGATATCCAGCCGCCGCCATTCAATGCCCTCGTCAAGCTCCAGCTCTGCAGGCCTGGTGTCCGGATGCCACGTCCGCAGCAGGTACCCGGCATCGCCCACCGCAAACGCGCTGTAGCGGGAACGCATCAGCGCTTCGGCGGTGGGCGCGTCCGCGTCGCCACGGTGGAATCGCCCGCAGCAGTGGGCATATTGCTCGCCGGAGAGGCAGGGGCAGGAACGTTCGACGTCGGCCGGCGGGGTCATGGAATTCATCTCAATTCAGCGTTCACAGCGGGTTCCGAAACTAAGCCAGGGTGCCTTGTCATATCCGGTAACAGCTTAGAAACAACCGGGGCAGGACCCGTGCCAAGGCTACAACGGCCGGGAAAAATCCGTAGGGTAAAGAGGGGGAACGGCTGATGCCTCCCCTTGGAGTGCGGGCCTCAAGGTCTCCGCAGCCTCCACGGACAAGACAGCACGCAGGCACACGGCGGATCGGAGGCATGACATGGGAGACCCCACAACACTGACGCTCAACCTCACCTTCCTGGGTACGGTGGGCCTGGGTTTTGTGATGTTCCTGGTCATGTTCGTGATGTTCGTGATCACGCTGCTGATCGCCGGGATCGGCAAGCTGGTTGCAGTGATCGCCATGGCGCTGGTGGGCCGCTTCCCGCACAGCGACACCATCCCCGTGGTGCATGTATCAGCACCGGCGTCCATCATGGAACCCGAAGGAACGGGCACGGAACAGACGGCAGCCGCGGGCACGGCATCACCGGCCAACGCGCCAGCCAAGGAGCCGAAGAAGCGCAAGCCGGCGAAGGACTGGGGTTCCCTCCTCAAACCCGCAGCGGTCAAGACCAACGTCCGCTCCGCCGTCGAACATCACCCCCTGCTGAACGCCGCCAAATCCGAACCGGCAGCACTGGCTGACGACTGGGCCGCCGCCGTGGCCGCGGCGGATGCCCGCGCCGCCGAACGCGAGAAGGCCAAAAAGCCTGCTGTGCGCACCACTGTCCGCGACCTTCCCGATCCGGAAGTTCCGGCGCAGGAACTTTCCAAGGTGGCGCCGCTGGTGGAGTCCGCTTTGGAGAAACCGGCATCGGCTGCCAAGCCCGACCCCGTTCCGCAGTCCTTCAAGAAGCCATACATTCCGGCCGGGCTGGTCAAGGCAGGCACGGGGTCGCTGGCCGCCCGGAGCGGCACGCCGCCGCTGGTGGAGCAGATCTCCAAAGCCCAGCGCAAGGCCGGCTGAGCCCGCTTCAGGCACTTACCGTCGCAAGGCAACTCCGCTAGCGTAAAGCCCATGGACTTCAGATACCTTGGCAACAGCGGACTCAAGATCTCAGAAATCACGTTCGGCAACTGGCTGACCCACGGGTCGCAGGTGGAAAACGACGTGGCCACCCAATGCGTAAGGGCAGCGCTCGACGCCGGCATCAGCACCTTCGACACCGCGGATGTGTACGCCAACACCATGGCGGAAACCGTGCTGGGCGAGGCATTGAAGGGTGAACGGCGCGAATCCCTGGAGATCTTCACCAAGGTTTACGGGGCTACCGGGCCCAGGGGCCACAACGATCAGGGCCTGTCCCGCAAACACATCATGGAGTCCATCAACGGCTCCCTCTCCCGGCTGCAGACCGACTATGTGGACCTCTACCAGGCCCACCGCTACGACTTCGAGACGCCCCTGGAAGAGACCATGCAGGCGTTCGCGGACATCGTCCGGGCCGGCAAAGCCCTGTACATCGGTGTCAGCGAATGGACGGCGGACCAGATCCGAGAGGGCCACGCCCTGGCCAAGGAGCTGGGCTTCCAGCTGATCTCCAACCAGCCGCAGTACTCCATGCTGTGGCGCGTGATCGAGGCCGAGGTGGTTCCGGCGTCCGAAGAACTGGGTCTCTCACAGATCGTGTGGTCGCCCATGGCCCAGGGCGTGCTCAGCGGAAAATACCTGCCCGGTCAACCAGCACCGGAGGGCAGCCGCGCAACTGACGACAAGGGCGGCGCCAAGATGATCAGCCGCTGGATGCGGGACGACGTCCTCACCGGGGTCCAGGCCCTCAAACCTATTGCCGATGACGCCGGCCTCACCATGGCCCAGCTGTCCATCGCCTGGGTGCTGCAGAACAAGAACGTGGCCTCGGCCATTATGGGCGCCTCCCGGCCGGAGCAGGTGGCGGACAACGCGGCAGCTGCCGGGGTGGTGCTTGAACCCGCGCTGATGAAGCGCATCGACGACGCCATCGGCGCACTGGCCGAGCGCGATCCCGCCCAGACCAAGTCACCGGCCACCAGGGAGTAGGAACACCGTGACTGAACTGCCGGCCCTTGCCATCACCGGTGCCACCGGAAGCATCGGCGGAGGTGTGGCCCGGGAACTGTCCGACGCCGGCACCTCCTTGCGCCTGGTGGTGCGGAACCCGGCGCGCGCCCCGGAACTGCCAGGTGCCGCCGTCGTGGTTGCCTCCTACGGGGACGGCGCTGCCTCGGCCGCCGCCCTGGACGGTGTGCAGACGCTGCTGATGGTCTCCGCGGCCGAAGCCGAGGACCGTCGGCAGCAGCACTTCGCGTTTGTGGATGCCGCCGCGGCCGCCGGCGTGAAGCATATTGTCTACACGTCCTTCTACGGCGCGGCACCGGATGCCACCTTCACCCTGGCGCGGGACCACCACGCCACGGAGGAGCACATCAAGGCCTCCGGCATGGCGTACACGTTCCTGAGGGACAACTTCTATGTGGACTTCCTGCCGCATCTGGCTGGCACGGACGGCGTAATCCGCGGGCCCGCCGGCGATGGCCTGCTGTCCGCTGTGGCCAGGGAGGACGTTTCCCGGTGCGCCGCCGCCGTGCTCCGCGATCCGGACGTGCACGCCGGCAAGACCTACAACCTGACGGGCCCGGAGGAATTCACGCTGGGCCAGGCGGCCGGGATCATCACCGCACGCACCGGCCGGACCGTCACCTATCACCCGGAGACGGTGGAGGAAGCGTATGCGTCGCGGGCTTCCTATGGGGCGCCGGACTGGCAGCTGGACGCCTGGGTGAGCACCTACACGGCCATTGCTGCCGGGGAAATGTCCGGAATTTCACCTGACGTCTACGGGCTGACGGGCCGTAATCCGCTGAGCCTGGAAGAGTTCCTGGAACGGCCGCAGCTGTAGGGGTGTTCTGCCCGGCAGTGCCTGTTGACGGCTCTGCCGGGGCGGCGTAAACCTGAAAAGAAGGTGGGACGCCAGCCCCGCAGAGCCTCATCAGAAGAATCGCACGGCCATGACCAAACAGATCTCCAGACGCCGCACCAGCACTTCCGGGCATCCCGGCCAGCCCACCTACGGGGCCCTGACCCAGGAGGAACTCCAGCTGGCCGCCCGCAACCACTCCCTGCCGCTTGAGGCGTTGAGCCAGGACATCACGCCTCCCGGTCTCCACTACGTCCTCACCCACTTCGACATCCAGTTCGCCGGCCCGGACCCGTGGCACCTGCGCATACACGGCGCCGTCGAGCGTTCCCTGGAACTGAGCCTCGCCGCGCTCAGGAAGTACCCGGAGATCACCGTTCCGGTCACCCTGGAATGCGCGGGCAACGGCCGGTCACTGTTGTCCCCGCGGCCCCTCAGCCAGCCGTGGGTCCTGGAAGCGGTGGGAACGGCCGAATGGTCCGGGGTGCCGCTGGCCTGGGTGCTGGCCAAAGCCGGGGTGCGGCCCGAGGCGGTGGAGGTGGTGTTCACCGGAGCCGACGCCGGAATCCAGGGCGGCGTGCAGCAGCACTACGCGCGCAGCCTGCCTATCCGCGAGGCCCTGCGCCCGGACGTGGTCCTGGCCTACCGCATGAACGGCAACGACCTCCCGCCCCAGCACGGCTTCCCGCTCCGCCTGGTGGTGCCCGGCTGGTACGGGATGGCCAGCGTGAAGTGGCTGCAATCCATCGAGGTGGTGGCCGCGCCGTTTGCCGGGTACCAGCAGCAGGTGGCCTACCGCTACCAGGACGACGCGGACGACGGCGGCACCCCCGTTTCGCGGATCAGGGTACGTTCGCTGATGGTTCCGCCGGGCATCCCGGACTTCTTCACACGCACCCGTTTCCTCCGGCACGGACCGGTGATGCTGCAGGGCCGTGCGTGGTCCGGCGAAGGCGCGGTGACCGGCGTCGAGGTTTCCATTGACGGCAAGTGGGTGCCGGCACACTTGGAGCAACCGGCCGGCCCGTTCGCCTGGTGCAAGTGGACGCTTCCGTGGGTAGCCGACTCCGGATCCCACATGCTGGCCTGCCGCGCCACCGACTCCACCGGCGCATCACAGCCGCTGGAACAGAACTGGAACTACCAGGGGATGAGCAACAACGTGGTGCAGCGGCTGAGCGTGACCGTGGAGTAGGGGCTTTCCTCTAGTAGTCCACGATTAGTAGTCCACGATCGCGCCGGCCGAGATGTTGATGGTGGCGTCCGTGATCACGCGGGCCTGGTCCGAGGCAATCCAGGCCGCCACCGTCCCCACGTCCTCCAGCGTGGCCGTGGTGTTCAGGTGGGCGCTGCGGCCGATCTCGCGGACAATTTCCTCCCGGCCTTCTTCCTGCCAGGGAATGGTCTCCACAATCCCGCCCGTCACCATGGTCACCACGCGGATCCCCTGCTTCCCCAGCTCCAGGGCCCATTGGCGGCGCAGGCCCTCCATGGTGTCCAGGGCGATCTTGAAGCCGCCCATCCCGGCCTGGGTCTGCGGCCCGGAACCGCCAAACATCAGTACGACGCCGGAGCGTTGCCTGAGCATCTGCCGTGCGGCCGCGCGCGTGGTGAGGAAGTGGGTGCGGGCCGCGGTGGCGATGGGCCGGGTGAAATCGTCGGCGGAGATGTCCATCAAGGGCTGCTGGACTTCGCCGTAGGAGATGGCGTTGAAGACGACGTCGATCCGTTTGGCGGACTTCACCACTTTCTCCGTAAAGGCGTCCACCGCTTCCTCGTCCAGGGCATCGACCACCGCGGTTTCGGCAGTGGCGCCGGCGTCGGCAATATCCTTCGCTACGACGTCGAGCGGTTTCTGGTGCCGGCCCGCCAGGTAAACGGCGGCGCCCCGGGCCGCGAATCCCCGCGCGACTGCCCCGCCGATGTTGCCGCCTGCGCCGTAGATCAGCGCGGTTTTGCCCTCCAGGAGCCGTTCCTGGCCAGGCCCGACTGCGCCGCCGGCGGCAAGGCCGTTCGCATAACTGTTCGCTGAACCAGTGGTGTCCATCCCGGGCTCCCTTGACCGATAGGTTCCTTTCACTATGTTCCTGCGGCGGCGGGCTGGCAAGGGCCGGACGTTCGCGACGTATACTCGGTGCCAACCATGACCAGCCTTCCTTCCTCCCCCGCCAGTGTCCGCATCGATGCGTGGTTGTGGGCCATCCGCGCCTACAAGACGCGATCGGCGTCCACGGCTGCGTGCCGGGCCGGCCATGTGCGCCTGAATGGCAGCCCGGCCAAGGCGTCCGCCACGCTGGTCACGGGAGACACCGTCACGGTGAAGATGTCCGGCTACGAACGGATCCTGGAAGTCCGGCGGCTGATTGCCAAGCGTGTGGGTGCCGAGGCCGCCTCGCACTGCTTCACGGACCACACTCCCCCGCGCCCCATCGCTCCGGCGCTGGGACTGCCGCAGCGCGACCGCGGTGCAGGCCGGCCCACCAAAAAGGACCGCCGCGAGATGGAGCGTTTGCGGGGCAGCGCCGAATGAAGCGGCTGCTGCTCACCGGGGCACGGTTGCCGGGCCGCACGGGCCTGTGGCAACTGGAGACCCGCGACGGCGTGGTGGCGGCGATCAGCCCTGGCTTGACCGCCGGCGGCCGGGTCAACGTTGAGTCCGTCAACCTGGGCGGCCGGCATGTGATCCCCGGGCTGTGGGACGAGCATGTACACCTGACCCAGTGGGCCCTGGCTGCGAACAGGATTGACCTTTCCGGCGCAGCATCCGCCCGGGAGGCAGCCGCCGCAGTGGGTGCCGCCGTCGGGTCCGGTTCTTCATCCGGGACCGAAATCACCACGGTGGGGGTCGGCTTCCGGGATGCACTGTGGGCCGATCTTCCCACCCTGGAAATGCTCGACGCCGAAACCGGCCACCAGCCCACCGCCCTGATCAGCCACGACCTGCACTGCGTCTGGCTCAATAGCGCGGCTGCTGGAAAGTACGGCGCGCAGGTGGATGCCACCGGACTGCTCCGCGAGGAACCGGCCTTCATCCTGACCCGCGAGCTGGGCCGGCTCCCGGATTCGGTGATCGACGGCTGGGTGCAGGACGCAGCACGGGCAGCCGCCGCGCGCGGGGTGGTGGGCGTGGTCGATTTCGAGATGACGTGGAACCGGGACCCGTGGCTGCGCAGGATCGGCGCGGGTTTTGACGCGCTCCGGGTTGATGCCGGTGTGTATCCGGAGGACCTGGAGCGGGCACAGCGGGACGGGATGCGGAGCGGGCAGGAGATCGACGGCGGCAACGGGCTCCTGCGGGTGGGGCCGCTGAAAGTGCTCATTGACGGTTCACTGAACACCCGCACCGCGTACTGCGTGGACCCCTATCCGCACGGCGGCCACGGCCTGTTGACCGTCAGCGAAGACGAGCTGGTGGCGTTGCTGGAGCGGGCCCGCGAGTGGAAGTTCCTGCCAGCGGTCCACGCGATTGGTGACGCCGCCAACCAGGTGGCCCTGGACGCCTTTGAGCAGGTGGGCGTGCGCGGCCGGATTGAGCACGCCCAGTTTGTCCGCCGCGAGGACCTGCCGCGGTTCGCCGCCCTCGGGGTGACGGCCAGCGTCCAGCCGGTGCACGCCCTGGATGATCGTGACGCGGCGGAATCGAACTGGAACGGCCGCACGGACCGGGCCTTTCCGCTGCGCTCGCTGCTGGATGCCGGCGCCGCACTGGCCCTCGGCTCGGACGCCCCGGTGGCCCCGCTGGATCCCTGGGCCGCCATCTCTGCAGCAACAACCCGCGCCCGGAATGACGGCCGTGCACCATGGCACCCGGAGGAAGCCATTACCCGTGTGCAGGCGCTGGCGGCGTCGGCACGGGGCCGCGGCAGCATCGGCGTCGGGGATCCTGCGGATCTTGTGATTCTCGACGCCGATCCGCTCACCACCCCGGACGCGGACGTCGCCACCATGCCGGTGGCCGGCACCATGCTCGGCGGCAGATGGACGTTCGACGGCGGCCTGCCGTAGTTATTTCCGCGCGGTTATTTCCGCGCGCGGGCCTGGACCAGGTTGGCGAACGGCAGTCGGCCATGCGCGGCCACGAATTCGGCGTGATACCTGGCCTCGGCGGCTCCCAGCTCTTCAGCGGGCAGCTCTTTCCAGGCAATCAGCAGGGCCTCCGGACCAGCCAGTTGCCACACCAGCCGGCCGTCCCAGTGGCCCGGCGGTTTCCCTTTGCCGAAGTCCATAAATTCCTGGATCTGCCGGCGCAGCCCGCGGTTTCCCTTGCTCCCCGGCCCTGCTTTGCCGATGTAAAGGACATCCGCCGCGTCCACCCACTCGGCCTCAAGCGCGGCGACGGGCACGGAGGGGTCCTTTTTCTTGAAGACGCCCGCGGTGCTCTTCTTCAGGTGACGCGGCACAAAGCCGTCCGGGCGGAGCACCGCAAACAGCCCGGTGCCTTGCGGAATCCGCATGATATCCACGCTTCCAATGGGCCGGAACCCGGCAAAGCCGTCAGCCTTGAGCGTTGTCCTGCTGACTGCGGCGCTGTCCATGCTGGCCTTCCATGCGGGGCGTCCAAAGAGTCGGCCGGGGTTTCCTGCTGCCGGCTTCAAGAATCGTACGCGCAATGCGGATGGGGAACGCGGAAGCGTAGAGTTGCAGGAGACGCCTGATTCTGGACGCCCGTGCTGCTGAGGGAGAGACCATGACAATTGACTGGGACGAAAAGAAAACCCTGCTGCAGGAACCGAATATTGCGGCGGTGACCCAGCTCTGCGACGAGCTCATGGCACGCAAGCCCGGTTCCGTTGTTCCGTACGTGGATCCCATCCATGACGAGGATGAGTGCCGGATTGTGAGCCTGCAGGTCAGCCCGGGCCGGGGGACCCTGTCAGGGTTTGTCTCCCATTTCAATGACGACGACGCCGCGCGCCGGGCCACCAGCATCTACGAAACCGCCGAGCTTGACCCCCGCTATGTGATGCCGTGGCACGCCTACCCGTGGGTCCGTGATCCGGACCTGCCCACCGCGTTGAACGTCCAGGAAAAGACCGACGGGCTGCGTCCGTTCCGCCAGTTCCTGAAGATCAACTCGCGTGTTTCCGCGATCATTGCGCACGGCACTGACGCCTCATCCTTCCTCACCCTCTTCGAGAAGACCTACCACTCGTCACTGAAGAACAGCGGCATCAAGGTGTACAAAGCCAGCGCCCTGGGCGGCCGCGCGTTCGCGGTGTCCGAGGCCAAGCAGGAGGAACTCCTGAACAAGAGCGTGGAGATCTACCGCGACGCCATGCAGCGGGCGGGCATCCAGCACCTTTAGGGCACTGGTTTCTTTAGGGCGCCGGTACTTTAGAGCACCGCTCCGGCCGTATCGCCGGGCAGGATCTCCGAGCCGTGCTGCAGGACGTTGCTTCCGGACAGGGAGACGCCGCCCAGGACGCGCACGGCGTCCTCCACCACCAGCCGGGAGTTGCGCTGGTCCGCGAGCAGGAGCACTCCGCCGGGCCCCAGCGTGCAGTTACTTCCCATCAAAACCATCCCGCCGGCGTCGACCATTACCGTGGTTCCGGCGTGGAACGTGTTCCCGCTGCCGATGAAGCACTGCCCCTGCCGGCAGGACACCAGCACGTTCGGGTGGAAGGTGTTGCCCTCGCCCAGGATGACGTTCCGGGAGATCAGGATGGAGAACGGGTCCAGGAACGTGTTCTGGTGCGCCATCTCCAGCAGCTCCGTGACACTTAGGTAGCCAGCTTCCAGCCGGGTCTTGTCGATGCTGCTGATAACCGGGTCAGGCATGGACTGCTCCAGAGGTTCGATCTGCGGGACGTGATTGGCCTAGTTCCGATTATTGCGCACCTGGCCAAGGAATACCTGTACGACGCCGGAGCTGCCGCCCGCTTGCGCTGTTCCTGGGCGGACCCTGCGGCTGTCCCCGCGACTGTCCCTGGCGCTCTCCCTTGCCCCCCGGGTGCCGTAGACTGCCGGAAACCTTGGGGGGAAACCATGAGCACGTCAGCGCAGTTCATTAATCTTGCAGGCCTGGCAGCGGTCGTTCTTTATGCGGTGCTGGGGGTGCTGACCATCCTGGTGTGGAATCCGAGCGCGGCCATGCCGGCTCTGGAGCTGTCGGAGATCTACCGGCAGGTGGAGGCCGCATCGGAGACGATGGGCCTTGGTGTGGTGGCTGCGTTCGGGGTGATGGGGATTGGCCTGGGGCTGACGGCCGCCGTGGTTTTCTGGCGGCGGAAAACGGACCCGCCGTCGCTCATCCTGGCTGTATACCTGACCCTGCTTGCGCTGGCTGGTCCGGCATACTTTTGGGCGTCGTTCCCCTTTGGCATGGGCCTGGCGGACACGTTCGCCATTGGCGGCGGCGACCACTCGCGGGTGGGCTACCTGCTTGTGGGAGCCAGCGGCCTGGCGTTCCTTGCCCTGCTGCCGGTGTTGTGGCGGTTCGTCTACCGGCCGCCGGCGGGATAAATCGACCGGGCAGGCGTTGCGTGCCGGGTTGCGAGTGAAAATCCCCGGCTAGTGGACGTATCCCCGTCGTACACGCCGGGGATATCTCCATTAGGCGGGGATCTATACCTGGTACTTGTGGGAGCGGCTACGCGAACCAGGTGCCGGGCGGGCCTGCCACCAGCAGCACGCCGAAGACGACGGCGACGGCAACAAGCGCGGTTGCCCCGGCCACCAAGGGCTTCCGGAGGACCCAGGCCTGGACCTTCTCCAGCACCCCGCGCGGCTGCTCACCGCCGGCACCCAGCCGCCAGCCGCCGTCGAGCATTCCGTTGCGGTCCAACCGGCGCTCCACGGGAACGGTGGCGTAGGGAATGACGGTGGCGATCAGTGCCACGGCGCCGACTCGAGCAGGCCACTTCTGGTTCAGCCATACGAAGCTGGCCACCACGGCGTAGCAGAGGAACACGAAGCCGTGGATGCCGCCGCCGATGGAGACTGCCACATCCGTCGTTTTGGTGACGTACTTCAGGAACATGCCGATCAGCAGCAAGGTCCAGGTGATGGCTTCGGCGATGGCAAAGGTACGGAAGAGCGTGCGGGGCGACATGGAAGTCCTCGGCTGGGAAATGGGATCCCTTCGAGGCTACCGGAAGGCCGCTCCATGGCCGTACACCAGGAGTACAATATTCTGTACGCCACACAAGGAGTCCCAAATGCGTACATTGAGCTACTCCGAGTCCCGGGCCCGTTATAAGGAGACCCTGGACGCCGTTACGAACGACCGCGAAGAAGTTGTCATTACGCGGCCCGGCAAGGAAGACGTCGTCATGGTTTCGCGGGATGACTACGAATCGCTGCGGGAGACCGCGTACCTCTTGCGCAGCCCCGCAAATGCCCGCAGGATCCTGACGTCGATAGAACGCCTGGAGGCCGGCGCCGGAACCGCCCGGGACCTCGCTGAATGAAAATCGTCTGGGATGAATCCGCCTGGGAGGACTACGAGTGGTGGCAGTCCCAAGACAGAAAGACACTCAAGCGAATCAACAGCCTGATCAAGGACATCGCCCGGAACGGCAACGAGGGAACCGGCAAACCCGAACCCCTGAAACATGGATTCCACGGCTATTGGTCCCGTCGGATCACCGATGAGCACCGGCTGATCTACAAGTTCGTCGAAGCTGAGGGCGGAGTCGAAATCCGAGTTGCCGCCTGCCGGTATCACTACGGAAACTAGGGAACCCCGAACGCCAGCTTTTCAGCATCCTGAGTTCAATTGAAGGCCACGCACGCGTCAGCTAACGGCCGTTGCCGTCAACACCTATAGCATCAGAGGATGGCTGCCCGGAGTGCGATATTCGTCGATGCTGGTTATCTGCTTGCGGTAGGCGGCACCGCCGTCGCAGGCACCTCCCTGAGATCAGCGTTCCAGGTGCACTATCGCAGCCTCATAAAGGGAATCCTTGACCTCACGGCAGAGCACGCCGGGCTGGATGACGTACTGCGGGTTTACTGGTACGACGCCTCACCCAACGGCGTCTTCTCAGACCAGCACAAACAAATCGGACTGATCCCCGACGTCAAGGTCCGCTTGGGACGCATCTCCTTCAACGGCGAACAAAAGGGTGTGGACCTCCGCCTGGGACTGGACCTGGTGGGGGTGGCCCGCAACCAGGCCGCCAAGGTGGCCTACCTGGTCTCCGGCGACGACGACCTCGCTGAGGCCGTTGAAGTGGCCCAGGACCTCGGTATGAAAGTGGTCCTGGTCGGCATGGAAAATCCGGATCACCGCTTGGGCGTCGTTTCCGTGGCCGAGCACCTGGCACTTCAGGTGGACAGCATCCTTGCCCTTTCCAGGGAACTCATCAACGAATGCTTCACCAAACAATCCATGACCCCGCGCCCCAGCGTCCAACACGCCCCTGTCCCGTCCGCCCCGGGCGCTCCAGGCGCTCCGGCGGCGATCCTCACGGCCAAGCCTGCTCCGCCGTCGCTCGGTGCCCGCCCGCACGCCCCGGTCCGCCTGCCGGAAACCGCCTCCGAACTGGTCTACAGCTCCGACAGGGCGGGATCGGACTTCACTGCTGGCAGCGACAAGAACCTCATCACCATGGCCCACGAAGTGGGCGAAAGGGTGGCCGCCAGCTGGTTCGGAACGGTCACCCAAAAGCAGCTCAATGACGTCCTCGCCGACCGCCCTATTCTGCCGCCTGAAATCGACCGGACCCTTCTCAAGGACTGTGCCCAGCGCATGGGTGAGTACAACACAGACTTCCAAGGAGTCCGCCGTTCCCTGCGCGAGGCGTTTTGGGAACGATTGGATCAATTGGCCTGATCCCGGTGCAGTCCAGGCCCAATTGACACGCCCCTGTGACCCGTGCCATATTCTTAACCGTGAACCTGTCAGACAGCCGGACAGCAGGACAGCCTGCCGGTCCCAGCACAACGCCGCTCAGCCGGCTCAGTGCCGCCGAGGCAGTGTTCAACGCCGTCCGCCAGGACATCGAGTCCGGCCGGGTGGAGGTAGGCGCCAAACTGAGCTCCGAGGCAGCACTGGCTGCGCAGTACGGGGTGAGCCGCTCCGTGATCCGGGAGGCTCTCCGCTCCTGCACCGCCCTTGGCCTGACTGTCACCAAAACAGGCAAGGGAACATTCGTCGTCGCCAACAAGGTGGCCAACGATCTCTCACTCGGCCAGTACTCAGCCCGCGACCTCACCGAAGCCCGGCCACACATCGAGATCCCGGCCGCGGCCCTCGCAGCCCTCCGCAGGAGCGATGAAGACCTCCAGGAACTCAGGGACCTCGCCCAGGCCATGCTCCACGAAACCGATCCGGAATCCTGGGTAACCCTCGATTCCAGCTTCCACGTCACCATCGCCCGGGCCAGCGGCAACCGCGTCTTCTCCAGTGTTGTGGCAGACATCCGGGACGCCCTGGCCCACCAGTCCGAAACCCTGAACATGGTGGCAGACCGCCAGCATGCCTCAGACATTGAGCACCAGAAGATCCTCGCCGCGATCGAAGCCGGCAACCCGGAAGCCGCCGCCGCAGCCATGGCGGACCACCTCGAAGCCGTCGGCGCCGCCGTCGACTCCATCCTGGACCGTTAGCCCCGCAAGAACACCCGCCACAAGCGGACCCGCCCTCCTTGACCACCCCTGAGGAACCCATGCCATCCCCTGCGCCCGCCGTCCTGCCCGCACGCCCCAACCAGCAGCTTCCGCAGCACGCACCGCTGGCCGTCGCCGTCCGGGACGGCCTTGCCGAGAGCATCCACTACGGCTCCGTGATCGCCACTGATCACGACGGCGGCACCCTCCTGGCTGCCGGCGATCCCTTTGCGCCGTTCTACCCGCGGTCCTCGCTCAAGCCGCTGCAGGCCGTCGCCATGGTGCGCGCCGGGCTGGACCTGCCCGCGGACCTGCTGGCCCTCACCGCCGCCAGCCACTCCGGCAGCGCTGCCCACATCAACGGCTCCCGCCGCATCTTGGAACTCCATGGCCTGACGCCGGACGCCCTGGAAAACAGCCTGGACCTGCCCTACGGCGTGGCAGAACGCGAGGAATGGCTGCGCAACGGCGGGCCGGCCACCCGGCTCACCCAGAACTGCTCCGGCAAGCACGCCTCCATGGCCGCCACCTGCGTAATCAACGGCTGGCCGGTCAAGGGCTACCTCGACCCCGGCCACCCGCTGCAGCAGCTCGTGGCAGTCACGGTCGCCGAACTCACCGGCGAGCAGTCCTCCACCGTCAGTACGGACGGCTGCGGCACGCCGCTGTTCGCCCTCACCCTGCGCGGCATGGCCACAGCATTCGGCACCATCGCCAAGGCAGCGGCAGACGCCGGAACGGCAACTGACGGCGCCGCACCCGGCCCGGAAGCCGCCGTCGGGCTGGCCATGAGCCGCCACCCGGAAATGGTGGCCGGCGAGCGCCGCGATGTCACCGAACTGATGCGCCTGGCGCCCGGATTCGTGGCCAAGGACGGCTTCGAAGGCGTCCAGCTGGTGGGCCTGCCGGACGGCCGCGCCGTTGCCGTCAAGATTTCCGACGGCGGCGACCGCGCCCGGATGCCCGTCACGGTCCGCGCCCTGGAAGCGCTCGACGTCGACACCTCGGTTCTGGCCCCGATCGCCACCGTCGCCGTCCTGGGAGGCGGCCGGAACGTCGGCACCTTCCAGGCCCTTGATTTCCTGTCCACGCCCGTCAACGAAGCCCGCTAGGACCATGATGAACAACAACCTGCCAGCTGTGGAGACAACCTCCGCAGGCACCCGCTCCGAGCACGACCTCCTGGGCGACAGGGATATCCCGGCCGGAGCCTACTGGGGCGTCCACACGCTGCGGGCGGTGGAAAACTTCCCCATCACCGGCCAGCCGCTGTCCAGCAACATGCACCTGGTCCGCGGCCTCGCCGCCGTAAAACTCGCCGCAGCGCGCACCAACCGCGAACTCGGACTGCTCGACGCCGAACGGGCCGACGCCATTGAGCAGGCCTGCCAGGACGTCATGAACGGCGAACTCGCTGACCAGTTCGTGGTGGACGTGATCCAGGGCGGAGCCGGCACCTCCTCCAACATGAACGCCAACGAGGTCATCGCCAACCGGGCCCTGGAAATCCTGGGCCACCCCAAGGGCGACTACTCCCGGCTGCACCCGAACGACCACGTCAACCTGAGCCAGTCCACCAACGACGTCTACCCCACGGCCGTGAAGCTGGGCACCATCTTCGCCGCCCGCCAGCTCCTGGACGCGCTCACCGGACTCGAGGACGCCTTCGCTGCCAAGGCCGTCGAGTTCCGCACCATCGTCAAAATGGGCCGCACCCAGCTCCAGGACGCCGTGCCCATGACCCTGGGCCAGGAATTCGGCACCTACGCCGTGACCATCGGCGAAGACAAGCTCCGCCTCGCCGAAGCCGACCTGCTGATCCACGAAATCAACCTGGGCGCCACCGCGATCGGCACCGGCCTGAACGCCCCCGCCGGCTACGCGGAGGCAGCCTGCCGGCACCTGGCCGAGATCACCGGCCTGCCCCTGGTCACCGCCGTCGACCTCATTGAAGCCACGCAGGACGTTGGCGCGTTTGTGCACCTTTCCGGCGTGCTCAAGCGCGTTGCCGTGAAGCTCTCCAAGATCTGCAACGACCTCCGCCTCCTCTCCTCCGGCCCGCGCGCCGGACTGGGCGAGATCAACCTGCCCGCAGTGCAGTCCGGCTCCTCGATCATGCCCGGCAAGATCAACCCGGTGATCCCCGAAGTGGTGTCCCAGGTGGCCTACGAGGTGGTGGGCAACGACGTCACCATCACCATGGCCGCCGAAGCCGGGCAGCTGCAGCTCAACGCCTTCGAACCGATCATTGTCCACAGCCTCCACAAGAGCATCAGCCACCTCGAGGCAGCCTGCCGTACCCTGACGGCCCGCTGCGTCACCGGCATTACCGCTAACACCGAACACCTCCGCCTTACCGTTGAACAGTCCATCGGCCTGGTGACAGCCCTGAACCCCCAGCTGGGCTACGCCACCGCCACGGCCATCGCACAGGAAGCCCTGGCCACCGGCAAGGGCGTGGCCGAGCTGGTCCTGGAACACGGGCTGCTCACCGCACCCCAGCTCCAGGAACTCCTCAGCCCCGAGCGCCTGGCCAACCTCAGCAAGTAACCCCAACCGGTGGTTGAGCCTGCCGAAACCCCACCACCCCGGCTTCGACAGGCCCAACCAACGACTTCTAAAGGACACCCCCTTATGTCACAACCCATTACGGACCACACCGTCCCGCCCCAGGCGCACGCGACCGAATCGGCGCTGCACGCGGAGGACAAGGGCTACCACAAGAACCTCAAGCCCCGACAGATCCAGATGATCGCCATTGGCGGCGCCATCGGCACCGGCCTGTTCCTGGGCGCCGGCGGCCGGCTCAACGCCGCAGGCCCGTCGCTGGTTATTGCATACGCCGTCTGCGGTTTCTTCGCGTTCCTGATCCTGCGCGCGCTGGGCGAGCTGGTACTGCACCGCCCGTCGTCGGGCTCCTTCGTCTCCTACGCCCGTGAGTTCTTCGGCGAGAAGGCCGCCTTTGTCTCCGGCTGGTTCTACTGGATCAACTGGGCCACCACCACCATCGTGGACATCACCGCGGCCGCGCTCTACATGAACTTCTTCGGCAACTACATCCCCTGGATGGCTGCCGTACCGCAGTGGGCGTGGGCCCTGATCGCCCTGTTGGTTGTCCTGGCGCTGAACCTGGTCTCCGTGAAGGTCTTCGGCGAAATGGAATTCTGGTTCGCCCTGATCAAGGTTGCCGCGCTGGTGGTCTTCCTCGTCGTCGGAACCTACTTCGTCATCTTCGGCACCCCGGTGGACGGCCAGCAGGTGGGCTTCAGCCTCCTCGCGGACAACGGCGGCATCTTCCCCAACGGCCTGCTGCCCATGATCATCCTGATGCAGGGTGTGCTGTTCGCCTACGCCTCCATTGAACTGGTGGGCACCGCCGCCGGCGAGACGGAGAACCCGGAAAAGATCATGCCCAAGGCCATCAACTCCGTGGTCTTCCGCATCGCCGTGTTCTACGTTGGCTCCGTCATCCTGCTGGCACTGCTCCTGCCGTACACGTCCTACGAGAAGGGTGTCAGCCCGTTCGTGACGTTCTTCGGATCCATCGGCATCCAGGGCGTGGACGTCATCATGAACCTGGTGGTCCTCACCGCCGCGCTGTCCTCCCTGAACGCCGGCCTGTACTCCACCGGCCGGATCCTGCGCTCCATGTCCGTCAACGGTTCGGCCCCGAGGTTCGCCTCGCGGATGAACAAGGCCGGCGTGCCCTACGGCGGCATCGCCATCACCGCCGGCGTCTCGCTGCTGGGTGTTCCGCTGAACTACCTGGTTCCCGCGCAAGCCTTCGAGATCGTGCTCAACGTGGCCTCGGTGGGCATCATCATGACCTGGGCAACGATCGTCCTCTGCCAGATCCAGCTCAAGCGCTGGGCGGACAAGGGCTTCCTGAAGCGGCCGTCCTTCCGGATGTTCGGCGCACCGTACACCGGCTACCTCTCGCTGCTGTTCCTGGCGGGCGTGCTGGTGATGGTCTTCATCGATTCCCCGCTCACCATGCTGGTCACGGCCATCGCATGCGTGCTGATGGTGTTCGGCTGGTACGCCTGCCGCAACCGGATCCGTGAAATCGCGGCCATGCGCGAGGGCTTCACCGGCCTGGCTCCTGTGGTGGCGAACCCTCCGGCGGAGGCCTTCAAGTAACACCCCCGCCTTTCCCATCTGGGTAGCAGTTGTTGCCGTTTAGAGCGGGCGGAGTCCATCGGTCGTTGCAACACCTTACTGAAGGGGGTGTTGTTGTGGTCGATGGTCGTTGTGTGCCGCGCGTGGTTCGGGAGCGTTTGATTGAGTTAGTGGCTTCGGGGATGTCGATGTCTGCGGCTTGTCTGGTGGTGGGAGTGTCACGAGAGGCCGGCCCGAGGTGGTGGCGGCAGGCTGGGGGCATGAACCTTAGCCGGGGCCGTGTGGGTGGCATTGATGTCCTTGTGGGTAGCGAGGGACCCTCTGGTCCTGGGCATCCGCTGAATTTGGACGAGCGGATCTCGATTCAGGCAGGAATCAAGGCCGGTGATTCTCAGACGAAGATTGCTTCCGGGTTGGGACGGCACCGTTCGGTGGTCTGCCGGGAACTGCGCCGTAATACCGGCCCGGATGGTGTGTATCGGGCCCGGTTGGCTCAGCAGAATGCCCTGCACAAGGCCCGCCGGCCAAAGGCGTTCAAGATCGTTGCTCTGACTTGGCACAGGAGATCGAGTCCAAGCTCAAGAAGGGGTGGAGTCCTTGGCTGATCGCCAAGACGCTGCGGCAGGAGCACCCTGATGATAGAAGCATGCAAATCAGCCACGAGACGATCTATCAGTGCCTGTATGTCCAGTCCCGGGGCCAGCTCCGCAAGGACCTTACTGCGATGCTCAG
This sequence comes from Pseudarthrobacter sp. J47, assembly GCF_049810315.1. Taxonomy (GTDB): domain Bacteria; phylum Actinomycetota; class Actinomycetes; order Actinomycetales; family Micrococcaceae; genus Arthrobacter. The sequence goes on from NZ_CP187358.1 coordinate 3,727,385, forward strand.
CCTCAAACGCAAGGCCCGGAAGTCCCGGGAATCAGTCAGGGACGGAGGGAAGCGGCAGCGTTTCAGCGATGCACTCACGATCAGTGAACGCCCCGCCGAGGCCGCGGACCGGGCAGTACCCGGCCACTGGGAAGGTGACCTGATTATCGGCAAGGACTCCGGCTCGGCGATAGGAACCCTGGTCGAACGGAACACACGGTTCGTGATCTTGCTGCATTTACCCATCGATCACACTGCCGAGTCCGTTACTGCGGCGATGCTACGGGAAATGGGGGCTCTTCCCGAGCACCTGCGCCGGTCAATTACCTGGGACCGTGGAACGGAAATAGCCCAGTTCGACAGGATCCGGATGGAACTCAATGCCCCGGTTTACCTGTGTGATCCGCATTCACCATGGCAGCGCGGAACGAACGAAAACACCAACAGGCTGCTTCGTCACTGGTTCCCCAAAGGCACAGACCTAAGCACCCATACGGCCGAGGACCTCGCCAACATAGCCCAAATGCTCAACCAGCGGCCCAGGCCCACATTGGACCTGGACACACCAGCGAACCGAATGGCTAAACTACTCGAACAAACCGCGGCATAAGCCGCACGTGTTGCATCGACCCCTTGACGTCCCCGCGTTCTAAAGGGCAACAACTGCTACCTAGTTGGGTTTAAAGGGCGGTGCTGAACTCCGCCTCCGTCCTGCCCCGGACCTCCTCCACGGTCACGCCGGGGGCCAGCCGGGTCAGGGTCAGCCCGACGGCGGCACTCACCACATCAAACACCGCCAGGTCCGTGACAATCCGGTCCACAACCCCCAGCCCGGTCAGCGGCAGGCTGCATTCCCTGACGATCTTGGGGCTGCCGTCCTTGGCGTTATGTTCGGTCAGCACCACCACGCGGGGTGTTCCGGCCACCAGGTCCATGGCGCCGCCCATGCCCTTGACCATCTTGCCGGGGATGGTCCAGTTGGCCAGGTCCCCGTTGCCGGCCACCTGCATGGCACCGAGGATGGCCACCTTCACGTGCCCCCCGCGGATCATCCCGAAGGACGTTGCGGAATCGAAGATGCTGCCACCGGGGAGTAGGGTAACTGTCTGCTTTCCGGCGTTGATCAGGTCGGCATCTTCATCGCCGTCGTACGGGAACGGTCCCATGCCAAGCAGCCCGTTCTCGCTCTGCAGCACCACGCGGACGCCTTCAGGCAGGTTGTTGGCCACCAGTGTGGGGATGCCGATCCCCAGGTTCACGTAGTCGCCGTCGTTCAGTTCTTCGGCCGCGATGGCAGCCATTTCATCCCTGGTCCAGGCCATGGGGTTTCTCCTTCGGTGGTGGGGGAAGTTTCAGGCAGGGACGCTGACCGGGCGCGGCCGGACGGTGCGCTGCTCGATGTCCTTGGTCCGGGCGCTGGCCTGCACCAGGCGCTGGATGTAGACGCCCGGCGTGACGATGTGGTTCGGGTCCAGCTGGCCCGGCTCCACTATGACCTCCGCCTGCGCCACGGTCACGGCGCCCGCGGTGGCCACCACGGGGTTGAAGTTCCGTGCCGTGTAGCGGTAGATGAGGTTCCCGTCGGTGTCCGCCGTGTGTGCGTGCACGAGTGCGACGTCGGCCCTGATGGCGCGCTCCTGAACGTACGTTTCGCCGTCGAACACTTCCAGGGGCTTGCCCTCGGCAACCAGGGTGCCCACCCCGGTTTTGGTGTAGAACGCCGGGATGCCCGCACCGCCGGCGCGCAGCCGTTCCGCGAGCGTGCCCTGCGGCGTGAATTCGACCTCCAGGACGCCGGCCAGGTACTGCTCCGCGAAGAGCCTGTTCTCACCGACATAGGACGCGATCACCTTGCGCACCTGCCCAGCCTCAATGAGGATGCCCAGGCCCTTGCCGTCCACACCCATGTTGTTGGAGACCACAGTGAGGTCCCGGACACCGGAATCCCTGACTGCCTCGATCAGGTCCGCCGGGATGCCGCTCAAGCCGAAACCGCCGACGGCGAGTGTGGTGCCGTCGTGCAGGACGTCCCTGAGTGCCTCCGAGGCGCCGGGCAGAAATTTGGACATTGCATTCTCCTCATTGAGCCGTACGTGCCCGGGTTTCCACTTTGTGGACTGTTCCCGGCCTTTGTTGGAGCGTACGGTCGCCGCATTGCGCCGGTCAACGGATCATGCGGGCTGTTTTATAACGTGGACCCTCTCCGGAAGTTAGTCCACATTGTGGATAGCGTGACGCACCGAAGGCCCGGACCCGGCCATAATGGAGCATGCCCCAGAACACCACGCTCTCCCGCCTTCTCCGCTCCGGAGAACACCTGACCCTTGACGGCGCCATGGCCACGGAGCTGGAAGCCCTGGGCAGCAACCTGGACGATCCGCTGTGGTCCGCCAAAGTGCTGATGGAACAGCCGGAACTCATCCAGCGGGTGCACCTGGACTACTTCCGGGCGGGTGCCCAGGTGGCGATCACCGCCAGCTACCAGGCCACTCCCCAGGGCTTCGCCCGCCGTGGCCTCACCGCAGCGGAAGCGCTGGAACTGGTGGCCCTCAGCGTGCGCCTGGCGGACCAGGCCCGGAGCGAACACTTGGCGGCGAACCCTGGCTCCGGTCCGCTCCTGGTCGCCGGATCGGTGGGGCCCTACGGCGCCTACCTGGCAGACGGCTCCGAATACCGGGGTGACTACCGCCTGGAGAAGTCCGAGTTCCTCGCGTTCCACAGGCCGCGGATCGCCGCCCTGGTGGAGGCCGGGGTGGATTTCCTGGCCTGCGAGACCCTGCCCTCGTTGCCCGAAGCGGAGGCGCTGCTGGAGCTCCTGGCGGAGTTCGACGTCGAGGCCTGGTTCTCCTTCACCCTCCGGGACGGCAGCCACATCAGCGACGGCACTCCCCTGGCGCAGGTGGCTGCCCTGTGTGAAACCGAGCCCCGGGTGGTGGCGGTCGGCGTGAACTGCGTGCCGCTGGAGCTGGTCTCCCCCGCACTGCGCGAGCTCCGGAGCACGGCAACCTTGCCGTTGCTGACCTACCCGAATTCAGGCGAAACCTACGACGCCGGAACCAAGACCTGGGGGCCGGCCGCGGCAGCCGGTGACGCGTCAACCGCTCCGGCAACGCTTCAGCAGGGCGCCCCTGCCTGGCGCGCCATCGGTGCCCAGCTGCTGGGCGGCTGCTGCCGGACCACCCCGCGGGACATAGCCGAATTGGCCCTGCCGGCATGACCCCGGCTGCGGCGTCGGGCGGCGTGCAGGGCGCCCAGGTGGTTGGCAGGATCGCCCGGCTGCTGCGGATCGTGGGCCGCAGCGCAGAGGGCAGCTCCCTGGTTGATCTGGTGCGCGAGTCCGGGCTGACCCGCCCTACCGTCCACCGGCTGCTCACCTCGCTGGCCAGCGAGGGGCTCCTGGAGCACGATCAGCGCACCGGACGGTGGGGTCTTGGCCCGGAGATGCTGTTGTTGGGCTCGGTGGCCTCGGCCCGGTTCCCGCTGGAGGACCTGGTCCGGCCCAGCCTGCGCCGGCTGGCCGAGGAAACGGGCGAGAGCGCGTTCTTCTCCATCCGCCGCGGCGCCGAAACGGTATGCCTGCTGCGTGAGGAAGGCAGCTTCCCGGTACGGTCCTTCGTCCTCCACGAAGGCGTCCGGTTTCCGCTGGGGGTTGCCTCAGCCGGCACCGCCATCCTGGCCTTCCTGCCGGACCATGAGCAGGAGCGGATCCTGCAGAACTGGCCGGCCCATGCCGGTACTTTCACGGACGGACACCCCGAACCGGTGGTCCGCCAGAACCTTGCCGCCACCCGGCGCACCGGCTACTCGGTCAACCCCGGGCTGGTCCTGGAGGGCAGCTGGGGCATGGGATCGGCGGTGTTTGACCGCAACGGCCGCCCGGCCTGGGCGCTGTCCCTTACGGGGATCGAAAGCAGGTTCCGGGAGGACCGCCGGGAGTTCCTGGGCAAGTGCCTGATGCGGGAGGCGCACCGCCTGACGGGGGTCCTGCAACCGGGTCCGGGCGGTTCCCCCACCCCGTCCAGCGCCGGAAAAACTTCCTCTTGACGGCGGATTGGTCCTGGTCTAGCGTCTGCATGGTCCTCGGTTTCACTGTCGAACAACCTAAGGAGCCAGCAGCAAATGCCGGAATTCATGGATGTCCACCGCAACATGTCAGGGCTCACCAAAGAAGACTTACAGGCCGCCCACGACGCCGATCTCGCCATCCAAAGCGAGGAAGGCGTGGTCTTCAAAACAGCGTGGGCTGACCCGGACGCGGGCGTCGTCTACTGCCTGTCTGAGGCACCCTCGGCAGACGCCGTCAGGCGTATCCACGAGCGCGCGGGCCACCCGCCTGACGAAGTTCATCCCGTTCCGTTCAAGGTCTGAACGGGCGTTAATGGCCGACGGCGGCACCCCGGGTTCGCTTCGCACGGAACCCGGGGTGCCGCCGTCGTGAGTTCCCGGATGGAAGGCGTAACGCAACGTTTTCCAGCGCCGCCGCTCCGCACCCATCGCCTATGCTCAGCAGAGCGCGTCACCGCGCGGCCCAGCTCAACGACGACGGACCATACGGGAGACACCACATGACCACCTGGCGGATCAGGGACTTTCACTCAGCTGACCTGGACGGCATCCTGCACCTCTGGGAAACGCTCAAGGCCTCCAACGTGGAGCCGGTCTATGCCCTCTCCGAGGTGCTGGCTTCCTGCGAAAAGGACCACGCCGTCGTGGCAGTCCAGGGCGACAAAATTGTGGGCGCGGCCGTGGGACGCGCTGCCCACGACCAGGGCTGGATCGTCTTCCTGGCTACCCTGCCGGAGAACCGTGGCAACGGGATCGGCACCTCGCTGCTGGCCGCCGTCGAAAACCGGATGGCCCCGCACGGCCTGAACAAGCTCTCCGCGCTGATGCCGGAAGCCGAAACCCGTGTGGAGGCGTTCCTGGGCCGCGGCTTTGCACTGAAGAAGAACCTCCGGTATTTCGAACGCACCATCCCCGTGCAGCGCCAGGAACTGGGCGCGCTGGGGCAGCTGGGCGGCCGCGTCCTGGCCCGGGACCTCTGGGAAAACGTGGCCGGCATGCGCAAGGAGAAGGAGCTGCTGGAACGCCGGCTGGTGCTGCCGCTGGCGCAGGCGGACCTGGCGGACGAATACGGTGTGGTGCCGCCGCGCGCCGTGGTGCTGTTCGGCCCGCCAGGCACGGGAAAAACAACGTTCGCCAAGGCCATCGCCTCCCGCCTGGAATGGCCCTTCGTGGAGGTCTTCCCCTCACGCCTGGCGTCCGATCCCAAAGGCCTGGCCGGGGCCCTGCGGGAGACGTTCCTGGAGATTTCCGAGCTGGAACATGCGGTGGTGTTCATCGACGAGGTGGAGGAGATCGCGTCCCAGCGTTCCGGAGAGCCGCCGTCACCCCTGCAGGGTGTCACCAACGAGCTGCTCAAGATCATCCCGGCGTTCCGCGAACAGCCCGGCCGCCTGCTGGTCTGCGCCACCAACTTCATCCGCGCCCTGGATTCCGCCTTCCTGCGCCACGGCCGCTTCGATTACGTCATTCCCATCGGGCTGCCTGACGCGGATGCGCGCGAGGCCATGTGGCAGCGTTTCATCCCCTCCGCCGTGCTGGACCAGGTTGATGTGGCGCTGCTGGTGGAGCGGACGCACGGGTTCTCCCCTGCGGACATTGAGTATGCGGCCCGGAGCGCCTCCCAGCGTGCCCTGGAGAACGTTGTTTACGGTACCGGCGCCGGTGATTCGGACGCCGCGGACCGGAAGGGACCCACCACACAGGACTACCTGGAGGCGATCGGCGAGACCCGGACCACGGTCAGCGAAGAGGTCCACAGCGGCTTCCTCGAGGACATCGACTCACTGGGCCGCGTCTAAGGCTGGGCCGCAGGGCCGATTCCAGCCAGCGGCGGGAATCCGCCCGCAACGGCGGGCACGGCCGGGGTACTGTACATACGCAGCTCTCCGACAGAAAGGGCATGAAGAATGCCATCCGAAGCCCGCCGCGTTCTCCCCCGGATGGGCGGCCGCGATCCGCACCAGCCGCACCGCTCCGCCACCCCGCTGGAGCTGTTCTTCGACCTGACCTTTGTTATTGCCTTCAGCGTGGCATCAAGCCAGTTCGCCCACGCGATCGCCGAGGAACACGTGCTCCCCGGGTTGCTGGGCTTTTCCTTCTCGATGTTCGCCGTCATCTGGGCCTGGATCAACTTCACCTGGCTGGCCAGCGCCTATGACACTGACGACTGGATCTTCCGCGTCGTCACCATGGTGCAGATGGTGGGCGTCCTGATCCTGGCCATGGGCCTGGAGCCGATGTTCCATTCCCTGGTGGAGGGCGACCACGTGGAGAACCGCGTGATTGTCCTGGGCTATGTGGTGATGCGCGTGGCCCTGATCTTCCAGTGGCTGCGTGTGGCCCGGCAGGATCCTGCGCGGCGGCATGTGGCGCTGCAGTATGCGGGCTACCTGGCGATCGTCCAGTTGGGCTGGGTGGCGGTGCTGTTTATCGACGCCGATGTCCCCACCACGTTCCTGATGATCTCCCCGCTCTTCATCCTGGAGATGGCCACTCCGCGGATCGCCGAGCGCAAGACGCGGACCCCGTGGCACGCCCACCACATCGCGGAACGTTATGGCCTGATGGCCATCATCGCCCTCGGCGAATGCTTGATCGGCGCCATCGAAACACTGCGCGCCATCGTGGCCCTGCACGGGTGGAGCATGGATGCTGCCTTGGTTGGCCTGGGCGGCACCGGGCTGGCCTTCGCCCTGTGGTGGGTCTACTTCACGCTCCCCAACGGGCAGGCCCTGCACATCCGGAGGCACAAGTCCTTCATCTTCGGCTACGGCCACATGTTCATTTTCGCCGCCATCGCCGCTGCCGGCGCTGGCCTGCACGTGCTGGCCTACTACATTGACCACGAGGCCCACATCAGCGCTGCCGGGGCAGTGGCCACTGTTGCCATCCCGGTAACGATCTTCAAGATCGCGCTTACTTGGCTCTATGGCTCCATGGCCGGCTACGACCCGCTGAACCTGGGCCTCACGGCACTGGTGGTGGGCTCATCCGCGCTTGCCATTGCCCTGGCAGCAGCAGGAGTGCCGGTGACCGCCTGCCTCCTGGTCATTGTGGCCGGACCGGCCATCATGATCGTGGTGGATGAAATCGCAGGCCGGCCCCGGCGCACCAAGGCACTGGCCCGCCTGGAGGAACAGCACGCCAAGTGACGGGTCAGTCGGTGAGTTCCTCGAGTTCGGGCAGCAAGGCAGGGTTGATCCGTTCCAGGATCAACCGGATCTCCTCGGCAGGCACCGCTGCGTAGAGGACGGGGCGAGCTTCGGCGTAGCGGGTGACCGGCGGCTTGTCCGGCCACTTTTCAGCGAGCGCCTGCACGCGTTCGGGCACGGAATTGTGGGCGTTGTCCGCGATCTTGACCAGGGTGGCATCGTGGTCCAGCGCGATCTCGCGGATGATGCCCTGGTAGTCGTCAGGGTTGTCGTACATCCTCCGGGTGACCCGCTCAATGATCCCCACGGCCCGTTCGGAGACCCCCATGTCCAGCAACGCCTGGCGCGTGATGGGGGTGTCCTCGGCAATATCGTGCAGGTACCCTGCGATCTGGATGTCGTCGTCGAAATCGGCCAGGGCTTCCCCGACGGCCAGCACGTGGTCGCGGTACGGGCGCTTGAGCTTGTCCTTCTGCCGGTTGTGGGCCACTTCGGCCAGGACGCGGGCAGTTTCAACGGTAAAGCGGGGAGGGGTCTGGGACATGCCCCCAACATTACCGGCCAGGCATGCCCTGCCAGATCCACGGTTCCCGGGGCAGCTCCGCGGGATCAAAGGCTGCGAGCGCGGAATCCAGGGTGCCCGGCAGCCCCAGTGATGCCAGCACCCAGGCGGCCACATCAGCCGCGGAGTGCCCCTCGCGGGAGAGGTCAGCGAGCGTGACGGCGCCGTCGCGCTTGGCCAGCCTGGCGCCGTCGGCGTTCAATACCAGCGGAACGTGCGCATACTCCGGCACCGGATACCCCAGCAACGAGGCCAAGTAAGCCTGCCGCGGCGTGGACGGCAGGAGGTCGTCGCCGCGGACCACCTGGTCGATGCCCTGTTCGGCGTCGTCCACCACCACCGCGAGGTTGTAGGCGGCCACGCCGTCATTGCGGCGCAGCACAAAATCATCCACGACGCCGGTGAAGTCACCGTGGAGCGCATCCGTGACGGTCAGTTCGGAGACATCAGCGCGGAGCCTTATGGCTGCCGGCCGGACGGCCCGGCGTTCCTGGCGTTCGACGTCGGTCAGGTTCCGGCAGGTGCCCGGGTAGGCCCCCTGGGGTGCGTGCGGCGCCGAAGGAGCTTCCTGGATTTCGCGGCGGGTGCAGAAGCATTCATAGGCCAGGCCGGCCGCGGAAAGCCGGCCTATCGCGGCCGAATACAGGGGTTCCCTGTCCGTCTGGCGCACCACGTCCCCGTCCCAGGTAACGCCAACAGCCTGCAGGTCCCGCAGCTGCACCTCTTCGGCGCCGGCCCGCGCCCTGTCCAGGTCCTCCACGCGGAGCAGGAACTTCCGGCCGGTGGAACGGGCAAATAGCCAGGCAAGCATGGCGGTGCGCAGGTTCCCCACATGCAGCTCGCCCGATGGGCTGGGAGCGAAGCGGCCTGCGGAAGTCATAACCCCAAGCCTATGCCGGGACGCACAAGAGCCCGTGAGCCATGGAACACAGGAGCGTTCCGGAAGGACCGGTGTTCCGTGGCTCAGGGGCTCTGGCCGTACCAGCACCCACCGTATGGGCAGTGGCACGCTGGTGAACAAAGGGGCTGACAGATTTGGTGTGAACAAGATTCAGTCAGTGGCAGCGTCCTTGCGGGATGCCTGGTCCAGGGGCCGGGTGGTGTGCCGGGGTTCCTGTAGCCGGTGCGGGATTCGGCGTTCGCCGTTGTCCGTGTTGCCACTATTTGAGCAGGAGTCCTACAGTTGGCACAACAAGCAAGGCTCCAACTGGTCAATCTGACCAACCATCCGGGCCGCCATGGAACGAAAGTGGGCACATTGCAGATCCTCGACGCCACCGACCGCCGCATCCTCCTGGCGCTGGACGACGACCCCCGGCTTCCCATCATGGTCCTGGCCCAGCGGCTGGGCCTGGCGCGCGGAACTGTGCAGTCGCGCCTGGAGCGGATGACGGCGTCGGGAGCGCTTCGTCCCAACAGCAGCCGCGCCCTGCCCGCCGCCCTGGGCCGGGGAGTGGCCGCAGCGGTGAGCGCCGAACTGGACCAGAGCCACCTGAACGAGGCGATTGCCGCGCTGCGCGAAATCCCGGAAGTCCTCGAATGCCACGCACCCGCCGGCGATACCGACCTCCTGATCCGCGTGGTGGCCACCAGCCCGGACGATCTGTACCGCGTCTCAGAGGAAATCCGGCTGTGCCCGGGCATCGTGCGCACGTCCACCAGCATGTTCCTGCGCGAAGTGATTCCGTACCGGACCACCGGCCTGCTCGGCGAGCAGTAGCCCCGGCAATCCGCCGGATGGGCACCCCTCCCCATCGCCGCCGTCGTGAGCGTCCGGCTAGGGTGGGAGCAGACTCGAATCGGGGGAAGCATGGCAGGAAATTTCTACGGCGCGGACGTCGCCCAACTGCGCCAGCTGGCCAAGGACATGGCCAACGGCGCCACCCGACTGGGCAACCTGGGGCAGCAGCTCAGCAGCGCCGTCAGCACCAGCCCCTGGAAAGGGAACGACGCCGAACGCTTCCGGAGCGCGTGGAGCAGCCACCATTTGAAGGTGCTCAAGTCAGCCTCTGCCCAACTTAATGCCGCGTCCAAGGCGCTGCTGCGGAACGCTGACGAGCAGGACAAATCCAGCAACAGCAACGGCGGATCCGGCTCCGGGAACGCGAATGGTCCCGGCGGCGGCCCCCATTCCACCGATCCGGCCGCGCAGGAGCTGACTGACAAGCTGGAGGCCATGACGCCGGCGGAGCGCGCCGAGTACCTGGCCAGCGACGAGTTCAAGAAGTGGGCGCTGGAGCACCCGGAGGCCGCGAAGGCCGCCATGGACGCAGCCGCCGATTCCGGGCTGATCAACAAGAAGTCAGAGGAATACGCGGACTTCCTCAGCGACTACTGGAACCAGCAGGCCATGCGCGAGATGGGCATCGACCCCTCCACCTGGGACACCTCCCTGGGAACCGAACACAACTGGGAGACCATCAAGAGCGTCTACGACTTCTACGGCAAGGCCTACCTGGCCAACCCGGACCTGCAGTGGGCCGGCATGGCCAACATGATCGGCCCGTCCTTCGCCGGCGGCTTCCGGGACATGGCACTCCTGCGGGACCTGGCGCAGCAGATCACCAACAATCCCGTCTCCAACGTCCCGCTGCCCGTCCTGGACCAGCTGGAGCAACTGGCCAACATGACGGATGAAGAAATCAAGTTCTACGAAACCAGCATGCTGGACATGAACAAGGAGATCTTCCTGGACCAGGCCTGGCAGCACCAGGCCTACATGAACGGCGGCATCGAGGAGATCAACCGGCTGCAGCAATCCGGTGCCATCGATTCCGTAACGGCCCGCGCCTGGGAGCAGATCGATTCGGGAGACCCTGCCCTGATCAAGGAAGGCAACACCACGCTGCTGTACCGGGAGCAGAACTCGATCATCGCGGACGACTACACCAACATGCGCAACCACCCGGGCGGCGAGGCTGTCACGTACCTGGTCACGCTGGCCGGCGAACCGTCCATTCCGGAAGCGAAGAGCTTCCCGGAGGTCTTCCCCTACACCTACAGCGTGGAATCCCCCGGGCCGGAGAAACTGCCGTGGACCAACTGGGACAACCCCGCCCAGTTCCGCACCGACTTCACCACCGGCTTCCCGGACGGCAACATCGCCGACGCGGACCAGCGCTGGGCCCTCATTTCCCAGGACACCCTGCCGGCGTACCAGAAGCTGCTGGCCAATGATCCGGACCGGGCCGCGCAGATCATCGGCCAGGACTTCAACCAGCGCGTGGACGAGCACCGGCCCCTGAACAACATCGGCAACATCACCGGCAGGTTCCTGGACGGCTTCGACGTGGAGGTGCATCAGTGAGCCGGCTCCGCACCGCCGTCGTCATCGCTGCCCTGGCGGCCCTCCTGGGAACCTCCGCCTGCGGCAGCCCCGAAACCAGTCCTGAAACCACATCCCAAGGGAGTTCCATGAGCACCTCCGAATACTCCACGCTGGACGCCGCAGGCGTGGACAGCATCCGGCAGAACCTCGAAGCGAAGCTGGACATGACATCCGGCAAGCTGGTGAAGTCCCAGGTGGGACTGACCGGCGAAAGCTTCGGACCTGAAATCAACACGCAGGACACCGGGCTCATCAGCCTCACCATCGATGGCCCCGACGGCCGGCTGCAGGCGGAAACGGACCGCATCCGTTTCAACACCACCGCAGCCCGCGAGGACTTCAGCGTTGTCACGTACTTCCTCACCGCCACGTCCGCGGAGGACTACTTCGCGCTGATCCGCGACGGCGTGAAACAGTACGGGATCGACGCCGACGACGCCGAGCGCTGGATCGCCTCCACCGAGGCCGATCCCGCCAAGGAAACGTCCTACTCGCTGACCCCGGGCACGGACATCGGGCTGGAGGTCAACTATGACCTGCGGTACGACGGCGGCGCGGACACCCAGGTGATCATCGTCAACGTGGCGCCGCTCCAGTAGCTGAACACACGCTAAACAGGTGGCCCGGCGTTGGCCTTGAGGTTCTTCATCACCAGTGTTGAGGTGAGCCGTTCGACGCCGGGCAGCGACGTCAGCTCCGAGTCGTAGAACCGCTGGTAGGCGGGGAGGTCCTTGGCGATCACCTTGAGCAGGTAGTCCGGCGAGCCGAACAGCCGCTGGGCTTCCACAATGTGCGGACTGCCGGCCACCTGGTCCTCGAAGAGCTCCATGGTGGGCCTGTCCCCCTGGCGCAGGGTGACGAAGACGATCGCCTCGAACCCCAGCCCCACGGCGCCGGGATCGATGTCCGCCCGGTACCCCCGGATCACGCCGGAGGACTCCAGGTCGCGGAGCCGCCGGTGGCACGGCGCAACGGTCAAACCCACCTTCGCCGCCAGGGCGGTGGCAGTAATCCGACCATCCTCTTTCAGGTGGCGCAAAATTTCCCTGTCAATGCCGTCAATCACGCAAGAATCTTACCCTGAGCCACTGTTTCGCGGCTAAAAAGGCGAACACTTATGCCCTGAATTTCCCTAAGGTTTTCCTGTACCCGCCGGACAGGAAGACCCCCGTGAATTCGCAGCTGTTTCTCGCCTTTATCGTTGTGGCCGCGGCGCTGGCCTGCACCCCCGGCGTCGACTGGGCCTACTCCATCACCGCGGGGCTGAAGCAGCGGAGCTTTGTTCCTGCCGTCGCCGGCCTGTGCAGCGGCTACGTCCTCCACACCGCACTGCTGGTCCTGGGCCTTGCCGCGTTATTGGCAGGCATGCCCGGGGTGCTGGGCTGGCTCACCATTGCCGGCGCCGGGTACCTGTTGTGGCTGGGAGTGGGAACCCTCCGCTCCTGGCGCGGCGCAAGCTTCTCGACGGCGGCTGCCGGGGGTCAGGGGGCCTCTATTCAGGGTGCCGGAGTTCAGGGCGCCGGGACCAACAACCAGCTCCGGACGTTCCTGCAGGGCATGGGAACCAGCGGCATCAACCCCAAGGGCCTGCTCTTCTACGTGGCCCTGGTTCCACAGTTCGTCAGCACCGACGCCGCATTCCCCGTGCCGGTGCAATCGGGGCTGCTGGGCCTGACGTTCGTAGCCCTCGCCGGACTCGTGTACACCGGCGTCGCGTTGCTGGCCAGGACCCTCCTGCAGAGCCGGCCGGGTGCGGCGCGTATTGTCACGCTGGCCAGCGGCATCATTATGGTGGCGCTGGGCGTGGTGCTGCTTTCGGAGCAGCTGCTGCCACTGGTTCTGCGCTGAGAAATTACGGCTCGGCGCCGTCTTCCATGTACCACTCCGTGAATTCGGTGGCCCGTCCATCCTCTGCCAGCCGGATGATCCAGAGGTTGTGGTAGCTGGGCCGGTCCCCCAGGTAATCCGTGTAGCCCTGGACAAAGGCGAGGTCCCCGTCGGAGCCCAGCAGTTTCCAGTCGAAGGTCCAGTCCTCGGGTTCGTCCCTGGCGGTCAGCCAGCGGTCCACAATCTCCTCGCGCCCCCGCCATGCGTCGGGATCGTGCGGCCGCGTGGAGTAGACGGCGTCCTCCGTAAAGAGGGCTTTGATGTCTTCGGGATCGTTGGTGCTCCACGCCGCGATGTACTTTTCCATCCAGAAACGGATTGCATCACCCATTACTCCGTTGTACTCCGCGGACTACTGGCCGTCCAGCCTCTTCCAGTCCTGCTCCCAGAGCCGGCGCTCGTGCACGTCCTTGCGGATGATTTCAAAAGGTTCGGCCGGTTCCGGACGGCTGCGAAGCCAGTCGCGGGGATTGAGCGACTTCCGGCCGTTGTCCAGCAGCAGGAGCGCCCGGTCCGTCAGTGCGTCGCTTCGCAGCACGGGGTCGGTTTTCCGGCGGCGCAGGACTTCCCGGAGGGCGACGTCCGCCTGGGCCCGGGCACCCAGCCGCCTCAGCGACCTGGCACGGAGGAGCAGCAGTGCGGCAGCCAGGTCATCGGAGTTCAGCAGGCCTTCGGTCCAGATCACCACTTCCTTGTCCCAGCCCAGCTCAAAGGCCAGGGCGCAGCGGGCCAGGGCTGAAGGCAACGACGGCGGCAGCCCGCTGACGGCGTGGAGTGCGGCTTCAAGCTGGCCGGTTTCCCGCAGCGCGTGGGACAGGGCCAACACCACGGACTCCTGGCTGAAGAGCACAGGGACATTGATCCGGTCGGCCACCTCCACCTTGGTGACCACCCGCGAAAGGTACGCGTAGGCATACTGGTTCGCTTCGTCGTCGTTCCTGGTTGCCAGTCCGCGCTGGAGCAGCCCGGCCGCATAGGGGTACCGCCCCTGCTGGTAGGCCAGCAACCCGGCCATCACGTAGCAAAGCCCGGCCCAGCCCGGATACGCGCGGGCCAGGGTGACCAGGCGCTGCGGATCGGTGGCGGTGAAAATCGCCTCGTGTACGGCGCGGGCGGTCCGGCTGGCGGCGCGCTTGGGCCGCGGAACCGGGCCCTGGACGGTGATCAGCGCCGCACTCCGGCCACCCAAAGCACCCAGGATCAACCCGCCCACGCCGTCCGCGAGTTCCCGGACAGGGGTGCGGACGTGCGCCGGTCCGAACGGTGTGAGGTCCCGGGCATCCCTATAGATTGGCGTAGCAGAATCCCCCGCGGTCATCCTTCCATGCTACGTCGCCGCGGCGACCCAGAGTCCGATCACCCAGGTGCTGGCGGCCAGGCAGGCCAGGCCGAACTCCACCAGGATGCCCAGGCCCGTGGCCTTCAGGGCGGCCCAGCTGGTGGTGGTGGCGGTGCCGAAATTCCTGGTCCGGGCGAACTCACTGAGCAGCAAACCCGCCGCGAAGCCCACAAAGAGGCCCACCACGGGAATGATGAACATCCCCACGATGCCGGCAGCCACCCCGATCATCACGCTGCGGCCCGGAATGGCGTGTTGCCTGAGCTTCCGGCCCGTCAGCACGGCGCTGGCCGCCATTCCGGTGGCCACAAAGACGATGCCGATGGCAAAGACCACCCACGCCACCGTGCCGGCGCCGCCCCAGATGGCCCAGGCCAGCAAGGCAGCGCCGATCAGGATGCTTCCGGGCAGCACGGGCACCACCGTCCCGGCAACACCCACCAGGATGGCGAGGCCGCAAAGGATGGTCACAACGGTTTCCTGGGTCATGCCCCCAGTTTAGGGCGGCCGGCCGGGCCCGCCCGCTTCGATGGTTCCGTACCCACACGCTGATCCGGGTCATCGTGTGTGCAGGGAACCATCGAGACGGCGAGACGGCGGCCAGCCGGGCCCGGGGACCTACTCCGTGACTGCGGCGGCGACGGCGGCCGTCACCGCAGGAGCGACGCGCGGATCCAGCGGGCTGGGCACGATGTAGTCGGCGGACAGGTCAGCTTCGGCCAGTTCGGCGATGGCGCGTGCGGCGGCAATCTTCATGGCCGGCGTGATCCGGCGGGCGCCGGCGTCGAGGGCTCCGCGGAAGATGCCGGGGAAGGCCAGGACGTTGTTGATCTGGTTCGGGAAGTCGCTGCGGCCGGTGGCCACCACGGCGGCGTACCGGGCGGCAACCTCCGGCAGGACTTCGGGATCCGGGTTGGACAGGGCGAACACAATGGCGTCCTGGTTCATCAGGGCCAGGTGCTCCTCGGCCAGCTTGGAGGAGGAGACGCCAACGAACACGTCCGCGCCGGTCAGTGCCTCGGCCGGGCCACCGGCAATGCCGCGGGGGTTGCTGCGCCCGGCGATGTCCGCCTTCTTGCTGGAGGCGTCAGCGGCCAGGTCCTCGCGGGCGCCGTTGATCACGCCGCGGGAATCCAGCAGCACAACGTCCGGGATACCGGCGGCAAGCAGGATCTCGGCGACGGCGATTCCCGCCGCACCGGCACCGGAAACCACCACCTTGAGCCCGGCCAGGTCGCGGCCGGTCACCTTGGCGGCGTTGGTCAGGGCCGCGAGAACCACGACTGCGGTACCGTGCTGGTCATCGTGCATCACCGGGCAGTCCAGGGCCTCGATGAGCCGTTCCTCCAGCTCGAAGCAGCGCGGCGCAGAGATGTCCTCGAGGTTCACGGCACCGAAGCTGGGACGCAGGCGGACCAGGGTTTCAATGATCTCGTCCACGTCAGTGGTGTTGATGACCAGCGGGATGGAGTCCAGTTCGCCGAAGGTCTTGAACAGCGCGGACTTGCCTTCCATGACGGGCAGCGATGCGCTGGCGCCAATGTTGCCCAGGCCCAGGACGGCGGTGCCGTCACTGACCACAACCACCAGGCGCTGGGCCCAGGTGTGGGTTTTGGCCAGCTCAGGGTTGGCGGCAATGGCGCGGCTGACCTCTGCCACGCCGGGCGTGTAGGCGATGGAGAGATCGCGCTTGTTGGTCAGCGGAACGGTGCTGGTAACGGAGAGCTTTCCACCCAGGTGGGACTCGAAGATTTCCTGTTCCGTCAGTGCTTCGGCGGCGGATTGATCCTGCTGGTCAATGGTCTGAATGGACACGTCTTTGTCTCCTAGCGGCTGGCCTTAGCGGCTCAGAATGGTGAGTTTCCGCCGGAGCAGGCAGCCCCGCCGGTTGCTGCCATGCTAGACAACCTCCGAACAGGGGCCTGACCAAAATTGGCCCATTGCCGCGTTTATGTGAGCCAGATCACCGATATAACCTGTTTTAATTGCAGGTGGTCTAGACCTGTTACGGGGTTTTTACTGACTTCAGCCGCTTGTGACCGGCCAGCGGGCCACAAGGTGTACCGGGCGTTGCCAGGTGGTCTAGGCGACAGACTTGATCTTCACAACGAACACGGCGCCCAACAGTCCGATCACGGCCGCCGTCGTAAAGAGCGTGACGTAACCGCCCAAATAGGTGAGGGAAACGAACGCCAGCATCGGCGCAAAAACCTGCGGCAGCGAGTTGGCCACGTTGATCACGCCCATGTCCTTGCCACGGCTGATGGCCTGCGGAAGCACCTGGGTGAGAAGAGCGAAGTCAACGGCCAGGTAGGCGCCAAACCCGATGCCCAGCACGGCAGCACCCACCAGCGCCCCGGGCCACACCGGGAAGAAGGCCATGATCAGCGCAGCCAGGGCAATGGTGGCGGAGGAGCCGATCACAAACGGCTTCCGCTTGCCGGTGCGGTCGCTCCACGGCCCGGCCAGCACCGCCGTCACCATAACCATCAGCGCGTAGATGCCGGTGAGGATCAGGACGCCAAGGGCAGGATCGTCGTGCTTGATGATGTCCCGGAGGAAGAACAGCAGGTACACAATGGTCAGCTGGTTCCCCACGTTGACCAGGAAGCGGGTGAGCCACGCCCACGCGAAGTCGGGGTGGCGCACCGGGCTGATCCAGAAGCCCCGTGCGAAGCTGCGCAGGTTGAACGGTTCGCGGGCCTCCCGAGGCAGCGGCGGATCGTTGCGGTGGAACAGGTAGGGCAGCACGGAGAACAGGAGCGCACCGGCACAGAGCCAGTAACCCACCATGAAATTACCGCTCACGACGGCGCCGAACACGGCTCCCAGCAGGATGCCCGCCGTTTGCCCCATGGCAGCCAGTCCGCCCACCCCGCCGCGCTGCAGTACCGGAACACGGTCCGGAACGGCGGCGGTGATGGATGCGTAGGCGGCGTTCGCGCCCAGCTGCACCAGGCACCAGAACAGCACCATCAGCGCCACAATGGTTGCGCCGGACATCGCCAGCAGCGCAGCAGTGGCAAGGACGGCTCCGGCCAGGACCCACGGCGCCCGGCGGCCAAAGCCGGAAACGGTGCGGTCAGACAGGGCACCGAACAGCGGGTTTGCCATCAGGGACACGGCAGCGCCGCACCCGGTGACCAGGGACAGGATGGCTTCCTTGTTCCCCGGATCAATGCTGATGGCCTGCTGGCCAATAAAAACGTTGATGGGGCCAAAGAACGCGGCGTTGATACCTACGTTGACCAGGACCAGCCCCATGATCCAGCGGGGCGTCACTTTGGTGGTGGGCTCGGCCAGCGCGGGATGGCCGGCGGCCGGAACGGCTCCGGGGTCTTGCGCCGAAGCAGGCGAATCGGACAGGCTCACTGCTGGCTCCCCAGGACGGTTTTCAGGTGTGCAAACAGACTATCGTGGGGCATCACAGCACCACCCATTTCAACGACTGGAGTATCCATGGCTGAACCAAATATCGCCCCGCTCCCCCAGCACGTCAACACCGCCGATCTTTACGATGAACGCGGCGATGAACTGGACTCCGTTTCCCTGCAGTTCCAGGACCTTGGCGGGCGGACGCACTTCAGCGGCCCGGCCCGGACCATCCGCTGCCTGGAGGACAACGGCCTGGTGAAATCCACCCTGGCAACGCCGGGCAACGGTGCCGTCCTGGTGGTTGACGGCGGCGGCTCACTGCGGACTGCCCTGATGGGGGACATGATTGCGGCGAGCGCCGTGGCGAACGGGTGGTCCGGCGTCGTCATTAATGGCGCCATCCGGGACCGCGAGGCGATTTCCGCGCTGGACCTGGGGGTCAAGGCCCTGGGCAGCAACCCGCGCAAAAGCAGCAAGGCGGGCGCCGGGGAGATGGACGTGCCGGTGGACCTGGACGGCGTCAGCATCCGGCCCGGCGCCATGGTCTGGTGCGATCCTGACGGGATCCTGGTGGAGCGCTGAACGGCTGCCAAGGCACCCCGGCAGGGCTCTGCAGCCACGGCATGTAGATCTTCGTCTCATTCCGGAGCCTTTGACAAAGTGGCGGCAGCGGATGGTGTAAGACTGGGGACGCCCTTCGGGGCGCGGACCTGATTTTTTACCCCGAGGAGCCTCATGACCACCGCTGCAGGACAACAGTCCACCACGATTCCAAAGCGGGTGGTCTGGCTGGCGCTGGCCGGCGCTGTGGGCGGGTTCCTGTTCGGCTTTGATTCCTCGGTGGTCAACGGCGCAGTAGACGCCCTCCAGGGTGAGTTCGCACTGTCCGAGGCCGTC
This sequence comes from Pseudarthrobacter sp. J47, assembly GCF_049810315.1. Taxonomy (GTDB): domain Bacteria; phylum Actinomycetota; class Actinomycetes; order Actinomycetales; family Micrococcaceae; genus Arthrobacter. The sequence continues at coordinate 3,745,969 of NZ_CP187358.1, forward strand.
ACCGGCTTTGCCGTGGCCGTTGCCCTGCTTGGCTGCGCGGCCGGCGCCTACCTGGCTGGCAAGGTGGCTGACAAATACGGCCGCATCCCCGCCATGAAACTCGGCGCCGTGCTCTTCCTGGTCAGCGCCATCGGCACGGGCTTCGCCTTCGGCGTGTGGGACCTGATTTTCTGGCGCCTGGTGGGCGGCTTGGGCATCGGCCTGGCGTCCGTCATTGCGCCCGCCTATATCTCCGAGATCTCGCCGCGGCAGGTCCGCGGACGGCTGGCCTCGCTGCAGCAGCTGGCCATCACCACGGGTATCTTCGCCGCCCTGCTCTCCGACGCCCTGTTCGCCACCGGCGCCGGCGGCGCGGACCACCCGTTCTGGCTGGGCATCGAGGCCTGGCGCTGGATGTTCCTGGCAGGCGCCGTTCCCGCCGTCGCTTACGGCTGGATTGCGTTCACCCTGCCCGAGTCCCCGCGCTTCCTGGTCTTCCAGGGCAAGGAGGACCAGGCCCGGAAGGTGTTCGATTCGATTGCGCCCGCCGAGGACACGGACAGGCACATCCGGGAGATCCGCGAGGCGATCGACATGGACCAGCTGGCCGGCAAGGAAGGCTCGCTGCGCGGCAAGACCCTGGGCCTGCAGGGCGTGGTGTGGATCGGCATCATCCTGTCCGTGCTGCAGCAGTTCGTGGGCATCAACGTGATTTTCTACTACTCCACCACGCTGTGGAAGGCCGTGGGGTTCCAGGAAAGCGACTCGCTGGCCATCTCCGTTGCCACGTCCGTCACCAACATCCTGGTGACGCTTGTGGCCATCGCCCTGGTGGACCGGATCGGCCGGCGCCCCATCCTGCTGACGGGCTCCATTGGCATGGCCGTTTCCCTTGGCGTGATGGCGCTGGCCTTCTCCTCGGCCGTAGGTACCGGGTCCGAGATTTCGCTGCCCGGCGCGTGGGGCCCGGTGGCCCTGGTGGCCGCGAACGTCTTCGTCATCAGCTTCGGAGCGTCCTGGGGCCCGCTGGTCTGGGTACTGCTGGGTGAAATCTTCCCCGCCCGCATCCGCGCCCGCGCCCTGGGCCTGGCAGCGGCTGCGCAGTGGATCGCCAACTTCGCCATCACCCTGAGCTTCCCGGTCATGGCTGCCGCCTCGCTGCCCGTCACGTACGCCATGTACGCACTTTTCGCCGCGGCCTCGTTCTTCTTCGTGATGTTCAAGGTGCCCGAAACCAACGGAATGTCCCTGGAACAGGCCAAGACCCTGTTCGTCCCTAAGGGTTCCGTCAAGCGCTAAGGCGGAAGGCCGACGTCGGGCGTTACTTGGGGGCGGTCCGGAACCGTACCGTGCTGCCCAGCTCAGCCACTGCACTGGCGAGTGCCGCCGCGGACTCAGGGCCGCCGTGGCCTTCGTCTTCGATCACGGTGAGCCGGCTGGTGTCCCAGCGCTGGTGGATTTTCCAGGGTGTGATGACGGGCCCGCTGATGTCCCGGCGGCCGTGGATCAGGTGCCCGGGGATCCCGTTCAGTTCGTGGATGCGGGGCAGGATTTCCCTGCCGTCCGTCAGGAACCCGTCGTTGGCCCAGTAGTGGGTGACCAGGGTGGCGAACGTGAGGCGCTCCTGTTCGTCCTGGAACATGGGGCCGGGCTGCCACCTCGGGTCCAGGGAAATGTGCGTGGATTCCCATTGATCCCAGGCCAAGGCCGCGGCCCGGGCGTCCTCCCGGTCGGCGCCGGCCAGCCTGCGGGCGTATGCCTCCACCACGCGTTCGCCGGGCAGGCGCCGGGCCGACTCCGCGAACGCCGCCCAGGCTTCCGGGAAGATGCTGCCCACACCTTCCGTTATCCAGTCCACTTCCTCGCGGCTGGTGGTGGTCACCGCCACCACGGCGATTCCCAGGACGCGGTCCGGGTGTTCCAGGGCGTAGGCGAGGGCGAGCGTGCTGCCCCATGACCCGCCCGTGACGATCCATTGTTCGACGCCGAGGTGCCTGCGCAGAACTTCCACGTCCTCAATCAGCGTGGCGGTGGTGTTCAGGGCCAGCCCGGGAAGGTCATCCTGGACCAGGGGGGTGCTTTTGCCGCAGCCGCGCTGGTCAAGGCCGATCGTCCAGAACAGGTCCGGATCGTGCTGCCTCCGGTAGCCACCGGTCCCCAGCGAACTGCCGGGCCCGCCGTGCAGGTACAGCACGGGGACGCCATCCGGATTTCCCGTGGTTTCCCAATAGATCCGGGCACGCCGGACATCCAGCCAGCCGTGTTCAGTTGCCGCGTTCTCTTCCACCATGGGACCAACACTAGGCCCGGTGACTGTGGCCAATCGACGGTCGGCGCGCTCAGAGCCGCAGCTTCATACCTTCGTGGCTGGCTTCGAATCCAAGCCGCTCATAGAACCGGTGGGCCCCGGTGCGGGATTTGTCAGTGGTCAGCTGGACCAGGCCACAGCCCCGGCGGCGGGACTCGCCGATGGCCCACTGCACCATGGCCTGACCCACGCCCTGGCCGCGCAGGATGTCCGCCACCCGTACCGCCTCGAGCTGGGAGCGCAGGCTGCCTTTCCGGGACAGCCCGGGAAGAAAGCTGAGCTGGAACGTTGCCACCAGGTGCCGGCCGCGGGCATCGGCGCCGTTGGCGTCGAAGAGTTCGCCCACCACCAGCAGGTGGGCTGGGTCGGCGTCGATCGCCGCGAAAGCGGCCTCGTAAGGCGCCATCTCCGTCTGGTCCTCGCGGGCGGCGGCAAGCGGGTCCTCAGCCACCAGCCGCACGATTCCCGCCACGTCCTCACTGACGGCTTCGCGGAAACGGACGGTGCCGCCGTCGACGTCGAGGGTCAGTAAGGTGCCGGATGCTGTGTCAGGTTTCATGGGACCAGCAAATCATGCGAAGTAGACGCCGATCCGGTTGCCGTCGATTTCTTCGATGCGGATGTCGATGTCATAGACGTCGCGGAGCATGCCCGGCGCCATGATGTGGGCGGGGCTGCCCTGGTGCACAAGCCGGCCGTTCTTCATGGCCAGGATGGTGTCCGAATAGCAGGACGCGAAATTGATGTCGTGCACCACGAGGACGATCGTCTTGCCCAGGTCGTCCGCCAGCCGGCGAAGCAGCCGCATCATCTCGACTGAGTGCTTCATGTCCAGGTTGTTCAGCGGCTCGTCCAGCAGCAGGTATTCCGTGTCCTGGGCCAGCACCATGGCAATGTAGGCCCGCTGCCGCTGGCCTCCGGAGAGTTCATCCACGAACTTGTCCGCCATGGACGTCAGGTCCAGATGGCCGATCGCCTCCTCCACTGCCGCAAGGTCCTCCACAGTGGGCCTGCCGCCGGAGTGCGGGAAGCGGCCGAAGGCCACGAGGTCGCGCACGGTCAGGCGCATGGTGAGGTGGTTTTCCTGCCGCAGGATGGCCATGGTGCGGGCCAGTTCGCGGCTGGGGGTGGCGGCAACATCCAGACCGGCAACGGTCACGGCACCGGATTCCAGCGGCTGAAGGCGGCTGATCAGTGAGAGCAGCGTGGATTTACCGGCCCCGTTGGGGCCGATGATAGAGGTGATCCCGCCGCGCGGAATCTCGCAAGTGACATCATCGAGTACCTTTTGGCCGCCGTAGCTTTTGGAGACATTCCGGACGGCGATCATTTCAGCGAGCCTTTCAGCAGGAGGTAAAGGAACAGGATGCCGCCGGCGAATTCGATGACCACGCTCAGGGCGCTGGCAAACCCGAAGACGCGTTCCAGGATCAGCTGGCCGCCCACCAGCGCCACAGTGCCCAGCAGCACCACGATGGGCAGCAGCCACGCGTGGCTGAACTGCCGGCACAGCTGGTAGCCCAGGCTCACCACCAACAGGCCGAAGAAAGTCACCGGACCCACCAGGGCCGTGGAGACCGCCACCAGCAGCGAGCAGGCCAGCAGGCTCCACATCACCACCCGCCGATGGTCCACCCCCACGTTGATGGCCACTTCGCGGCCCAGCGCCAGGACGTCCAGCGTGTGCCGTGCCCGCCACACCAGCACACCCACGACGCCGATGATCACCCCGGAGACGGCCAGCAGTGATGGTTCCACGTTGTTGAAACTGGCAACAAACAGGTCCTGCAGGATCAGGAATTCGCTCGGCGCCATGAGCCGCTGCAGCAGCGACGACGCCCCGCGGAACAGGCTGCCCAGGATGATGCCCACCAGGAGCAGCAGGTGGATGGACCGGGTGGCCCCGGTGAACATCCAGCGGTACAGCAGGGCACTGAAGCCCACCATCAGCACCACTTCGACGCCGAACTGCACGGTGGGCGGGGCTGCAACCACTGCGGCGGCGCCCAACACAAAGGCCATGCCCGTCTGCACCAGGATGTAAAGGGCGTCAAAGCCCATGATCGACGGCGTCAGGATCCGGTTGGCCGTCACGGTCTGGAACAGCAGCGTGGAGACCCCTACGGCCACGGCCACCGCCACCATGGACGCCACCTTCAGCGCCCGCCGCGGCAGCACGTACCCCACGTTTCCCTTCAGTTCGCTGAACAGGAAGAACCACACGGCGACGACGGCGGCACCCAACAGAATGCCGAACACCACCTCGGGCGGGGCGTTGCGCAGTGAGCGGCGCAGCCGCGGTGCGGAAGGGCCGGCGGCAGCACCGGCGTCGTGCGTTGCTGGAGAAACATTTCCGGTGGCCGTCTCAGGCATTGCGTTTCCTTAGCAGCAGGGCCAGGAAGAGGACGGCGCCCACGACGGACATCACCATGCCCACCGGCACCTCGTAGGGGTAGCGGATGGTGCGGCCGATGATGTCGCAGACCAGCACCAAGCCGGCGCCGAAGAGCGCGGTCCAGGGCACGGCGCGCCGGAGGTTGTCGCCCACCATCAGGGACACGATGTTCGGCACCACCAGGCCCAGGAACGGCACGGCGCCCACGGTGGTGACCACCACGGCGGAGATCAGTGAGACGATCACCAGGCCCAGCCGCATGGTCCTGGCGTAGTTCAGGCCCAGGTTGGTAGTGAAGTCCTGGCCCATTCCGGCCACCGTGAACCGGTCCGCCGCAAGCATGCCCAGCACCATCAGGATGGCCACGATCCACAACAGTTCGTAACGGCCGCGCAGCACACCGGAGAAGTCGCCCACCATCCAGTTGCTCAGCGTCTGCAGAAGGTCATAGCGGTAGGCGAAGAACGTGGTGACGGCGCCGATGATCCCGCCCAGCATGATCCCCACCAGTGGAACCAGCAAGGTGTTGCGCGCCGGGAGGCGCCGCAGGATGGCCAGGAACAGTGCGGTACCCACGACGGCGAACGCGCTGGCTACTGCCATCCGCACCAGAACGGGGGAAGCCGGGGCCACAACTGTGACCACCAGGATGCCCAGGGTGGCCGATTCCAGGGTGCCCACCGTGGAAGGTTCCACGAACCGGTTCCGCGCCATCAGCTGCATGATCAGCCCGGCGACCGCCACGGACATCCCTGCCAGCACCACGGCCAGTGTGCGGGGCAGCCGGGAGATCCAGAAGACCTCCGTGGTCTGCGGGTCTCCGGCCAGCAGTGCGGGCAGGGATACGTCGCTGACGCCCACGAACATGCTGCCCGCGGCCAGGGCCAGGACAACAACGGCAGCCGCAGCCAGGCCCGCGGGTATGCGGGTCCGGCTGCGGCTGATGGGCGCAAGGGTGCGCACTGCCGTGCCAGTCATTTTTTTACAGACGTGCTGGAGCAGTTACGCGAGCGAGTCGGCGACGGCGTCAGCCATGGCCTGGACGTTGTTCAGGCCGTAACCCACGATGTACCAGCTGGCGGGATCGAGGCTGATGACCTTGTTGTTTTTGGCGGCGTTGGTGGACTTGACCAGTTCGTTGTCCAGGATGGGATCAGCTGCGGTTGCCTCGGAACCAATGGCGGTGTCGCGGTTGATGACGTAGAGAATGTCCGGGTTCACGTCCTTGATGTACTCGAAGGAGACTGCCTCGCCGTGGCTGCCTTCCTTCTTGACCTCGGCGGCCGGGCTTACGCCCAGCACGTCGTGGATGATGCCGAAGCGGGAGCCGGCGCCGTAGGCCGTCACTTCCCCGCCGGAGGTGAGGACGATCAGGCCCTTGCCGGCGTCTGTGGCCTTGGCCTTGGTTTCATCGATGGTGACGTTCAGTGCGGCGAGCTTCTCTTCAACTTCGGATTCCTTGTTGAAGATCCTGCCCAGTGTTGCGGTCTGCTCGGCAAAGCTTTCCATGGGCTTGGCCTCATCGATTGCCAGGTTGATCGTGGGCGCGATCTTGCTGAGTTCCTCATAGGCGCCGGCCGTGCGGCCGGAGACAATGATCAGGTCCGGGGCACCTTCGCTGACTGCTTCGAAGTCGGGTTCCTTGAGCGAGCCGATCTTCGCGTAGCTGTCAGCCGCGTACTGTTCCAGTGCCTTGGGGTAGGCCGCCTCAGGGACACCCGCGGGCTCAACGCCCAGGGCATCCATGGTGTCCAGCACACCGAGGTCGAAAGTGAAGACCTTCTCAGGGTTCACCGGGACGTTCTCCGTAGTGCCGGAGGCGTGCTCCACCGTGATGGTGCTGGCCGCCGCCGAGGGCGCGGCTTCCGCACCACCCGAACAGGCCGTCACCGCCAGAAGCGCGGCCCCTGCCGTCAATGCCCCAAAAATCGTTGAAAACCGCTTCTTCACGTTGATCTCCCCAAACTATTACGTCACAAAGTTGTCGCCTAATTTCGATTCTGACCCTATAAGTAAGGATTGGCTAACTTCAAACCGGCCAAGCCGCCAGCACTGCTATAACGGGGCCTGGCGCCCTGTTAAGTGAGGAGTGTCACCTGACTCTCGTGCGCGGACCAAGCATCCTCGCAGCCGGGCCCCCAATATTTACAAACTTTGTCAACATGCGTGACAAAGATTACTAACTGCCAGTAGAGTCTCGCTTGGGCCAGCCATGCGGCTGGCCTATCTACTGGAATCGACCCCGGCACGAGCCGTAATCCGGCCCTGCGCCATGGGTCGCCTTGCGAAGGAGCAACCCGCTTTGAAAATCGCTCGACTACTGGCCACGGCCGCAGCAACCGCCGCCCTTCTGGTTCCCCTCACCACCGCCACGGCGGCACCATCCCCAGGGGGTGACACCGCCAGCCCGGACATAGCCGGCGGCTCCACCACCACCATCTCCGCAGCGCCCTACGCGGCGCAGATTTCCTTCGACTCCACCGGCACCAACGTGGGGTGCACGGGAAGCCAGATCTCCGCCAGCTGGGTCATCACCGCCAAGCACTGCAACTCCACCTCACTGAAGTCCGTCCGGCTGGGCACCACCTACCTGGAAACCGGCGGAACCGTGAAGACCGTGGCCGCGCGCTACGCCTCCAGCACCGGAGACGTCCTGCTCCTGAAGCTGTCCACCCCGCACTACGGCTCCTACGTGGGCCTCTCCAGTTCCTTCCCCGCCACCGGAACGGCTGCGAAGGTCTACGGCTGGGGAGACCAGACCGAGGGAGCGGGCACCATGTCCTACAACCTGAAGACGGCCAACGTCACCGTGGCCGGGCAGGGCGTTGACACCTACGGCGGGGCATCCGTGCGCACCCAGTCGCAGACGGGCCACACGCTGGGCGGCGACTCCGGCGGACCGCTGATCGTGAACGGAAAGCTGGTGGGCGTCCTGTCAACGTCCAGCATCCTGCCCGCCCAGAACCCCTCCGACTACACCCGCTACTACAACGACCACGCGTCCGTTTCCAAGAACCTCTCCTGGATCACCAGCGTGTCAGGCGTGGGCGCTTCGTAGCCGGTTGTTGGATGGCGGGGGCAATCCGTAGACCCGCCCCCTAACCACGAAAGCCGCGCCTTGATGACGACGATCAGGGCGCGGCTTTCGCTTGTTCCACTGTGCATGGCTAATGCGCGGAGTGGGAACCCTGGTTTGCCCGCGTCCCCTCAGCCCTGCGTGTTTTTGCTGCACGAATAAGACGGAGCGCGAAGTAGAGGACTGCTGCCCCGCTCAGGACTCCCAGAAGCCAGGTCCCTTCGATCCCCAGCAGCGGGCCACTGGTACAAGAACTTGTGGCTCCTGAGCCCTCCGCGGCATCACGGCAGACGCCACTCCTGAACCCCAGGTAGAGGATGTTCACGATGACCAGTCCCAGAATCGCCAACAACCAAGGCCACCGCGGCGGGCGGGCCCCTGAATTTGCTTCCATGACTTCACTCTAGGGATCCGCCAGCGCAATAAGCCGCCGCCCAACGTCTCGGTCTGGACACAAAAACGCTCCCCCACCTCCCGCTGAAGACGAAAGGTGAGGGAGCGTTTTGCCAAAAGTGACCGGAGGCGTCAGGCCACCCGTTCCTCCACAAGCCGGCAGACGGCGTCGAACAGCGGGTGCCCGGGGGTGAGCCCGGTGATCTTCTCCGTCGCATCGGCGGGGCTGGAGGAGCCCAGGATGCCGGCGAGCTCGGTGGCCTCGGCGTCGGAAGGATCATTGAAGCGCAGGGCCGCGGAGATGGCGCCGAGCAGGGCTTCGGGAACAATCCCGCGTTCGGCGAGCTCCGCAGCGGGCCCGATGAACCGTTCGTGCCGGCTGAGCTTGCGCAGCGGCGCCCGGCCCACGCGGTTCACGGTGTCCGGCAGGTGCGGATTGGAGAACCGGCGCAGGATCTTCTGCACGTAGGCTTCCTGTTCCTCTTCGCTGAAGCCGTGCTTGGCCACCAGGAGCTGCTTGGTTTCTTCCAGCACGGACCGGACGTCCTCGGCAACGTCCTGGTCCGCCATCGCTTCGGAGATCTTCTCCAGCCCCGCGGCGAAGCCGAAGTAGGCTGCCGAGGCGTGCCCGGTGTTCACCGTGAAAAGCTTCCGCTCAATGTAGGGCGCGAGGTCATCCACAAACGTTGCGCCCGGGATGACCGGCGCCGCTGAACCAAACGGCGTCCGGTCAATAACCCACTCGTAGAACGTTTCCACTGTGACGTCCAAGCCCTGCCCGGGTTCCTGGTTGGGCACAATGCGGTCCACCGCGGTGTTGGCAAACACTGCCTTGTCCGCGAGGGAACCGGCGGCGTCATCCCACAGCTCCGCGATCGCATCACGCAGGATGTCCGTGGCGTTGATCGCGTTCTCGCACGCCATCACCTGCAGGGGTGCAGCGCTGCCGGACCGTGCAGCGATTCCCTTGGCGATCAGCGGTGCCACGAACTTCAGGATGTGCGGGCCCACAGCGGTGGTGACGACGTCGGCAGTGGCGATCTCAGCCACCACCTCCGCCTCCTGGGTGCTGGAGTTCAGCGCCCGGAAATTGCTGACCGTTTTGACGGCGGGGTCCTCCCCCACCTCGTGGACGTTGTAGCTTTCCGCCGCGGCAAGCTGGGCAATCAGGGCGTCTGCGACGTCCGCGAACACCACCTCATACCCGGCATTGTGCAGCAGCAGCCCCACGAACCCGCGGCCAATGTTTCCGGCACCGAAATGAACAGCCTTCACTAGGAATTGACCTTTCCGAAGAGATCCAGGACTTCGTCCACCGTGGTGGCCGCTTCCAGTTGTGCCACCTGGGCCTTGTTGGTGAAGACCTTGGCGATGGAGGACAGGATGTGCAGGTGCTCGTTGTTGACGCCGGCGACGCCCACCACGAACTTGACCTCCTTGCCGTTCCAGTCGATGCCGTCCGGGTAGCGCACCACGGACACAGCGGACTTCATGATGTGCTCCTTGGCGGCGTTGGTGCCGTGCGGGATGGCGAGGTAGCTGCCCATGTACGTGGACACGGATTCCTCGCGCTCATGCATGGCCTCCACGTACGCGGTGTCCACGGCGCCGCGGGCCAGCAGGAGCCTGCCCGCTTCGTCGATCGCCTCATCGCGGGTGGTGGCGGTGCCGGTGAGCACCACGCTGTCAGCCACCAGGATTTCCGACGTCGGAGCGGACCCGGTTGCCACGGCGGAGGACTGTGCGTCCACCGGAGCGTCGGCGGCGTGGGCGCCATGCCCACCAGCGGCACCCGCAGCCGCAGCCGCACCGGCACCCGCGCCGGCCGCACCAGCAGCCACGGCACCTGCGGAAGTACCGCCGTCGGCTGCGGTTTCCGTATTGCTCTCCTTGACCAGCTCCACGATCTCGTCATACCGCGGGCTGTTCATGAAGTTGTCCACGGAGTAGTGCCGGGCACTTTCGGTGGCGGGACGGGCCCGTTCGGTGAGGTCCTGGTGCGTGATGACCACATCATAGGAGTCGCTGAGGTTGGCGATGGCGGAGTTGGTGACCTTGACGTCCGGGAACCCGGCAGCCTTGATCTTGTTCCGCAGCACCGAGGCGCCCATGGCACTGGAGCCCATGCCGGCGTCGCAGGCAAAAACGATGTTCTTGATGGGGCCTGCAGCCGCGGCCGCAGCACCGCCGGTCAGCACGGAGGAGACGGAGCTCTTTTTGCCCTTCATGTCCTCCATGCGGGACGTTGCGGCGGAAAGGTCGCCGTCGCCGTCGCGCACCTTGGAGGTTTTCAGGATCACGCTGGCCACCAGGAAGGACACCGCCGTAGCAAGGATGACGGCGAGGATCACACCCAGGTAGCTGTCCCGGGACGTCTGTGCCACCACGGCGATGATGGATCCCGGAGCGGCCGGGGCAACAAGACCGGCGTTGGTGACTGCGAGGGTGGCGATGCCCGTCATGCCGCCTGCAATGGCCGCGACGATCAGGAGCGGCTTCATCAGGACGTACGGGAAGTAGATCTCGTGGATGCCGCCCAGGAAGTGGATGATGGCTGCGCCGGGAGCGGAAGCCTTGGCGGCGCCGCGGCCGAAGAACATGTAGGCCAGCAGGATGCCCAGGCCCGGGCCGGGGTTGGCCTCAAGCAGGAACAGCATGGACTTGCCCTGCTCCAGCGACTGCTGGACGCCCAGCGGCGTGAGCACACCGTGGTTGATGGCATTGTTCAGGAAGAGGACCTTGGCCGGCTCAATGAAGATGCTGGTCAGCGGCAGCAGGCCGTTGTCCACCAGGAACTGCACCACGTTGCCGGCTGCGGTGCTGAAGGCGGAGACCAGCGGCGAAATGCCGTAGAAGCCCAGCATGGCCAGCAGCGCGCCCCAGATGCCGGCGGAGAAGTTGTTCACCAGCATCTCGAAGCCGGGCCGGATCTTGCCGTCCCACAGCATGTCCAGCTTCTTCATGGTCCAGCCACCCAGCGGGCCCATGATCATGGCGCCGATGAACATGGGGATGCCGGCGCCAACAATCACGCCCATGGTTCCGATGGCACCCACCACACCGCCGCGGACGTCATAGACCATCCGGCCGCCGGTGTAGGCGATGAGCAGCGGCAACAGGTACGTGATCATGGGGCCAACCAGGCCGATGTTGGGGTCACCGTCCGCGTTGGTGCCGAAGCCGCCCAGCTGCGGGACAGGAATCCAGCCCTTTTCGATAAAGAGCGCCGTGATGATGCCCCAGGCGATGAACGCTCCGATGTTCGGCATGATCATGCCGGACAGGAACGTCCCGAACTTCTGGACGCCAACCCGCACGCTGGTGCGGGGTTTCGCAACTGTCTCTGTTGCCATGTTCTTTCCTAACCGTGAATCCTGCTGCTCCGCAGGATGGTCCGATGGGTTCAGGTACTCGAGCTGGAGATTCGGTGCAGCCATTCCAGGAAGAGCTTCAACTCGGAACTGGAAAGCTGGTCCGGGTTGGAAGCCTGGAGGGCCGCGTTCAGTGCAATGGCCGCCACCACCACCGAGGAACGCCCGGTGTCCGCGCCGGCGCCGGCCGCCTGGTCCGTGGATACCGCGAAGATCATGGCGTCCCGGGTGAGGGTGGACAGTTCAAGGTTCCGTTCCGTGGCGGGCTCCGCGATCAGCATGAGCGTGACCCCCACGTTGGCGGCCAGGATGGACCTGGCGGCTTCCCGCGGCGGCACGTTGATCTGCCCGGCGGCAGCTGCCTTGTTCAGCATTTCCTCCATCAGCCCTTCCGCATCAGCCACGATGGCGGGGCGGCTTTCAGGCCGGATGTTGCCGAACATCACCAGGTACAGTTCCGGCTGGTTCAGGCCGAACTGGACGTGGTTGTCCCACATCCGCCGGATGTCTTCCAGCGGTTGTCCGGAAGGGGCGAAGTCGCGTTCGTCCCTGACGTATTCTTCAAAACCGGCCGCGACGACGGCGTCGAACAGTCCTTCTTTGTCTCCGAAGTGGTGGTACAGAGTGGGAGCTGTAACCCCTGCCAGTTTGGTGATCTGGCGGGTGGAAACGGGCGCTCCCCCGGACTTGGCCAGCAGTTCCGCGGCAGCGCGCAGGAGCCGCGCCTTGGGCGGTAGCTGGCCATCGATACTCATAACCGCTACCCTAGCACCTATAGCGTTGCTATATGAACTGCATCACATAGACTATTTGCAGGCTCCGGCAGCACGGCAGCACCACCAGCGAACACGGCAAAGAACGAGGACCTTCAATGCAGAACTTCCCAGGCGTGGGCGTGAGCCCCGGCCGCATCATCGGACCCATCCGGCAGATGCCCAAGCCGATCAGCGAACCCCCGGCAGGCGAACAGCTCGCCGCCGGCACCACTGCCGAGGATGCAATCGCAGCCCTGAAGGAAGCGGCGCAGGCCGTCCATGACGAACTCAAAGGCCGTGCCGCACTGGCTATTGGGGACGGCAAGGCTGTCCTTGAAGCCACGGCGCTGATGGCCAAGGACACCATGCTGATCAAGGGTGCGTCCAAGCTCATCGCCCGCGGCACCTCCAGTGAGCGCGCCGTATGGGAATCGGGCGCCTCGGTATCGGAGATGCTGCTGAACCTGGGCGGCTACATGGCCGAACGTGCCACTGACGTGCTGGACGTCCGCGCCCGCATTGTGGCCCAGCTGCGCGGAGTTCCCGCGCCCGGCATCCCCCAGTCCGCCGAACCGTTCGTGCTGGTGGCGGAGGACCTCGCCCCCGCTGACACCGCCACCCTGGACCCCAACAAGGTCCTGGCCCTGGTCACCGCCGGCGGCGGCCCGCAGTCCCACACCGCCATCATTGCCCGTTCGCTGGGCCTGCCCGCCATTGTGGCCGCTTCCGGCGTGGACGACCTCCCGGACGGCACCGAAGTCTTCGTTGACGGCGCCGCCGGCACCCTGGTTGCGGAGCCGGACGCGTCCCACCACGCCGCCGCGGAGGCGTGGGCCACCACCGCGTCCCTGCTGGCCGAGTTCAGCGGGACGGGTTCGACGGCGGACGGCCACCTGGTGCCGCTGCTCGCCAACGTTGGAGGTGCCAAGGACGCCGAAGCCGCAGCCGCCCTGGGCGCGCAGGGCGTGGGCCTGTTCCGCACCGAATTCTGCTTCCTGGAACGCGACACCGAGCCCTCCGTGGAGGAGCAGGCCGCAGCGTACAAGGGCGTTTTTGATGCGTTCCCGGGCAAGAAGGTGGTGCTGCGTACCCTCGACGCCGGCGCGGACAAGCCGCTGCCGTTCCTCACCGACTCCACCGAGCCCAACCCTGCACTGGGAGTCCGCGGCTACCGCACCGACTTCACCACGCCAGGCGTCCTGGACCGCCAGCTGGAAGCCATTGCCCTGGCCCAGAAGGATTCCGAAGCGGACGTCTGGGTGATGGCTCCCATGATCTCCACCGCTGAGGAAGCCGCCCGGTTTGCCTCCATGTGCGCCGACGCCGGCATCCAGACCCCCGGAGTGATGGTTGAGGTCCCCTCGGCCGCCCTCACCGCAGAGGCCATCCTCCGCGAAGTGGGTTTCGCCAGCCTCGGCACCAACGACCTCACCCAGTACGCCATGGCGGCAGACCGCCAGCTGGGCCCGCTGGCCAACCTGAACACCCCGTGGCAGCCGGCCGTCCTGCGATTGGTGGGGCTCACCGTTGAAGGCTCCCGCGCAGAGGGCAACAACAAACCCGTGGGCGTCTGCGGTGAGGCAGCCGCAGACCCGGCGCTCGCCGTCGTGCTTACCGGCCTGGGCGTGAACACCCTGTCTATGACCGCCCGCTCGCTGGCAGCAGTGGCAGCCGTTTTGAAGACCGTCACCCTGGCCGAGGCGCAGGAGCTGGCCAAGCTGGCACTGTCCGCACCGAGCGCCACGGAAGCGCGGGCGTGGGTCCGCGCGAAGCTGCCGGTCCTGGAGGAACTGGGACTCTAGGCTTCCTGTCCGCTACCCGGCAGGAACACCTGCCGGCTCCAGCCGGACCACAATTCCCTTGGCCGTAGGTTGATTGCTGCCCCTGGAGACGCTGTCCAGGGGCAGCAGCACGTTTGTTTCAGGGTAGTAGGCCGCGGCACAGCCGGCAGGCGTCGGATAGGCAACAACCTGGAAGTCTCCTGCCCGGCGTTCCACCCCGCCGTCCCACACGCTGACCAGGTCCACGCGCTGCCCCTCGGCCAACCCAAGCCCTTCAATGTCCGCGGGATTGACCAGGACAACCCGGCGGCTTCCATGGATGCCCCGGTAGCGGTCGTTATCCGTGTAGGGAATGGTGTTCCACTGGTCATGGGAGCGCAGGGTCTGCAGCACCAGGTGCCCTTCGGGGGCCTCGGACATCTCCCAGTCGTTGCACGTGAACAACGCCTTGCCAACGCGGTTGGGATAGACGCCCTCGTTCACTGGATTGGGCAGCCTGATGCCGCCCGGACGCACCACCCGGCGGTTGAAGTCATGGAAACCCGCAATCACGGTGGAAATGCGGTCGCGGATGGTCCCGTAGTCTGCCTCGAACTGGTCCCACGGAATATCCGTCTTCCCATCAAGGGTCCTGCGGGCGAGCCGGCACAGGATGGCTACTTCGCTGAGCAGCGTCCTGGACGCAGGTTCCAGCCGCCCCTGGGAGGTGTGCACCTCGCTCATGGAGTTTTCCACAGTGATGAACTGCTCTCCGGTGGCCTGGATGTCCCGTTCCGTACGGCCAAGGGCAGGGAGAATGAGCGCGGTCTGCCCGCAGACAGTATGTGATCTGTTGAGCTTGGTGGAGATCTGCACGGTGAGCCGGCACCGCCGCATGGCATCTTCCGTGACTTCACTGTCAGGTGCCGCCCGGACGAAGTTACCCGCCGCGCCGAGGAACACCTTGATCCGGCCGTCCCGCATGGCCCTGATCGCGTTCACGGCATCCAGGCCGTGGGTACGGGGCGGTTCGAACCCGAATTCCTGCTGCAGTGCGTCGAGGAAGGTATCTGGCATCCGTTCCCAGATACCCATGGTGCGGTCACCCTGGACGTTGCTGTGGCCGCGTACCGGGCAGGCTCCGGCCCCAGGCTTACCCAGGTTGCCGCGCAACAGGAGGAAGTTCACGATCTCACGGACAGTGGCCACAGCGTGCCGCTGCTGGGTTACACCCATAGCCCAGCAGACGATGACGCGGCGGCTGGCCAGCACCCGGTCCCGGACCCTTTCGATCTCCTCCATGCTCAATCCAGTGGCGGTGAGGATGTCTTCCCAGGAAATGGTGCGCGCATGACGGGCGAACTCGTCAAAGCCACTGGTACTGGCGCCTATGAAATCGTGGTCCAGCACCATGCCGGGCCGGGCGTCCTCGGCTTCAAGCAGGAGCCGGTTCAAACCCTGGAACAGAGCCAGGTCACCACCGCTGCGGATCTGCAGGAACTGATCGGCGATCTGGACGCCGCGGCCAATGACACCACGGACCTTCTGCGGGTTCTTGAACCGGAGCAGCCCGGCTTCGGGCAGCGGGTTCACTGCGATGATGTGGGCGCCGTTGTCCTTGGCCTCTTCCAGGGCAGAGAGCTGCCGCGGATGGTTGGTTCCCGGGTTCTGGCCCACCAGGAAGATGAGGTCGGCGTGGTGAATATCTTCCAGGCTCACCGTCCCCTTGCCCGTGCCCAGGGTCTCGGACAGCGCATAGCCGCTGGACTCATGGCACATGTTGCTGCAGTCGGGCAGATTATTGGTACCAAAGGCCCGGGCAAAGAGCTGCAGGAGGAACGCGCCCTCGTTACTGACCCGTCCCGAGGTGTAGAAAACGGCCTCATCCGGTGAATCGAGCCCCTTCAGCTCGTTGGCCAGCAGATCGAGGGCATCGTTCCAGCTGATGGGCTCGTAGTAGTCCGATTCCGGGCGCTTGACCATTGGCTCGGTCAGCCGCCCCTGCTGGTTCAGCCACAGATCGGATTGTTGATCCAACTCGGACACTGAATACTGACGGAAGAATTCGGCCGTGACACGCCGCGATGTTGCCTCATCATTGATGTGCTTGGCGCCATTCTCACAATACTCATTGAGCTGCCTGTGCCCCGGCGACGGATCGGCCCAGGCGCAGCCCGGGCAATCAATGCCGTTCACCTGGTTGATGTTCAGGAGCGTCACCCCCACCCGGCGCGGCGAGGTCTCATCCAGCGAATACTCCAGGGCATGCGTCACAGCAGGCAGTCCCGCCGCCCACTGCTTCGGAGCAGTAGTCGTCAGCTGTTCCTTGCGCTCTTCATTGGGGGCCTTCTTCATCGCGTCACTCGCTCTCTCGTGGCGGTACCGGCGGTGGGCTACATCCTGCTGGCTACATCAGACGGATCAGCCGACTGGCCAGCGGGGCACGCGGCTCCTGGGCGGCTCCGGCTCGGAGGGGAGTACGTGGCCATTCCGGATGACGCCCCGCCATGCCCCGCCTTCCTGGCCGACGCTCTCAATAAACTCTTTGAACTGACGCAGTTCGCCCTGAACCACACGCTGGGCCAGCCCGGGCACCTGGCTGATGAGGCCCGGCAGTCCGTGCGGCTCGATCTGAAGGCGGACCGTCAGGGTACTGTTCTCCGGGTCCACGGTGCGGAACATCGCTTTGCCGCCATGCTTGAACCGCCGGTCCAGGCTCCGCCACGCCACCAGGGAATCGGGCAACTGGTCCACAATCTCGGCATCGAATTCGTGCCGCCAGGGCCCAACGCCGATGACCCAGTGGGAAAGGTTGGGGCGGATCTGGTTGACCTCTTTCACCACCGTCGCGAACCGCGGGAAGCTTTCAAACTGGGTCCACTGGTTGTAGGCAACGCCAACCGGGACAGTGAGGTCAATCGACTCGTCAACGGTGAGAATCTGCATTGCGGCCACCATGCCGTTCTGGGTCGTTTCCTGGAGCAATCACCGTGCCCTGCACCAAGCGCCGATGCGGGCCGATGAACGGGTATCCGGTACTTTCGTCCGATTGTGCCACGGTTCACCGTGCCGTGAACAGGCCACCCTGGTCCGTCGCGCTGGCCCACTTGGTGATGGCTGTTGCCACGGCGGCGGTGCCGGTGTGCTGCACCACGTGGCCCTTGCCGGGCACCTCCACCAGCGTGCCGTGCGGCGCCGTTTCGGCCAGCTCGCGGCACCAGCGGCCGCGGGCCACGGGGTCGCGGCTGCCGCGCACCACCAGCACGGGCTGCTGTACCTGGCTGGTGCGGCCGGCCAGCGGGTAGCCCATCATCACGGGCAGTTCGGTGAGGTACCAGCGGGGCCCGGCACGGAAGTAGTCGCTGAACACTGTGATGTTGGACGACGGCGACTCGCAGAACAGCGCGTCGGTGGTCAGGTCCGCTGCCTGCTTCAATACCGTGCCGCGCTGCGGATCCACCACCGGGGACATCAGCACCACGCCGGACACCAGCTGCGGACGCCGCAGTGCCAGTTCCACGGCGAACTGGGTGCCCATGGAGTGACCCACCACTATGGAGCCGCCCGTGGGGCTTCCGTTCATTTGCCTGGCGGCTTCATCGGCGAGCGCCGCGGCCACAAAGTCTGCGTACTGCTCCACCTGGATCTGTTCGCGGGGGCTGGGAGCGTCCCCGAAGCCCGGGAGGTCGAAGGTGTAGACGTTCCCGGTCTTCGCCAGTTCGAGGTGCAGCCGGGCCAGGTACCTGTGCGAGACGCCGATGCCGTGCAGCAGGACGTACGACGGCGGCTCCTTGGCACCCTGCGGACCCACAGTATGCGCGGGGCCGGGCACCGCCGTCGAGGAGTACAGCCTCCCCCACAGCCCGAAGTGGGTCACGTCCCTGCCGCCGGTCAGCTTCATCCGCCGATAATATCCCGCGGCGTTAGGCTGGAGCGGTGAAAGAGGTGCATATGCAGGACAGGGCCTGGGCCGACGAAGCCATCCGCCGGATCAACGCGGAGAACAACAGATCCGCGGACACCCACCTCTACTCGGTTCCGCTGCCAGAGCACTGGGGTGTGCAGCTGTACCTCAAGGACGAGTCCACGCACCGTTCCGGGAGCCTGAAGCACCGCCTGGCACGGTCCCTGTTCCTGTTCGGCCTGGTGAACGGCTGGATTTCCGAGGGCACCACCATTGTTGAGGCCTCCAGCGGCAGCACCGCCGTGTCCGAGGCCTACTTCGCGCAGCTGTTGGGCCTGCCGTTTGTTGCGGTGATGGCCCGGACCACCAGCCCGGAGAAAATCGCCCTCATTGAACAGTTCGGCGGTTCCTGCCTCCTGGTGGACCATGCCTCGGAGGTCTATGCCGTTGCCGCTGACGTGGCAGCCACCGCCAACGGCCACTACATGGACCAGTTCACCTACGCCGAGCGGGCCACCGACTGGCGGGGCAACAACAACATTGCCGAGTCCATCTTTGGGCAGCTGGCCATGGAGGAACACCCCATCCCGCACTGGATCGTGGCGGGCGCCGGAACCGGCGGAACCAGCGCCACCATTGGCCGGTACCTCCGCTATCACCGCCACCCCACCCGGATGGCCGTGGTGGATCCGGAGAACTCGGCGTTCTACCCGGCCTGGCGCGACGGCTCAGCAGACGCCACAGGCAAGCCCTCCCGGATCGAAGGAATCGGCCGGCCGCGGATGGAGCCGAGCTTTGTTCCCGGCGTCATCGACCACATGATCCAGGTACCCGACGCTGCATCCGTCGCAGCCATGCGCCACCTGCACGACTGCGCAGGCCTGCACGCAGGACCGTCCACAGGCACCAACCTCTGGGGCGTGTGGCAGCTGATCGCGCAGATGATTGCCGACGGCCAGCGCGGCAGCGTGGTGAGCCTGATGTGCGACGGCGGCGACCGCTATGCCGGCAACTACTACAACCCGCAGTGGCTGGCCGAGCAGAACCTGGACCCGGCTCCGCACGAGGCCACGCTCCGGAAATTCTTCGACACGGGCGTCTGGTCCGGCTGACCCTGCAGCTAGTCTTGGCCCATGACACTCGTAGCTCCCAAGGTGACGGCGGCGCTCCCGCCGGAGCATGCAGGCAAACTCCAGCGCGCCCTTGAAGGCAGCCACGACATCACCGTCTTCGTGGACGGCACAGTCCACCGCCTGCCCGCCCAGGCGAGGGACGCCGTCGTCGATCTCCTGGCACGGTTCAGCCGCGGCGAATCCGTGAGCGTCAGCAGCGTGGAGGAAATGCTCACCACCTCGCAGGCGGCAGAGCTGGCCGGAATCTCGCACACCTACCTGCGCAACATGACGGACCGCGGCGAGATCCCCGTGGAATACCGCGGCACGCACCGCCGGATCCGCTCGGCGGACATCATGGCCTGGCTGGAGACGCAGAAGGCCACCGGCGAGCCCCATTCCTAAGCTTGTTCGCGGAACCTAAGCTTCAAGGCTCTGAGGTGCGAACAAGCTTAGGAGTCGTGGCGGCGCGCGGCGAACACAGGCGTTAGATCCGCGGGCGGGCATCCCAGCGCCGGGCTTTCATGGCGGCGTGCAGCTCCAGCCGGACGGCACCTTTGAGCGGGTCCACCCCCAGGAGCTGCCGCACCCGGCCCAGCCTGTTGTAGATGCTGCTGCGGTGCAGGTGGAGTTGGCCGGCAACGTCCTGGACGGAGCCGTCGTTGTCATAGAGCAGCTCCAGCACGGGCAGGAGTTCGCCGTTCCGGTCGCGGTCCTCCAGCATCTGGAAGTACACGGAGCCGGAATCGCTCCACGCCGCGGCCCCGCCGGCGGAGGCAAGCACCTGATAGACGCCTGTGGACTTGTAATCCACCAGCTCCCCCAGCCGCGGTTCGACGGCGGCCGCCTGGGCTGCCACCTTCGACTGCCGGTACGCGGCTGCGAGCCCGCGCGGCCTGGCGAAGGGCTCGCTGATGCCCAGGATGATCCGGTGGACCGGGCGGCCGGAGCGCTTGGCCAGCTCCAGCTGGTAGTGCACCAGCACCTGGGCGTGGCTGGCCCGGCCCACGGATTCCCGGAACAGGATCACCGAATGTGTTTCTGCGCCCGCGCTGAACAGGGCGGCATCCACACCAACGGTGGACTGCAGCGCGGCCGAGCTGTGGATCAGGGTGGCCGCGCCGGGATCGGCTCCGCCGGCCCAGCCGTCGGCATCGAGCGCGGTCACTGCCTGCCACGGGCCCTTGTGCTGGACCTCCCGCCAACCGGCCACGGTAGCCGTGGCGTTAACGTCACCGTCGCAGGCAGCCAGGAACTCGCGCTCCCGGCCGCGGCGGAAACCCGATTCCACAGTGTTGGACTCAAGCAGGAGCCCCGAAAGCAGCTCAATATCCCGCTGGACATCCGGCAACTGGGAAAGGATCGCCGTCGGGCTTTCCTCCTCCGCGTCCTGTTGCACCCACAGGTAGCCCACCCGGAAGCCGCGGACGGTCAGCGGCACGCACACCCGGCCCAGCATGCCCAGTTCAGGGTTCGCGGGGATGGCCACCGGGCGGACTGCCGTGGCGATCCCGTGGGAAAGCTGCCAGGCGCTGACGTCCGAGGGCACTTTTTTGCTGAGCAGGAAGTTCACCCGCACCCGGTCCGCATGGGACTGGTTGGAGCTGTAGGCCAGCAGCATGCCGTCCAAATCCTCCAGCGACAGCCCGCGGCCCAGCTTGCCGGCCACCTGCTCCACGAGTTGCTCAACGTCCTGCTGCATGGAGCAACATTACTTCCGGAGGGCTTCCCGGCCCTAACGGACAGCAGGCGACACCTGACGCTTCAGGACTCGACAATCGTCGAGCCATCAAAGCCAAAAACCCCGGAATCACGCGGAAGTCGCCGGGCGGGATCCCCGCGACCAATGTCGGCTGCCTCACACCGGATTTATTCTGGAATCACTACCTCCCCGCACTCAGCCGGCCCCAAACGCCGCAAACAACGGAGCCCCACATGATCATCGGTGTCCCGAAAGAAATCAAGAACAACGAATTCCGCGTAGCCATCACGGCCGCCGGCGTCCACGAGTTCCGCACCCACGGCCACAGCGTCCTGGTGGAACGCGGCGCAGGCCTGGGCTCCGGCATCACCGACGAGGAATACGCCATCGCCGGCGCCGAGATCGTCAACGAAGCAGACGACGTCTGGTCCCGCGCGGACATGGTCATGAAGGTCAAGGAGCCGGTCAAGGCCGAATACCACCGCTTCCGCAAGGGCCTGATCCTCTTCACGTACCTGCACCTGGCCGCCGAGCCCGAACTGACCCGCGAGCTCATCAACTCCGGCGTCACCGCAATCGCCTACGAGACCGTCCAGGAAGGCCGCACGCTCCCGCTGCTGGCCCCGATGTCCGAGGTTGCCGGCCGCCTGTCCGTCCAGGTTGGCGCCACCTCGCTGATGGCTCCGGCCGGCGGCAAGGGCGTCCTGCTGGGCGGCGTACCCGGCGTTCGTCCCGCCAAGGTTGTAGTCCTGGGCGCCGGCGTTGCCGGTACCAACGCAGCAGCCATGGCCCTGGGCCTGGGCGCTGACGTCACCATCCTGGACATCAACATCAACCGCCTGCGCGAACTCGACGCCCAGTACCAGGGCCGCCTGAAGACCGTGGCCTCCAACAAGTACGAGATCGAAAAGTCGGTAGTGGACGCGGACCTGGTAATCGGCTCCGTGCTGATCCCCGGCGCCAAGGCCCCCAAGCTGGTCACCAACGAACTGGTGGCCCGCATGAAGCCCGGCTCCGTACTGGTGGACATCGCCGTTGACCAGGGCGGCTGCTTCGAGGACACGCACGCCACCACGCACCAGGAGCCCACGTACAAGGTGCACAACAGCATCTTCTACTGCGTTGCCAACATGCCCGGCGCTGTTCCCAACACGTCCACCTACGCGCTGACCAACGTCACCCTGCGCTATGCCATCTCCCTGGCGAACCTGGGCGTCAAGGCCGCCTTCGACCGCGATCCCGCACTGGCTGCCGGCCTCAACATCGCCGCCGGCCACGTGGCACACCGCTCGGTCTCCGACGCACACGACCTGCCCCTCGTCGCCGACTGGCACGAACTGGTTTCCGCCTAGCACCAAAACAGTACGACGGCGATCCGGCGGCTTTTCGAAGGAAAAGCCAAGGATCGCCGTCGTACTTTTGTCTAACCCGGTGATTGAGCCTGTCGAAATCAGGGTCTCGACAGGCTCGACCACCGAGGGAGTTAGCCGCCGATTGCCTTCAGTGCGTTGACCTGGCCGTGGCCGTTGAAGCTGTTGTGGCCGTCACCGCCCTGGCAAACCTGCGGCAGCTGGCTGTTCTGGCCCACGAACCCGTCGTAGAACGACATGTCCGTGGGGCAGGCCACGTCATCTGCCGTGTTCTGGATACGGGCTGCAACCGCACCCGGGTTGGTAACACCGGAGCTCACCACGAGGGCGGCCACGCCTGCGACGTGCGGGGACGCCATGGAGGTGCCCTGTGCGTAGCAGTACTTGGCACCGGATGTGGCATCCGTGACCGGGCGGCCGCAAGCAGCATTGGACGGCCAAGTGGAGAGGACGCGCCCGTTCGTCGCGGCCGGCGTGATCTGCCGTGCGTCGCCGCCGGGGGCGATCACGTCAGCGGTGCTCACGCCGTAGTTGGAGAAGTAGGACTTGAAGCCCTTGTTTCCGTTGGACGTCACGCCGATGACGCCCGGAACCTCTACCGGAACCACGGCACAGGCGTTGCTGATTTCCCGTTCCTGCTCGCTGCCCGCCGGGTAGTCCGGGCTGGACAGGTCCTGCGTGGGGTGCGAAAGGTCGTCAGAGGCGTTGCCCTCGGCTGCTACAACCGTGGTGCCCTTGGACTGCGCGTAGCGGATTGCGCGGCGCTCGGCTTCCCAGATGGCGCGCTGGCCGGGATCGTTCTTGCAGTTGTAGAGCCAGGGATCGGCGTAGTAGCTGTTGTTGGTCACCTGGATGCCCTTTTCGGCAGCCCACATGAACGAACAAACAACCATTTCCGGGAAGAAGTAGCCATCATTGTTGCTGGACTTGATGCCGGCGATCTTCACGTTCGGGGCAACGCCCACCATGCCGATGCCGTTCTTGGCTGCGGCGATGGTTCCGGCGGTGTGCGTTCCGTGGCCGTGGATGTCCATCCAGGCCGCCGGGTCGGTGTCAGGTGCGCCGCTTTCACACGAAACACTCCTGCTGAAGTCGATGTTCGGCGCGAGGTCCGGGTGTGTGTGGTCGAGGCCGGTATCGATGTTGCCTACCACCACCGACTGGTTGCCGGGGTTGATTGCCTGCGCCTCGGGCGCCTTGATCTGGTCCATGTCCCACTGGAGCGCGGCGAGGGCTTCACTGCCCGTGCCGGTGGCGCCCGCCTCCAAAGCGGCCTCATCAGCGGAAGCCGCATCTCCGGCGTCGTCCTTCACCTGGACGCCGAACCCGGCGGTCGACGCGGCCCCTGCCACGGCGGCGTCGGACTTCTTCAGGGATGCCGCAAACCCCGCGCGGTCCGATTTTACAATCGCGACGCCGATCTGCGGGTAGTTCTGAACAAGGGATCCACCGGCCTGCTCAACGGCTGCCAGCGACTTTGCTGCCACGCCGTTGCCCTTGTACAGGACGATGTAGGTCTGGGCTTCGGCCGTGGCCGCAGGTGCTGACGTTGCCGGCAAAGCGGTGGCGGCCATCAGCCCCGCCGCCATGGCTACAGCGGCGACAGGCGCCATAAAACGCGGAAATGCTCTCATGGGGACGTGCTCCATTTCTGCAAATTCGGCAGGCGCCCAGCGGATAGCGGGTGCCGTACCAGGACATTTACGGACCGGCACCCGGTGGTTGTTTGCCTCGGCTGCCGCCGGGCGCAAACTGATACATCCATTTCAGTTGGCCCCCGCGCATCTGACCCTAGGTGATCTGGGACACATTTGGAAGCGTCAGGATCGGCCGTGTTGCGTCAGCGTCCTGCGAGGGCCCGCGCCTGTTCGATCAGCCGCAGCACGGCTACCGGGCCCCGGGGATCAACGGGCAGCGGCAGGGCAGAGGAGGTTCCGCCGTCGAGCAGTTTCTCCCCCAGGATCCGGTAAAACTCCTGGTAGGCGCCCGGTTCCGTAGGGACGGGTTCGACGTCGGCCAGCACCCCCAGCAGCCCCGCGGATTCACCGGGCTCTACTCCATAGCCGGGATCGCCGGGCATCATGCCGGCGTCCAGCTGCTGTTCCTGGGGGTCGATTCCGTGCTTCACGTAGCCCGCCTTGGTGCCCAGGATGCGCAGGTCCGGGCCCGGCGCCGCGGAGAGCACGTTCATGGTCAGGTGGCTGGTGACGGGCGCCCTGCCATCCACGGACTGGTGCCGGAGCACCACGAAGTTGTCGTCGTCGGCCTGTTCCTGCGTCCGCCTGGCATTGATTTCCGCGTGCACCACTTCGGCCGGGCCAAAGAGCTGGACGGCCATGTCCAGCAGGTGGGTGCCGAGGTCGAAGAGGATCCCGCCGCCGTCCTCCGCCGTGGCAGCGGCCTTCCACGGCTTGGTGATTTCCGGCGCCCAGCGCTCCATGGCGGCCTCAAAACGCAGCACCTCACCCAGCGCACCGACGTCGAGCAGTTTCTTGACAGTGAGGAAGCCGTTGTCCCAGCGCCGGTTCTGGTAGACGGTGAGCACCCGTCCCAGCCGCTCCGCCAGGGCCACCAGCTCCTCACCCTGGGCGCTGCTGACCGCAAAAGGCTTATCGACGACGACGTCCAGTCCCGCCTCCAGCGCCGCCTTCGCGATGGGATAGTGGGTAGCGGGCGGGGTGCCCAGCACCACGAGGTCCAGGCTGTCCGCGAGCGCCAGCGCGGCGTCAGCATCCGGCACAACCGTCACACCGGGGTACCGGCTCGAGGCGGCGTCGGCCCGCGCCGCGTCCGAGGTTGCGATGACGTCCAGCGAGTACTGCGGATCACTGGCGATCAGCGGCGCATGGAACACCCGGCCTGAGAGGCCGTATCCCAGGACTGCTGTGCGGATGGTTTTTCCGGTCATGCTATTTCTTCTCCCAGCCGATGGTGGTCCAGTCAGGTACCTGGAAGGGGCTTTGGAACAATGACGGGCCGTAGTTTGCCAGCCCGCTGCGGACGAACGAGATCTGTGGCCCGTTGAACACTACGCCCATGGAGAAGTACTTGGCCATGTGCTCCTTCTCCACGTCCATGGCGGCCTTGTTCCGCTGGGCGTCGTCCTCAATGCCTGCCAGTTCCTCGATCCGTGCGTCCAGCTCGGAATCGCCCAGCCCGTTCAGGTCAACGCTGGAGTGGTAGTACTGCCTGACCGAGTTGGTGGCGTCCGGGCTGACGGAATAGCCGGACATGCTGAGGTCGAACTCCCGGGTGCCCATCACCTTGCCGAATTCCGCGGCACCGTACTGGGCAATGCCCACGTCCATACCGGCTGCCTGCAGCTGCGCCTGCAGGGTTTGGACGGTGGCGACGTTGGTGGGGTCCTCCCCGAAGTTCGCGATCTTGAACGTGACGGGCTGGCCGTCCTTCTCCATGATGCCCGCCGCGCTCTCCGTGTAGCCGGCCTCTTTCAGGACTTCCTTGGCGGCCTCTGCCCCGGTCTCAGTGACCGGGTAGTTGTCCTGGTAGTACTCCGAGAACGGCATCAGCATCATGGAGCCGGGGTTGGGCTCGGTCCAGTTCAGTCCGTTGAACCGGACGTTGCGGATGGCCTCACGGTCCGCCGCGGTGAAGATGGCTTTACGGACCGCGACGTCGGTAATCCTCTGTGCGTTGATGTTCAGGCCGCCTGCGGACAGCCGCTGCCCGCGGCGAACCTCGGAGTCCGCTGTGCCTTCCAGCTGCTTGTACAGGCCGATGTTGTTGGCCTGCATGGCGTCGATCTCGCCGTTCTTGAAGGCGGCCACCTGCGCACTGGTGTCAAGCTGCCGGAAGGTCACGGAATCCAGGACGGGCTTGGTACCCCACCACTTGTCATTGCGGACCATGGTGACCGTCTGGGCGGCGGAATCGTACTGCTCCAGCGCAAAAGGCCCGGCCATCCATTCCGGGTGCATCTGGCCCGTGAAGCCGGTGTTGAAGATTTCGGGTGAGTTCACCGCGGGGTGGATCAGGCCGAAGAACAGCGAATCCAGCGGGTACACCGGCTGGCTGGTCCTGACGATCACTTCCTTGCTGCTGCTGCCTGCTTCCACGGACTCCACAGCCGCGTAGTTGCCGGTGCTGACAATGTCATAGCCGGCATCGGTGCTCTTGAGGATGTTCCACGTGTTCTGGAAGGCCT
Source organism: Pseudarthrobacter sp. J47 (assembly GCF_049810315.1). Classification (GTDB taxonomy): domain Bacteria; phylum Actinomycetota; class Actinomycetes; order Actinomycetales; family Micrococcaceae; genus Arthrobacter. The sequence goes on from NZ_CP187358.1 coordinate 3,772,259, forward strand.
TTACGTCAATGGGCGTGCCGTCGTTATAGGTGGCTTTCTCATTCACCTTGATGGTGATGGTCTGTTTCCCGTCCACCACGGTGCTTTCCACGGATTCGCAGAAGTCCGTGTTCGGCGTTGCCTTGCCTTGGAAATCACGCTTCCAGCAGCCGCCGATTCCGCCGTTCTGGACTGCCACCGGGTTCATGGGAATCATCAGTGCCGCGTTGTCTGCACTGTTGCCATTGTTGGAAAAGCCGTTGAAGTCCGGGCCGATGCTTAGCAGCGGCAAGGTGACGATGCCACCCTGCTCCAGTTCTGCGGCGGGCTTTTCGTTAGTGCTGACCAGCTGTGAAATATCGCTGCCCGCGGCCTGGCCGGAGGCTGTTGCCGGCCCCGACGGCGAGCCACCGCAGCCAGTGAGCGCGAGCGCGGCGGCGATGGCCGCTGCACCGCCAAGCCTGGTCAGGTGCTTCATGGTTGTCCCTTCGTGGCGCGACATGCAAAAAGTGGCGGTTCCAAGATTCTAGGGTGTTCCTGCTGGTTAACGCCGAAGCCGCCACATCCCGGCTCCAGCGGGATGCGGCGGCTTCAGTCATTTAGCAGCCGGGGCTACTTCTTTTCCCAGCCGATGGTAGTCCAGTCCGGAACCTGGTTCAGGCTTCGGAACAGGGACGGTCCGTAGTTGGCCAGTCCGGTGCGGACGAAGGAGATCTGCGGGCCGTTGAAGACCACGCCCATGGAGAAGTACTTGGCCATGTGCTCCTTCTCCACATCCATTGCCGCCTTGTTGCGCTCGGCATTGTCCTCAATCGAGGCCAGGTCCGCGATCTTCTTGTCCAGCTCGGCGTCGCCCAGCTCGTTCTCGTTGGTGGTGGAATCGTAGAACTGCTTGACGACGTCGGTAGCGTCAGCACCCACGGTGTAGCCGGAGAGGCTCAGGTCAAACTCGCGGCCGCCCAGGATCTTGCCGAACTCGGCCGAACCGTGCTGGGCGATTCCAACGTCCATGCCGGCGTCCTGGAGCTGCTTCTGCAGCGTCTGGGTGGTGGCCAGCGTGGTGGGGTCATCGCCGAAGTTGGAGATCTTGAAGGTGACGGGCTTGCCGTCCTTCTCCATGATGCCCGCTGCGTTTGCGGTGTAACCGGCGTCGGTCAGGACCTTCTTTGCGGCCTCAGCCCCGGTCTCGGTGACAGGGTAGTTGTCCTGGTAGTACTCGGAGAACGGCAGCAGCATCATGGAACCGGAGCTGGGCTCCTTCCAGTTCAGGCCGTTGAAGCGCACGTTGCGGATTGCTTCGCGGTCCACGGCCGTGAAGATGGCCTCGCGCACTGCGGTGTCCGCAAGACGCTGGGCGTTGATGTTCAGGCCGCCGGCGAAGAGACGCTGACCGCGGCGGACCTCTGAGTTCGCAGTGCCGTCAAGCTGCTTGTAGAGCGCAATGGTGTTGGCGCTGACGCCGTCGATTTCGCCGTTCTTGAAGGCGGCGATCTGTGCGCTGGCCTCCAGCTGGCGGTAGGTCACGCTTTCCAGGACCGGCTTGGTTCCCCACCATTTTTCGTTCTGGACCAGGGTGACGGTCTGGGCGGCGGAGTCGTACTGGCCTACCTTGAACGGACCGGCCATCCACTCGGGGTGCATCTCACCGGTGAAGCCGGTGTTGAAGATCTCCGGGGTGTTCACGGCCGGGTGGATGAGGCCGAAGAACAGGGCTTCCAGCGGGTACACCGGCTGGCTGGTCTTGACGATTACTTCCTTGTCGCTGCTGCCGGCCTCCACGGATTCCACGAAGGGGTAGCTGCCGGGGCTGACGATGTCGTAGCCGGCCTCGGTGCTCTTGAGGATGTTCCAGGTGTTCTGGAAGGACTTCACATCGATCGGCGCGCCGTCGTTGTACGTTGCCTTCTCATTGACCTTGATGGTGATGGTCTGCTTGCCGTCCACCACTTCGCTCTCAACTGACTCGCAGAAGTCCTTGTTGGGAGTGTGCGTGCCGTCGAAGTCCACCTTCCAGCAGCCGCCAATTCCGCCGCCGCTGGTGCCCACCGGGTTGATGGGGGCCATCAGGGAAGTGTTGTCTGAACTGTTGCCCGAGTTGGAGAAACCGTTGAAGTCCGGGCCGATGTTGCCCAGCGGAAGCGTTACCTTGCCGCCCTGTTCCAGGTCTGCGGCCGGCTTTTCGTTGATGCTGATGAGCGAGGAGATGTCGCTTCCCGACTCCTGGCCCTCAGCAGTGGCCGGGCCGGACGGCGAGCCGCCGCAGCCGGTGAGGGCAAGCGCCGCGGCAACCGCCGCAACCCCGCCGATTCTGGTCACATTCTTCATGGATTTCCCTTCATTGTTGCATTCGTGGTGCGCGTGATGGTGCAGGAAAACTTCAGGGGGTACTGACCGCCGGATCCTCGTGGTGGACCAGCATGTCCGAGTCGAGTTCGCCGTCGGGGAAGAAGCAGGCGAACTCCTGGTCCGCGGAAAGCTGCCCCGAAGCGGCGGGCGCTCCCGGAACGGTGGTCTCTCCCGGAACAGCCGGTACGGGCAGCAGAGGCGGTTCAACGGTCAGGCACTTTTGCTGCTTCTCCCCCGGGAGGGCCGCAAAAACCGGGCAACGGCTGGCAAAGTTGCAGCCCTTGGGCGCATCCAGCGGACTGGGCAGGTCGCCCTGGAGGATGATGCGTTCGCGGCTGCGCTCCACCTGCGGGTCAGGCACGGGGATCGCGGACAGCAGTGACCGGGTGTAGGGGTGCCGTGGGCTGTCAAAGACGGCATCGACGTCGCCGATTTCCACGATCTTGCCCAGGTACATCACCGCTACGCGGTTGGAGATGTGCCGCACCACGGAGAGGTCGTGGGCCACCATGAGATAGCTCAGACCCAGCTCCGCACGCAGCTTGTCCAGCAGGTTGATCACGCCCGCCTGCACTGAAACATCCAGCGCGGACACCGGCTCGTCCAGGACCACCAGCTTGGGATTGACCGCCAGTGCCCGGGCGATTCCGATGCGCTGCCGTTGCCCTCCGGAGAACTGGTTGGGGAACCTGTTCACGTGGTCCGGCTGGAGGCCCACCAGCCGCATCAGCTCCATGATCCGCTTCCGGATCTCCGCCTTGGCCATTCCCTGGTTCACCAGCGGCTCGGCGAGGACCTCGTACACCGTGAAGCGCGGGTCCAGCGCGCCGGTGGGGTCCTGGAAGACCATCTGCAGCTCGCGGCGCATGGCCCCCTTGGTCCTGGCGTCAGCGGCCTGCTTGTTGCTGAGCCCGCCAATCACCACCTCGCCGTCCTGGTCCTTGTGGAATTCCATAATTTCCAGCAGCGTGGTGGTCTTGCCGGAGCCGGACTCGCCCACAATGGAGAAGCATTCGCCCTCGCGGATATCGAAGCTGAGGCCGTCCACGGCCTTGACCGTGCCCACCTTCCGCTTCAGCAGGGCGCCTTTGAGCAGCGGGAAGTGCTTGCGGACGTCCGTGAGCTGCAGGACGGTTTTCCGCTCCTCGCGGGGGATGCCGTCGAACCGCGAGACGGGCACCGGGGGCGCGTGGAAGATCGCCCGGGCATCGGCACCGGTTCCCAGCTCCCCTGACCGGATGCAGGCCGCGTGGTGTGCCGGGCTTCCCTGGACCTTGCCCAGCGCGGGCTCGCCGTCGTGGCAGGCATCCGTCACCAGCGGGCACCGGGGCGCGAAGGAACAACCCGTGGGCTGGAACAGCAGGTTGGGCGGCACACCGTCAATGGGCACCAGGGACGTCTTCTCCCCCACATCCACCCGGGGAACGGCGCCCAGCAGGCCCATGGTGTACGGCATCCGCGGGTTGTAATAGATGTCCTCCACGGTGCCGGTCTCCACGGGCTTGCCGGCGTACATCACCATGATGTCGTCAGCGATTCCCGCCACCACGCCCAGGTCATGGGTGATCATCACGACGGCGGCGCCCGTTTCCTCCTGCGCGGCCTGCAGCACCTCCAGCACCTGCGCCTGGATGGTCACGTCAAGTGCCGTCGTCGGCTCATCAGCAATCAGCACCCGCGGGTTGTTGGCAATGGCGATGGCAATCATCACGCGCTGGCGCATGCCGCCGGAGAACTCGTGCGGGAAGGCTTTGAGCCGGTCCTTGGGGCTGGGGATGCCCACCATGGCCAAAAGTTCGACGGCGCGGGCTTCTTTGGCGAGCCTGCTCATGGTGGGGTTGTGGATGGTCAGCGCTTCCACGATCTGGGTGCCCACGGTATAGACGGGGGTCAGGGAGGACAGCGGATCCTGGAAGACCATGGCGATGTCATTGCCTCGGTAGCGGCACATGGCCTTGTCGCTCAGGCCCAGCAGTTCCGTGCCGTTCAGCCGAACGGATCCGGTGACTTCCGCCGTCGTGGGCAACAGCCCCATCACGGCCATGGACGTAACGGATTTTCCGGAACCGGATTCGCCCACGATGCCCAGCGTTTTGCCGGCCATCACGTCAAAGTTCACGCCGCGCACGGCGTTGACCACACCGTTCTCCGAGTTGAACCGGACGCTGAGGTCCCGCACGGTCAGTACTGCGTTGCCCGGGGTCACTGCGCTGCCGGAAGTCGTGGCGCTCATGGGTTCCTCCGGTTGGCGTTCAGTGGGATGGTGCGCGTTTCCCAGGTCCTTTTCCTGCGGGCTTTTCCGAAGGAGCTGGAGCTGGGGTCAAAGGCGTCCCGGAGGCCGTCGTTCATCATGGCCAGGGAGCCGGTGAGCAGGAACATCACAAGAAGGGGCACCCAGAACATCCAGGGAAACGTCTGGACCTGGGAGGTGGCGCCGCCGATCAGCACGCCCAGGCTGACGTCCGGGACCTTGATGCCGATGCCGATGAAGGAGAAGGCAACCTCGGCCAGGATGGCGCCCGTGACACCGCGGGTGATGTCCAGCACCAGCAGCGAACCGATGTTGGGGACCAGGTGCCGCCACACAATCCGCCGCGGCGGGACACCCATGTACTGGGCGGCCTTGATGAAGTCCCGCTGCATCAGGGACATGGACAGCGAACGGATCAGGCGGGCCGTGCCCATCCAGCTGAACACCAGCAGGACCACAATCAGCAGGAGCCAGCTGGGCAGCGTGTCCCGCAGGCCGGCCCCGCCGCCGCTGGTCACCACGGCCACCACCAGCAGCGCGGGCATCATGATCAAGGCCTCGAGAACGAACAGCATGATCCTGTCCACCTTGCCGCCGAAGTAGGCCATGGTGCAGCCGTAGACCGCGGCCACCAGCACGGAGACCAGGCCCACGATCACGCCGATCAGGATGGAAATCCGCGTCCCTTCCACCACCATGGCGTAGAGGTCGATGCCGGCCTGGGAGGTGCCCAGCAGGTGCTCGGCTGACGGCGGCATGCCGATGTTGAAGGGGTCGATCGTGGACTTGTCCCAGCTGGTGAAGAAGCCGCCAACAAAGGAGAAAAGGGTCAGGGCCGCGAAGATGACCAGGCCCGCCACGGCCGTCTTGTTCCTCAGGAAGCGGCGCAGGATGATGGTGGTTTTTCCAATCACCACCTCGTTTTCCTGGAGGTGGCTCTCGGCAACCGATGCCGGATCGGGGGCATTGAGATTCGTCATGGTTACTGGACCCTCACTCTCGGATCAACCAGCGAGGTGGCAAAGTCCGCCAGGATGGCGCCCAGTGCAAAAATCATGGAGCCGTAGGCCAGGGTGGCGGTGGCGGCGTTGACGTCCTGGTTGCCGATGGCGTCGATGCTCCAGGAGCCGATGCCTGGCCAGGCGAAGATCTTCTCCGCGAAGAAGCCGCCGGCAAAAATGGCCGGAATGGTGAAGGCGATGCTCTGGGCAACGGGGATGAAGGAGACCCGGAGCGCATGCCTGCTGATGGCCTGGTTGCGGGTCAGCCCCTTGGCGCGGGCCGTCCGGACAAAATCCGCGTTCACGTTGTCCAGCAGGTACTGCCGCTGGGCGATCTGGTATGAACCCCAGCCCACCAGCGTGATCGCCACCGTGGGCACCGCGTAGTGCGCCAGCATGTCCACGAACTGCCCCCACCCCGGTTCCATGCCCGGCGTCGAGATTCCCGTGACGAAGAAGATGCGCTGGCCCACGCCCTCGTTGATCCGGATGGCCGCGAGCTGCACCAGGAAGTACGCGATAGGCGCCGGGACTATGTAGGCCAGGTAGCTGTAGGACGTGATGACGCGGTCCTGGAACTTGTACTGCCTGGCGGCCGAATACACGCCCAGGGCAACACCGATCACCAGCGTCAGCACAATCGAGGCGAGGAAAAGCCTGGTCGAAATCCAGACGCGGTCGCCGAACTCGGCATTAATGAACGCGCCGTTGGGGCTTCGGCCCCAGTCCCACCGGGTGACGATGGCCGTAAGCCAGTCAACGTACCGCTCCCACGGGCTGAGATCCGGGTCCAGGCCCTTGAGCCGCATGGACGCCGCCACCTGCTCAGGGGTGGGCCGCGGAATCTTCTCCTGCTCCAGTAGGGCCGGCTTCAGTGAGCTAACGGCAAGGAAATAACCCGCCGAGGTGGTCAGGAAGATCATAAAAACGTAGGTGGCCGCGCGTTTGGCCAGGTACCGGAACACTGGCGTTACTTCGTAGTCACCGAAGCCTGGGGCCGCATTCCCGGGGAGCTCTCAACAGTGGCCGCCCGGCGGGTGCCCTCAACAACGTTCACGCCATCATTCCTTCCGATATCCGGCGGAAGCAGTGGGTTTTCGCCACCGCCGGTGATATTCCTGTCAGCGAAGTGGCCGACTCCCGCCGCCGATCAGGCCAGCCCATACGGACTATGTCGCGGGTCACATTCCAGAGGAAACTATCACATGCCACGAAGGTGATGTCGGTTACAGTCAATTAACCTGACGAGCGTGTCACGATTGTTATACGGCCCGTTATTTCCGGCAGATTACCGGGTTATCTCCGGACCAGTCTGGTCACCAACTGGCGCCATGATGCGGCCAGCCTTTCCGGGCTGACGCCGTGAGCCCTGACGGTGTGAAGGAGGCGCTCCGGATCCAACGTGGCGGCCAGCGAACCGGCAAGCAGCCAGGTCTCCTCGCGGATCCCCTCCTGCTGCAGCAGCACCTCCAGGTGGCGCTGCCACAGGACTGCCGGAGGAACGTCCAGGCGGTGGTGTGAGGCTTCCGCCGCCAGCAGGAGATCGCCGTGCTCCATAACGTAACGGATCCGCTCCTCGCCAAAGGCAACAAGCCTCGCCACGGCAGGCGCCCCGGGCCCCAGCGGCGGGGGTCCGAACATAAAGCGGTCCTGGAATTCGGCTTCGGATTCGTTGAGGAGCGTAAGCATCAAGCCTGCGCGGCTGCCGAACCTCCGAAAGACAGTCCCCTTTCCCACACCGGCCCGCCCGGCCAGCCGGTCCATGGTCAGGCCTTCGGCGCCGCATTCGCCGATCAGCTCACGCGCCGCAGCCATCAGCCGCTCCCGGTTGCGTGCGGCATCGCTGCGCTCGGTGGGTGGCCCCAAGGAGGCGCCGGGCGGCAGCGGGATGAAGCTCACACTCCACAGTGTAACGACGGGGAATATTAACCGGACCATAGTCCGTTTACTCCCCTGAAGGCCTTAAGTGGCCTGACCTTCCCGACCAGGCCAGCTCCCCGTTGGCCCAGTTCCCCCAAGGAGTCACCATGACCAAGAGCACCGTCCTCACCCTCGTCGGCAGCCTGCGCGCCGGTTCCACCAACCAGCAGCTCGCCGAGGCCATCGCCCTGAACGCCCCGGAACACGTTGACGTGGTCATCCACGAGACCCTGGGCAACATCCCGTTCTACAACGAGGACATCGACGTCGAAGGCCAGGTTCCGGCCGCCGCAGCCGCACTCCGCCAGGCAGCCACCGAGGCGGACACCCTCCTCCTGGTCACCCCGGAGCACAACGGCACCATTCCCGCTTCCCTCAAGAACGCCATCGACTGGCTGTCCCGCCCCTACGGTGCCGGCGCCCTCTCAGGCAAGCCCACCGCCGTCGTTGGTACCGCCTTTGGCCAGTTCGGCGGCGTCTGGGCCCAGGACGAGACCCGCAAGGCTGTTGGCATTGCCGGCGCCGAGGTCCTGGAAGACGTCAAGCTGGCGGTTCCCGGCTCCGTTGTCCGCTTCGCCGAGACCCACCCCAAGGACGACGCCGAGATCGTGGAGCAGATCAAGGGCATCTTTGACGCCCTGACGGCTACGCAGCCGGCGGCTTCCTAGTCCGTTCAGCGCAAAGCCCCGCACTCCTGGTCCACGTGGACCGGGAGTGCGGGGCTTCGTTGGTTAAAGGGCCGGCTGCACCTGCCGGGAGGTGCTGTCACTGGTGGCCCGGCGGAAGCCGTCGAAGATGTCCCACCCGGCACCCAGGAACACGGCGACGGCGGCACCGGCAGCGATGACCGGTCCGGAGGTGGGCCCCCACGGCCAGCCGATGGCGCCCAGGAACGCTGCATCCACGAGCTGTCCGCTGAGAAACAGCCACATGGCCGGAACAATGAACGCCAGGTTCAGTACCGCGTTCACTATGGCCAGGGTCCACGTCCAGCCGGTCCGGAAAACCGCGACGGCGAACGCGGCCTCCACGACCAGCAGCAGGATGAAATACGGGATCCAGAAGGACCACAATGCCGGGTTCAGGAGCGGAATGGGTTCGCGGACACCATCTCGGAACACCACGCCGAAGTGCTGCCAGACGATAGCGGCGATGAAGGCTGCCAGCAGCACGAGTGAGGCGATCAGCTCGCTCCTTCGGGCCGTCCGGCCGCTGTCCGGCAGCTCAGGAAGCTGCTCCACGGACCACTTCTCCGTGGGCGCCGAACCGCTGCGCTCAACAATGACGAAGATCAGCGTGACCCAGAAGAACACATGCACGGCAATGGAAATGGCTCCCGCAACCGTGGCGCCGATGATCTGGCCGGCAGGCGCCCCGCTGATCAGCTGGCCCAGCAGGATTCCTACCGCGCCAAATGGCAGCGCCACGGCGGCGATGGTCTTCAGGAGCCGGAGCCAGCTGAGGTAGTGGCGCGGGCCGATGAGGTGCAGCGGCCTGTCGATATACCGCGCAGCGGTGCGGGCGGGGTCGCCAAGTTCCGCCAGCGCCTCCCGTTCGGCAGCGTCCTGGTCTGCGCCGGCGGCCATCCGGGCATCGATGGCGTCTCCGATGCGTTCGCGGAGTTCCTGGCCGAACTCCGTGCGCTGGCCGTCCGGAACACTGCGTCCGGCGGCCCAGATGTAACGGTCTGTCAGGCTGGTCATTGTGATTCTCCCCTGGTGAGTCCTGTCAGTGCGGCGTCAATGCGGCGCCAGTCTTTGGTGAGGACGACGGCGAGCTCCTCACCGGCCGGGCTGGTGCGGTAGAACTTCCGCGGCCTGGCGTCTTCGGTGTTCCATTCGCTTTCCAGCAGCCCCTGCTTTTCCATCCGGCGGAGCAGCGGGTACAGGGTGTTGGCGTCCACGATGATGCCGAGCGCATTCAATGATTCAAGCAGCGCGTAGCCGTAATCCGGCGTGCCGAGCCGCACCAGGCAGGCGAGCACCACAGTGCCGCGCCGCAGTTCCTGGATGTGGCCGGCAGTGGTTTCTTCTGTACCCATGACAGAGACAATACTGTGTGTCACACACTATTGCAACGGACACCGCCTGGCTTATTTCCGTGGGCTTCAGGAAAACAGGGGTTGCATATAGGGCAACCCCTGTTGGTATCCTTGCAACTGTGACCCACGAAACACTGGATTCCGCAGCAGAGTTGCTGCCGGCAGAAGCAATTGACGCGATCGAGCGTGCGGCAACGTCCGCCCACCGCCACGAGGGCCTTTTCTCGGAGCGCGCCGCCAATATCAAGCAGTCAGCCGTGCGGGACGTCTTTGACATCTCCCTGCGACCTGGCCTTGTCTCCCTCGCCGGCGGCAGCCCCTACCTGGAGTCCCTGCCGCTGGACAGGCTGGCACAAACGGCCGCGGACATCATCGCCAACGAAGGGCTCAGCGCCCTGCAGTACGGAAACGGCCAGGGCACGCTGGAACTGCGGGAGCAGATCTGCCAGGTGATGGCCGCCGAAGGCATCACCGACGCCTCACCCGCGAATGTGGTCATCACCGCCGGTTCCCAGTCGGCGCAGGACATCGCCACCAAGCTGTTCTGCAATCCCGGGGACGTGGTGCTGGTGGAAACCCCCACCTACGTTGGCGCCCTGAACACCTTCGAGGCCTATCAGGTCCAGGTGGAACCTGTAGAGATGGACGACGACGGCCTGGTGCCTGAGCTGCTCGAGGAACGGATCGCAGCACTCCAGGCAGAGGGAAAGAACGTCAAGTTCCTGTACACGATTCCCAGCTTCAACAATCCCTCCGGGATCACGCTGGCCGAAGACCGCCGACAGCGCATCGTGGACATCTGCAGCGCCGCGAACATCCTGGTGCTGGAGGACAACCCGTACGGCCTGCTGAAGTTTGACGGCCAGCCGCTGACGCCGCTGCGCGCCGCGAACCCGGATGACGTGATCTACATGGGTTCGTTCTCCAAGATCTTCGCCCCGGGCCTGCGGATCGGCTGGGCCCTGGTACCCGAACACCTGCAGCGCCGGTACTACCTGGCGGCGGAGGCAGTGACCCTTTGCCCGCCGTCCCTGAACCAGATGCTCGTCTCCGCGTACCTGCGCGATTACGACTGGCTGGGCCAGATCCAGACGTACCGCGGCCTGTATGAGGAGCGCTGCCAGGCCATGCTCGCCGCGCTGGAGGAGCACATGCCTGAAGGCCTCACCTGGACCCGGCCGGACGGCGGCTTCTTCGTGTGGGTCACCCTGCCCGAAGGAGTGGACACCTACCCGCTCCTGGCAAAGGCGATTGACGCCGGAGTGGTGTTCATTCCGGGAGCCGCCTTCACGCCGTCGGACGAACCGTCCAACAAGCTGCGCCTCGCCTTCAGCGCCGTCCCCCCGGAAGCCATCATCGAGGGTGTGCGCAGGCTGGCGCCCGTGCTGCGCGAAGCGATCGACGCGCTTTGAGCCGCCGCACTGTAATCTAGCCCCACCGGACAGAACCGGACGCCTGAGCGCTACGGAACAAAGGAGTACCCGAATGAGTGGAATCATCGTTGTCGGAGTGGACGGCAGCCCTACGGCCAAAAAGGCCGCTGAGAAGGCCCACACGCTGGCCCAGGCCCTGGGCGCCGGACTCCACGTGATTTCAGCTTTCGACAAGGACCGCACCGAGGTTTTTGGCAGCGGCAGCGACCAGATCATCATTTCCGATGCTGACGGCGCCGAGTACGTGGCACGCACCGTGGCCGAATCCCTGGGCCGCGACGTCAGCGTTACCTACTCCGCCGCACGCGGCAAGCCGGCGGAAGCCCTGATCAACGAGGCCGCGCGCCTGAACGCGCAGATGATCGTGGTGGGCAACCGGCGCATGCTGGGCATCGCCCGCGTGCTGGGCAGCGTGGCCAACAGCGTGGCACACAACGCCTCCTGCGACGTCTACATCGCCAACACCTACGACGCCTAGGCAGCCTTAGGGCCGGCCTACAGCAGCCACTGCAGGAACAGCCACCACATTCCGGCCATCACCACGGCGCCAAAAAGTGTTCCGGCCACCACCTGCGCCACCGTGTGGGCGCGGAGCACCACGCGCGCCCAGCCAACGGCGGGGATAAGCAGCAGGAGCGGGAGCCAGGCCGGCCCCAGGATGACCGTGACCACTACGGCGGCGCAGGAGACGGCTGCCGCATGCCCGCTGATTTTCCAGAACGCGCTGATGACGGCCACCATAAGCACCCCTGCCACAACGGCAAGCATCGCGGCCAGCACGCTTCGCGGGGCACCAACTGCCAGCAGCACGGCGATCCCCGCCAGGACTGACACCACCGCCATCAGCAGCACCAGGGGCCGCTGGCTCCTGGTGCTGACGTGGTGGTCCGTCACCTTCCCCAACCGGACCAGCACGAGGACCATCACCAGCGGCAGGACGCAGACGAACAGCCCCGCCACCGCGCCGTAGCCGGCGGTCGCCGGGAATCCGGGCTCGACGGCGGAACTCAGCAGGAGCATGGCCAGCACCGTTACCGGGGGCTGGAAAACCTCCGACAGGACGTTCGCCGTGCGGCGTGCTGCCCCGTTGGTGGCAGCGCCGGCTGCGGCTGGGTCTTTATTGTCTGCTGCAGCAGCGGTGGTGGTTTTCACGGACTCCAGTCAACCACTAGTCCAGCAGCAGCGCCGGTTCCTCCAGGATGGCAGCCACGTCAGCCATAAAGCGTGCAGAGAGGTCCCCGTCCACCACCCGGTGATCGAACGAGCCGCCCAGCGTGGTGATCCAGCGCGGGATGACCTCGCCATCCAGCACCCAGGGCTTCTGCTTGATGGTGCCGAAGGCGACGATTGCCACCTCGCCCGGGTTGATGATGGGAGTACCGGTATCGATGCCCAGGGCGCCGATGTTGGTAATGGTCAGCGTGCCGCCCTGCATGTCCGCAGGCTGCGTCTTCCCGGCGCGGGCCGTGGTGGCAAGCTCATTCAGCGCAAGGGCCAGCTGCTTCAGGGACAGGTCCTGCGCGTCCTTGATGTTCGGCACCATCAGCCCACGGGGTGTGGCCGCGGCGATGCCCAGGTTCAGGAAGTGCTTGACGTGGATCTCGGCGCTGCTGCCGTCAGCATTGTCCACCCAGGTGGCGTTGACGCTGGGGTTCCTTGCGGCCGCCCAGATCACGGCCTTGGCCAGGATCAGCAGCGGCGAGACCTTGATGCCCTCAAAGTCCCGCGATGCCTTCAGCCGCTTGACGAACTCCATGGTCCGGCTGGCATCGACGTCCACAAAAATGCTGACGTGGGGCGCCGCGAAGGCCGATTCCACCATGGCCTTCGCCGTGGCCTTGCGGACGCCCTTGACCGGGATCCGCTCGATCCGCTGGTCCTGCGGCCGGCCCTTCTTGCCCCAGAAGCCCTCAGCCTTGTCCAGCTCGGCGTCGCGCTGGGCCTGGTAGCTCACCAGGTCCTCCCGGGTCACCTCGCCGCGCAGGCCAGTGGCCACAACGTCCGCGAGGTCGATGCCGAGGTCCCGGGCGATCTTCCGTACCGGCGGCTTCGCCAGGACGCGGTTGACCAACCCGGTGATACCCGCGATGCCCGCCTGGGCAGCGGCCGCGGCGCCGGTGATGGAGCCTGCCGAGATCCGGCTTCCCGGCCCTGCGGTTTCGGCATCCACCGGAATGGACGCCGACGCCGGAACGGGCGGTTCGGTGACTGCAGCCGGGGTGTGCGGCTGCACGGGCTCCACTTCCGGAGCGTTGTGCGTCATGGCGTTGGCTCCGGTGATAGAGCCTGACCCGGTGATTGAGCTGCCCTTAGTAATTGAGCTTGTCGAAATCCGCGGCCGGCGCTTCACGGCGTCGGCCTTGGGACCGGAACCCACCAGCGGTCCGCCGGCCATACCGGCGTCGGCAGCCTTCTCCGCCCCACCAGCATCTGTGGGCAGCGTGCCGTACAGCGGCTGCTCTACGTGCAGCACCTCCGAGGGGTCCGCATGGGCGGCAGCGGCGGGAACAGGCGCGTCAGCGGGCGTTGGGTCCCCCTCCACAGTGTCAGAGACGCTGATGATGGGCGTGCCGACGTCGATGGTTACACCCTCGGGGGCCAGCAGCTCACGTACGGTTCCCGCATAGGGGGACGGCAGTTCCACCAAGGACTTGGCGGTCTCGATCTCGCAGAGGATGTCATTGATGGCCACCGAATCGCCGGGCTTGACCTTCCAGGAGACGATCTCCGCCTCGGTGAGTCCTTCGCCAACGTCCGGGAGGTTGAATTTCTTCAGGGTCATGGTGTCCTCGGGTCAGTAGGCGAAGGCGCGGTCCAGCGCCTCAAGGATGCGGTCGATGTCCGGCAGGTAGTCTTCTTCCACCTTGGCCACCGGGTACGGCATGTGGAAGCCGCCCACCCGGATCACCGGCGCTTCGAGCGACAGGAAAGCCCGTTCGCTGACGCGCGCCGCGATTTCTCCGCCAATGCCGCCGAACGTGGGGGCCTCGTGGGCCACGATCAGCCGGCCGGTCTTCTGGACCGAGGCCGTGACGGTGTCGAAATCGATGGGTGAGATGGAACGGAGGTCAATGACCTCAACGCTGTGCCCGTCCTCTGCAGCGGCGTTGGCGGCGGCGAGTGCCACCGGAACCAGCGGGCCGTACGCGACGACTGTGGCATCCGTGCCCTCGCGGAGGACATGTGCGGTGAAAGGGTCAGCGGCAGGGCCGGGTGAATCGAGGTCAACCTCGCCCTTGAGCCAGTAGCGGCGCTTGGGCTCGAAGACGATCACGGGATCCTGGCATTCCACGGCCTGCTGGATCATCCAGTAGGCATCGTGCGCGTTGGACGGGGTAATGATGCGCAGCCCGGCGGTGTGCGCGAAGAGCGCCTCCGGGGACTCCGAGTGGTGCTCCACCGAACCGATTCCGCCGCCGTACGGGATGCGGATGACCACCGGCACCGTCAGGCGGCCGTGGCTGCGGGCGTGCATCTTGGCCAGCTGGGTGGTGATCTGGTTGAAGCCCGGGAACACAAAGCCGTCGAACTGGATCTCGCAGACCGGGCTGTAGCCGCGCAGCGCCATGCCGATCGCGGTACCGATGATGCCGGACTCCGCCAGCGGGGTATCCACCACACGGGACGGTCCGAACTCTGCGATCAGGCCCTCCGTGACGCGGTAGACGCCGCCCAGGGGGCCGATGTCCTCACCCATCAGCAGGGCTTTGGGGTTGCTCTTCAGTGACGCGCGGAGGCCTTCGTTGATGGCCTTGGCGATGGTCATGGTGGTCATCAGCGGGCATCCTCGCTTGCGTCTTCTGCTTCTCCGGCGTCGGCGAAACCGGCACTGTACTGCTCAAACCAGGCCAGTTCCTCGGCCACCAGCGGATGGGCGTCCGCGTAGACGTTGGCGAAGCTGGCACGGATGTCCGGGGACTTGAGGTCGTACGCGGTGCGGCGGACGTAGGCGGCAAGTTCATCGCCGTCGGCCTTGACCTGCTCGAAGAAGGCGTCGTCAGCATAGCCCTCGGCCCGAAGGTGCTTCTCCAGCCGCTCCAGCGGATCCTTGGCGCGCCAGAGTGTTTCCTCGGCGGATTCGCGGTACTTGGTGGGGTCATCGGCCGTGGTGTGCGCGCCCACCCGGTAGGTGAAGGCCTCGATCAGCACGGGACCATTGCCGCTGCGGGCGTGTTCCAGGGCCCACTCGGTGACGGCATGCACAGCGATGACGTCGTTCCCGTCCACACGGATACCCGGGAAGCCATAGCCCAGCGCGCGGTTGGCCAGCGGGATGCGGGTCTGCACCGAGGTGGGAACGGAGATGGCCCAGTGGTTGTTCTGGCAGAAGAACACCACCGGCGCCTTGTAGGACGCGGCGAAGACCATGGATTCGTGGACGTCGCCTTCGGAACTGGCACCATCTCCGAAGTAGGCGACGACTGCGGCGCGGTCCTGGGGATCAGCCGGGTCCGTGGCTGCGGCGGGATCTGCGCCGATGGCGTCCGCCAGCTGCTGGTCCCGCTGGATGCCCATGGCATAGCCCACTGCGTGGAGGGTCTGGGCGGCCAGCACCAGCGTGTAGAGGTGGAAGTTGGTTTCCTTCGGGTCCCAGCCGCCGTTGGACACGCCACGGAACTGGCGCAGCAGCTCGGCGAGGTCCACGTTCCGGGTCAGGGCAACGCCGTGCTCGCGGTACGTGGGGAAGATGTAGTCCTGCGGCTGCGTGGCACGGCCTGAACCGATCTGTGCAGCCTCCTGGCCGGTGAGGGGCACCCACAGGGCGAGCTGGCCCTGGCGCTGCAACGCCGTGGCTTCCTGGTCGAAACGCCGGATGGTGGCCATGTCCGCGTAGAAACCGCGCAGCTTCTCAGGGTCCAGCCGCTGTGCGTAGCTGGAAAAGACCTCGTCCGTACCGAGCTTGCCGTCAACGTCCAGCAGTTGGACCATGTCCACGCCGGGCCCGCCCAGGACGGTCTCGGCGCTGGCCTCGCGCTGTTCGTCGACGTCTGCTGCGTCGAACTCGGTGGAGGGCAAATGTGTGGCGCCCATACCGTCTCCTTGCTTGCCGCATCCGGATGCGTTGCAATCGCTGGGATATATGCCTGAAACGGAATGCATTCCATATCGGGCATATATTTTGGCTTACTGGCTCTTACTTTATCCGCAGTAAGGTGCGGGGAGGCTTAATGTTAAGCGCTAGGAACCCCGTGGCGCTTTTGTATAGTCCGCACACACGCTGAGGAACCGGGTGTTGGCTTCCGGTTCACCGATGCTCACGCGGACACCGTCACCGGCGAACGCCCTGACGGACAGGGCGGCGGCCCCGGCGTAGGCGGCGAAGTCCGCGGAGTCGGCTCCCAAGTCCAGCCACACGAAGTTGCCCTGCGCGTCAGGGACGCGCCAGCCAAGTGCCCGCAGCCCCTCCATCACGCGGGTCCGTTCATCCACCAGTGTTTGTACCCTTTCTACAATCCGGCCGTAATGCTGAAGGGATACAACCGCTGCTTCCTCCGCAATCTGGGACACCGCGAACGGCGTGGCGGCGGCGCGCAGGTAGCGGGTGAGGGCGGGCTGGGAAATGCTGTAGCCCACGCGCAGGCCCGCCAGCCCGAACGCCTTCGAGAACGTTCGCAGGACCACCACATTCGGGTATTTACGGTAGATCCCAATACCGTTGACCGCGCCTTCCGCGCGGACGAATTCCAGATAGGCCTCATCAATGACCACCACGACGTCCTCAGGGACCGCGCGCAGGAACTCTTCCGTTTCTGCCTCGGTAATGGCCGGGCCGGTGGGATTGTTGGGCGTGCACAGCAGCACCACCCGCGTCCTGGGCGTGACGGCCGCGGCCATGGCTGCCAGATCGTGCCGGCCATCCGCTGTGAGGGGAACCTGCACACCCGCCGCCCCGCTCAGCCCCACACTGATGGGATACGCCTCGAAGGAGCGCCACGCGTACACCACTTCGTCCGGCTCGCCGTCGTCGTTCTGTCCGGCAAAGGCGGCCAGGACCTGGTTCAGTGCTCCGAGGCTGCCGGCCCCGGTGACGATGTCCTCCGACGGGACGTCCAGGTGCCCGGCGAGCGCGGTCCGGAGCCTGGTGCTCAACGGATCGGGGTAACGGTTGAAGTCCAGGCGGCCGGCGATGGCCGCGGCTACCTCCGGCAGGGGCGGAAGCGGGTTCTCGTTGGAGGACAGTTTGTAACTGGTAAGCCCTGCCACGGCCACGGGCGGCTTGCCGGCGGCGTAGTGGGGCAGGCGGTCCACCACGGGACGCGGCCTCACCCCGTCCGCCGGGGTGGAAGATGGGATCATGGCTCCCAGCCTACTGTCGGCATAGCCCTGAGGGTATGGCCCGGCCGCTGCTAACGTGGGACCGTTCGCCAACAAATGACCGAAAGCGGAGGGGCAGCGATGGAGAACTCCGCGGGCCCCGTACGGCGTCCCACCATCATGGAAGTGGCCAAAGCCGCGGGTGTCTCCCACCAGACTGTATCCCGCTTCCTGCGCTCCGAGACGGGGATGAAGCCCGCCACACGTGACAGGGTCCGGGCGGCCGTTGAGCAGCTGAACTACAGGCCCAACCTGGTGGCCCGTTCCATGCGCACCCGCCGGACGGGGCGTTTGGCGGTGCTGCTGCCGGCCGTCACGTACAGTCCGGCACGGATGCTGTCCGGGGCCAGCGAGGCCGCCCATGAAGCCGGCTACGTCCTGGAGATCCTCAGCCTCCCCGACGCCGGATCCCGGACGGAGCGGATGCTGGAACTGGCTGAGTCGGGCCAGGTTGAAGGAATCCTTGCCCTGGCGCCGGTCGATGGCGGAGTGGTGAGCCGTCCTCCGTCCGGGGCGGCCATAGTGGTGTCCCCCGATTTTGACGACCAGATGCGCGGCATCGGAGCGCTTGCGGACGCTTCCCCTGTGGCAGAAATAATGGAGCACTTGGCAGGCCTGGGCCACCGCCGCTTCCTGCACGTTGGCGGCCCCAGCCAGTTCGCGTCCGCACGTGCACGCCGCGAGGTGTACCTTTCCTCCATTGACCGCCTGGGCCTGGAATCGTTCGGCGCCGTGGAGGGCGACTGGAGCGGGCGCTCCGGTATGGAGGTGATGCTTGATTTGCCCGGAGACCGGCGGCCTACCGCCGTCATCGCCGCCAATGACGTGGTGGCCGCCGGCGTGGTGAGGGGCGCCATAATGCGCGGCTGGCGGGTCCCGGAAGATCTCAGCGTCACCGGCTGGGACAACCTGGAGGCCGCCGAGTACCTGTCCCCCTCCATGTCCACCGTGGATGTGGACCTGGAACGGATTGGCGCCGACGCCATGCGCCGGCTGGTGGCGGTCATCCGCGGCGAAGTCTTCGAGCCTTCGCCCACGCCCTTGAACCGGATCATCTGGCGCGAATCCGTGGGGCCCGCTTCCTGATATTCCGATCCCGCTGACCGCTTCCGGTTTTCTCCTGGACAGTCCACAAGAAGCCGAATGTGGGCCACACTGGTGGCGTGGGCGGAATCCAGTGGGTGCTGCATGTGGACCTAGACCAGTTCATCGCGGCCGTCGAAGTGCTGCGGCGGCCTGAACTGGCGGGCAAGCCGATCATTGTGGGCGGCCGCGGCGATCCCACGGAACGGGCGGTGGTATCCACCGCGTCCTACGAAGCGCGGGAATTCGGGGTGGGTTCCGGAATGCCGCTGCGCATCGCGGCCCGCAAGGTGCCTGACGCCGTGATCCTCCCGGTGGACCAGGAAGCGTACCTTGCAGCCTCTGAGACGGTGATGGCGGTCCTGCGGAAGCAGCCCGGCGCCACCGTCCAGGTCCTGGGCTGGGACGAGGCATTTGTGGGCGTTGAAACGGACAACCCCGAGGACTACGCCCGGAATCTGCAGGCTGCCGTCCTGGAGGAAACCCGGCTGCACTGCAGTGTAGGCATCGGGGACACGCTGGTCCGGGCCAAGGTGGCCACCGGTTTTGGCAAGCCGGCAGGGGTTTTCCGGCTCACGGCGGCGAACTGGCTGGACGTGATGGGTGGCCGGCCAACCCGGGAACTGTGGGGCGTGGGGACCAAGGTCTCAGCCCGGCTGGTCAAACTGGGCATCACCACGGTGGCCCAGCTCGCCGCGGCGGATCCCCAGGACCTGGTCCCGGAATTCGGCCCACGGATGGGTCCCTGGTATGCGGAGCTGGGACGCGGTGACGGCTCCGGCACTGTGGATGACACACCCTGGGTTGCGCGTGGCCACAGCCGGGAAACCACCTTCCAGCAGGACCTTACCGAGCCCGGCCAGGTAGAAGATGCCGTGCGGGAACTGACAGCTCGCGTCCTGGAGGACGTTGTGGCGGAAGGACGGCCCGTGGTGGGGCTGACCCTCAAGGTCCGGTACGCCCCGTTCGTGACCAAAACCCATGCGCGGAAGGTCCCGGAGACCTTTGACAAGGGCGACATCCTCGCGCGGGCGCTCGACCTCGCCACCGCAATCGAAGCGGGCCGGCCGATCCGGCTCCTGGGGCTCCGGGCCGAAATGGCCATGCCTGACGATGCCCGGAAAGGACATACACCAACCCGCGGCGGCTGGTGACCGGTGTGTGGGAGCATGGGCCCATGCGATCATTTCCTGTCCGGGTCCTCATCAACGGCCTTGCCCTGTGGGTTGCCAGCTGGCTGCTGCCTGGAATGGACATCTCCAGCAGCGCCACCACCAGCGCCGTGGGCAATACCGGCGTCACGGAAGGCACCGAGGTCATCGGGATCATCCTGGCCTACCTGTTTATCGGCCTGATTTTCGGAGTGGTGAATGCCTTCGTCAGGCCACTGGTCAGCTTCCTCTCGCTGCCCATCACCATCCTGACCCTGGGCCTGTTCACGGTGATCATCAATGCGGCCATGCTGTACCTCACTGCCTGGATCAGCAGCTACACACCCGTGCACTTCACCATCGACTCCTTCTTCTGGACTGCCATCCTTGGTGCGATCATCATTTCCCTGATCTCGCTGGTTTCCGGCCTGCTTCCCGGCAAGCGCTAACGCCCGCCCTGGCGCCTGGACGTCACCACCTCACGCTGGGCGGGGGCCTGTGGTTTCCGTTCCGGGACCCTGGTCAGCGCCATTGTGGTGGCAGTGGCAGCGCCACCCACTCCCACAACGCCGCCCAGGACTCCCAGGGACTCGACAACTGACGGGTCCGTGCTGCCGGACAGCTCCGCAGCGCCGTCACGGTAGTTCTCCAGCGAATGCCCGGGGCCAAGGCCGTGATCTTCCCCCTCCGGAGTCTGCACGCGGTCCGTGAGGGTGACAGTTACACGGTTCCTGGCGTCAGGGCCCGTGGCGCCGTCGGTGATGGGCACCCAGTCCTGGCGGTGTTCCAGGTGCAGGCTGCTGATGGCCGGGTCCGCCTCCACGGCGCCCACCGGGGATCCCGCCGTCAGCACGTACTTCAGCTCGAACTCGCCCTGGAACTCACGGTCTTTGGCCAGGTTCATGGCATGGATTCCGCCCTGGCTGTAGCCGACGGCAACCACTTCACTGCCTGGCGCGGCGCCGGCTTCACGCAGCCCTTCACGGATGGCCCGGATGGTCTCAACGGAGTTGTATCCCAGGCCCTCAACGATTCCAGCGGTATCAAACGGATCACAGCCGCCCATGGGCCCTCCGCGGGTGCCTGGCACGATCACGATGTACGCAGGTTCGCCGCCCCGTTCCACCCTGACCACTTCGACGGCAGCACCGTGTTCGCCTTCCAGCTGCCGGGCCCGCTCGAGCAGCCCTGCCGGTGTGGCGTCCAGCTCGATTGACCTGGCAGGACCGGCCGCAACGGTGATCTCCCGCGGCTTCGCGATGGAACCCGGGATTTCGCCAGCGAGCCGGTTTAGACCAAACGTGTGCAGGGGCGTGAGGCCGCCTTGTGCCTGCTGCATGGCGATGGCAGCCTCATTCGCCTCATAGTCCCGGTGTGCCATTCGAACATCCCGGCTGAGGTCCTCGAGTTCGGAACGGGCCGCTTCCCAAGCCGAGAGGGCCTCCCCCACCGCCGTCATGGCCGCCGGTCCGGTGGCGGCCGCATGGAACGGGGCAAAAATCAGCCCCTGGCGCACTCCTTCCAGGCGCAGTTCAACGTCCCGCAGATCACCGGCCAGCATTTCAAGCTGCCGCGCACCTGCCACCAGTTCGTCGAGCTGGAAGCTGACGCCACCCACTCCGCCCCGCACCCGCAGCTGCCCAACCTGCTCAGGTTCAAGTGCCGCCAGATCTACCAAGGGAAACCACCGGCGGCTGATTCGGACTTCGCAGCGGCCACAGCTTCCGCATGCCTGGACACCGCTGACCGGGCCGCCTGAAGAAGGTGGCCCGCCCGCCGCAGGGCATCGCTTTGCCGGCCCACGCTGTCCCGGTAGGCGCGGCCGGCAGGTGACTGCCAGTCCATCAGCTGGATGCCCTGCAGCCTTGCCACGATCCGCTCACCCTCGTCAGCACATTGCGCGATCCGCCCGGCCAGCATCCGCAGCTGCTCCGACTGCTGCCCGCCGGCACTGCCCTGCCAGCCCCCCAGGCCATTCCCCGGCCATGCGTTCATGGTTCCTCCTTCTTTCCCGGTCATGACGCTACCCAGCGCGCAGTATGGGCGGCATCCTCCGCCGGTCCTATGTGGATAACGTCCACCATCAAAAATCCCCATCCACTTCCACGCCGGGCTGTGGAGGAAAGGTCACACGCTGACCGCGCTTCAGCGGCGGCCAATGTTCGTGAAAGAATCGCCTCATGCCTGAAACTGCCGCCACAGCTGACACCCGCACGCCCTCCGGACGCCTGGCCCTCGCCGCCTCCCCGGAAAAGATCGCACTGGGACCCCTGGACGGCCGGTACCAGTCCGCCGTCGCACCGCTTGTTGACTACCTGTCCGAGGCCGCCCTGAACAGGGACCGCGTCGCCGTCGAAGTTGAGTGGCTCATCCACCTGACCAGCAACAACGTCCTCCCGGGCGCCGGCGCACTCAGCCCGGAGCAGCAGGATCAGCTGCGCGCCATCGTCACCGAATTCGACGCCGCGTCCGTGACGGAACTGGCCGAAATCGAGGCCGTTACCGTCCACGACGTCAAGGCCGTGGAGTACTACATCGGCCGCCGTCTGCCGGCCATCGGCATTGAGAACCTGACTGCCATGGTGCACTTCGGCTGCACCTCAGAGGACATCAACAACCTCTCCTACGCCCTGGGCGTCAAGGGTGCTGTGGAGGACGTGTGGCTGCCCGCGGCCCGCGCCCTGGTGGCCCAGATCAGCAAGATGGCAGAGGACAACCGCGCCGTCCCCATGCTGTCCCGCACGCACGGCCAGCCCGCCACGCCCACCACCCTGGGCAAGGAACTGGCCGTCATCGCGCACCGGCTCACCCGCCAGCTGGACCGGATCGCCAAGACCGAATACCTGGGCAAGATCAACGGCGCCACCGGAACCTACGCCGCGCACGTCGCCTCGGTGCCCGGCGCCGACTGGCAGCAGGTTTCCAAGTCCTTCGTCGAGGGCCTGGGACTGACCTGGAACCCGCTCACCACGCAGATCGAAAGCCATGACTGGCAGGCCGAACTGTACGCGGACGTTGCCCGTTTCAACCGCATCCTGCACAACGTCTGCACGGACATCTGGAGCTACATCTCCATCGGATACTTCGCGCAGATCCCTGTTGCGGGCGCCACCGGCTCCTCCACCATGCCGCACAAGGTGAACCCCATCCGCTTCGAAAACGCCGAAGCCAACCTGGAGATCTCCAACGGCCTGCTGGACACGTTGGGCGCCACGCTGGTCACCTCCCGCTGGCAGCGGGACCTTACCGATTCCTCCAGCCAGCGCAACATCGGCGTGGCATTCGGCCACTCACTGCTGGCCATCTCCAACGTTGCCAAGGGCCTGGACCGGCTGGACGTAGCTGAAGAGGTCCTGGCGCAGGACCTGGACACCAACTGGGAAGTCCTGGGCGAGGCCATCCAGATGGTCATGCGCGCCGAGGCGATTGCCGGCGTCGAGGGTATGGAAAACCCGTACGAGCGCCTGAAGGACCTCACCCGCGGACAGCGCGTGGACGCAGCCCGGATGCAGGAGTTCGTGC
This sequence comes from Pseudarthrobacter sp. J47, assembly GCF_049810315.1. Lineage (GTDB taxonomy): Bacteria > Actinomycetota > Actinomycetes > Actinomycetales > Micrococcaceae > Arthrobacter. The sequence goes on from NZ_CP187358.1 coordinate 3,795,301, forward strand.
AGAGCCTGGGCCTTTCGCCCGAGGCCGAGGCCCGGCTCCTGGCCCTGACGCCCGGCAAGTACACGGGCATCGCGGACCAGCTGGTGGACCACCTCGCGTAGGGTGCGTCCCTGACGGGAACAATTAAGTACGACGGCGGCGCCGGGCTCCTCAGGGCCCGGCGCCTGTTGTTTCACTGGAGTGTGCCGGCCAGGGGCGAGGCCACCCGCCCCGTGCGAAACTGGACCCATGAGGCTGCTGCTGATCCGTCACGGACAAACTCCCGGCAACGTTCTTGGCCAGCTGGATACCGCCCATCCGGGCCCCGGGCTCACCGAGCTGGGCCAGCGCCAGGCGGAGGCGTTGCCCCGTTCGCTGGCCGGCGAGGACATTGCCGCCCTGTATGCCTCCACGCTGGTCCGGACCCAGGCTACGGCGGCTCCGCTGTCCAGGACCCTGGGGCTGGAGACGCAGGTCCTGGACGGGTTGCATGAGATCGAGGCGGGAGCCTTGGAGAAGCTGACCGATCACGAGTCACATGCCCGCTACCTGGGCACTGTGTTCGCGTGGACGGCCGGGGACCTGGACCGGCGGATGCCTGCAGGCCCCAACGGCCACGAGTTCTTCGAAAGGTTCGACGCCGCGATCGCCCGGATTGCCGCGGACGCCGCCGCAACCGGAAACGGGGCCACCGTTGCCGTGGTCAGCCACGGCGCCGCGATCCGCTGCTGGTCAGGCTTCCGGGCTGAAGGCGTTGACCACGATTTCGCGGTCCGGCACGTCCTGCTGAACACCGGCGTGGTGATCCTCGAGGGCGAACCGGATGCCGGCTGGCAGCTGGTTCACTGGGACGGCAGCCCCATTGGCGGCCTTGCGCTGGCTGACCCTACGGCCAAGGATCCCACCGGCCGGGAGGCCTGAGCGTCCAGCTGAAATCCGCAGGCGCACCGCCAGACGGGTGGCAGCTGGACGGGCCGGGGGCCACTTTCGAAGGTGTAGTTCACTACAAATTCGTTGCTCTTGCCAAGGGACTGCCGGACAAACTCCATGGGCGTTCCGCAGTGCACGGGGGCACCGCCTGCGCGGCTCGCGAAGCCCGCCAAAGAGTCCAGGCTTGCTGCTTCAGTGACCATGGTCATTGCACACTCCTACGCTTCATTGGGCATCTTTCAGACAGTAAGCATACATACTATTTGCCTGTGCACCACAAATTCCCAGAGCGCTAACCGGGTGGAAACACCGCCGTAACCGCGTAAATTTAGCCTTAACAGGCATACCCCTTCGGTGAATACAGCGAATCGAGGCAGCATGCAGACCAACCCGCGGCTCCACATCCGGCAGGTTCCCTGGTCCAACCCTGTGGGCGCAGACCTTCGCAAAGCCCAGCAGGCGGAACTGGATGCCCGCTTCGGTTCCGCGGACCACGAACCCGGCACGCCGCCGTCGGGCGCTGATTGTGCAGTGTTCCTGGTGGCCTACGAAAAGAGCTCCGGCCATCCCGTGGGCTGCGGCGGACTGCGGCTCCTGGACGGGACCACTGCGGAAATCAAGCGGCTGTACGTCATTCCCTACACCCGGGGCTCGGGTGTAGCCAGCTCCATCCTGGCCGCTTTGGAGGCCGAGGCGTACAAGCAGGGCATCACCCGGATCAAGGCGGAGGCCGGCTCCGCCCAGCCGGACGGGCAGACGTTCTACAAGCACTCAGGGTTCGAGGAAATCCCCGCTTTCGGCGCCTACGCGGACAGCCCGCAGTCCCGTTGCTACGCCAAAACCATCAACTCGCACAGTGCCGCGCACACAGCCATGGCGTAGCTAGGCCGGCCGCCGTGGGACATTCCGCCTGAGCCGCGCCAGGACGGCAGGGGAAACCACGACGGCGATCCCCACCGCAGCGCCGATCACCGTCTCCACGATCCGGTCCCGCAGGAGGCCGCCGGGTGAGGCCGGTGCCATCAGGAGAGTAGCGCTGAGGGCCAGCGGCGTGACGAACACCTGGGCCAGCAGGTACTGGCGGATGATGAACAGTTCAGCGCCGAACTGGCAAATTGCCATTATCAGCACCATTTGCCATGGTTCCAGCTCCACCAGCAGGATGCCGGCCAGGATTACCAGGCCCACCACAGTGCCCAGGATTCGCTGGATTCCGCGGCTGATCCGGTGCCGCGTGCTGTGCCCCACCAGCGGGACCACGGCCGCCACCATGGCCCAGTAGTTGTGGCCAAAGCCCAGCCGCTGCCCGGCCAGCGTGGCCAGGGTGCCTGCCAGGCCGGCGGCCACCACGTAGCCGGCCCCTTCCAGCCAGGCCGCCCGGCGCTCACCGTCGCTGTGCCGGATGGGAGGCGGGAGCCGCCACTCCGTCCTCCTGCTGGGCACCACCCGGGAGGAGAAGCCGATGACCAGGCACAGGAGCATGGTCAGTACGGAAACCAGCATGCCCTGCCAGAGCGGCGGCTGGTGGGGGATGGAGGCAATCGCGGCGAACGCGAAGATGTGGAAAAGGGACCCGGCCGGGCGGATCCGCCACAGCGAGATGGCCACCGAGCATGCACCGGCCACAACGGTGGTGGCGGCCACCACCAGCCAGACGTGCTGGTCCTCGGTCATTCCCCACGCGGGGCCGGTCCTGGCCGTGAGCGCACCGAGGAGGATGACCGCCAGCATCAGGCCACCGGCCCTCAACTGGGTGACCAGCCGCGCGCCGTGCTGCTCGCCGCGGCCATAAATCCCCGTGAACGCGCCGAACGAGGCAAAGACGGCAAGGTCCACGCGGCCCATCAACACCAGCGTGGTCAACGGGACGAACACCCCCACGGCGCAGCGAATGGCCGGGTGGTGGTCCTTGTTGCCCGGAGCCATGGTGAAGAGATCGGCGAGGACTTTCACGGGAACCTTTCGCGAGGCGGGCGGGGAAGGCGGCGGCGCTGGCGTCCTTCGGATTCTATGCCCGGCGCAGCGCTGGACGGCCGGAATGGCCTGCCAACGTGAGCAAGATCGTGACGCAGGGGCAATGGCGGCGTAACAGTCATCAGCCATCCTGAGTCCATGAGGACTCCCGCTCCCCCTACAGCCGACCTGCGCTGCGACGTCTGCGGCCAGCTCCCCGAACCCACCAAAACCCGGCTCACCGTAGCCAATGTGGCGGTGATGCTGCCGATCGAACTCATGGTCCACGCCCTGGTGGTGGGTGCTCCGCTGTCCTTGCCGGCCAAGGTCCTGCTGCTGACCCTGACCGCCACCATCCTGGTCATCTGGGTAGCCGAACCGTCCGCGTCCCGGCTGCTCCGGCGCTGGCTCCATGCTCCCGCGCTGCGGCACCGCAGGCAGTTGGGCACCGCGCCTGCTCTGTGGCGTGCCCGCACGGTCCTTCCGGACCAGCCCGGCTCCCTGCAGCGGGTCACCAGGTCCCTGGCCCGGCTGGACACGAACATCCTGGGCATCCACGTCCACCCCGTCCACGGCGGCGTAATGGACGAGTTCGTGCTGTCCGCGCCCGGCCACCTCACTGAGCAGGACCTGCTGGAAGCACTGTCCGACGGCGGCGGGGCTTGGGCTCCCAGGTCTGGCCCACCACTGAGCTGGCCATGGCAGACGGTCAGACCCGCGCGCTCAGCCTCGCCACGCGCGTAGCAGGCAACCCCGCTGAGCTGCCCCACGCCGTCGCCGAACTCCTGGGCGCGCGCATTGTCCAGTTTCCTGGCGGCCCGCGTGAGCCGGGGATCCGCCTGAAGATCCCCACCGCCTGGCACGGTCCGCTGACGTTCGAGCGGCCGGGTGAACCGTTCACCCTCGCCGAATCAGCCCGCGCGCACCGGCTGGCCGAGCTGGCCGAAACACTGGCCCACCGCCCAAGTAGCTGGCACACAACGTCGTGAAAACGCGTTTTGGGAACGTTAGCTGCTAGGCAGTTGGGGCGGGGGCCGCCATCCTGACTGCGAGCGCAGCCGGTTCCAGGGTCATGGTCACGTGCTTGTTGTCGCCCTCATGATCGCCGTCCAACTGGTAGTCCTCGGCGTGCTCCAGGCGGACTTCAACGGTTTTGCCCTGGTAGTACTCCACGGAGGAATCCTTGCCGCGGCCCTTGCCGATCATGCCGGCAATAACGTTGAACCAGCCAAGCCGTCCCCTGGGCGCCAGGACCACCACGTCCAGCAGGCCGTCGTCCACCTTGGCGTCCGGGAAGATCTCCACGCCGCCCTGGACCTTGCCGCAGTTCCCCACCATGACGCTGCGCACGCGCCGGTGGGCCACGTCCCGGCCGTCGATCGTGATGATCGCCTTCACCGGTTTGCCCGGCAGGTTCCGGATGCCGGCATCCACGTAGGCCAGCCAGCCCACCTTGTCCTTCAGGTCCTCGTCAGTGTCAGCCATGATGGTGGCGTCGTAGCCGAGCCCGGCCATCACCAGGAACACTTTTTCGTTGCCGTTGTTGGGAGGACCGTCCTGGACGGCACGGACGACGTCGATCCTGCGGTCGGTGCCCATCAGGGCTCCGGTGACGGCTGAGTCAATGTCCGTAACGTCCAGCCCCAGGTTCCGGGCCAGCAGGTTTCCGGTGCCCAGCGGGACCAGGCCCAGCGGGGTATCGGTGCCGGCGAGGGCCTCGGCCACGGCGCGGACCGTGCCGTCCCCACCGGCTGCAATGACGACGTCGGCCCCCTGCTCCAGTGCCTCTTTCGCCTGGCCCAGGCCGGGATCTTCCTTGGTGGTTTCCAGCCAGATCGGCTCACCCCAGCCGTTTTCCTCCGACTGCCGGGTGATGAGTTCGCGGACATCCACGTCGGTGGACTTGGCGGGGTTGATGATGATGGCGGCGCGCCTTGCTGCCGTGGATCCGGTCTCCGTCATGACGTTCCCTCGCTGCTGGTCGGTGGCCTGTGGCCCTGACTGTCACAGCGTAACCCGGGCGCCCGCTGTTGTGGACTGAACGTGGGCCGGGCCGGCGTCAGAGCCGGACCAGCGCCTGGACGGGTGCGTGGTCGCTGGGGTAGCGGCCCTCAAGGGTGAACGTGTTGATGGCTGCCTGCCGGACGTCGACGTCCGGCGTAGCCAGGATCCAGTCGATGCGCATGCCGCCCGGGACCGGGTCCTTGTAGTTGGGGAAGGTCCCGTAGGCGGGGGTGAGTTTCTGCGCTGCGGCGTCCCACGCGTCGTCGAACACTCCTGAACCCACCAGTGCATCGTAGGCGCCGGACGCGGCGGCGGGGGCGTTGAAGTCGCCGGTGAGGATAGTGGGCAGCCTGGGGCTGAAGCCTTCCATCAGCTCCATGATGGCCTCGGCGCTGCGGAGCCTGGCGTTCTCGGATTCGTGGTCGAAGTGCGTGTTCACCAGGATCAGTTCCTTGCCTGTGGACATATCCAGGAAGCGGCCCCACGTGACAATCCGGGTGACGGTGTTGCCCCACGTCGCGGAACCCGCGAGGTGGGGAGTGTCCGAAAGCCAGAACTGGTCCCACTCAATGACCTCAAGCCGCAGGGCGTCGTAGAAGATGGCCGAGTATTCGCCGTCCGTTCCGCCTTCACGCCCCTGGCCGATGTACCGGTAGTGCCCCGGCAGGGCGTCGCTGATGGCAGTGAGCTGGTGGAACATCGCTTCCTGGACCCCGACGGCGGTAGGCGCCTCACAGGCTAACAATTCCGTCAGTGCGGGGCAGCGTTCCGGCCAATAATCCGCCTGCCCCGGCAAAGTGGCCGTGCGGTCCAGGCGGATGTTGAAGCTCATAATGTGCAGGTCCGTGGGGTCGGCGGAGCCGATCATCGCGGCACCGGTGGGCGTCAGGGTCTGCGGGGTGGTCATTGAATAGGCTCCAGGCAGTTGGTCCGTACCTATCCATACTCACCACAAAAGTTGGCCCGGCGCCAACCCCTGGGTGAACCGGGCGCATCGGAAGGGTGAAAAAAGGGGTGCCGGATCGGCTTCCGGGGTTGGCCGTGCCGCGGAACGGAACAGCAGGCGGCGGCATCAAGGGCCAGTGCCTAACCTGAAAGGGAACCCGCAGGCGTGCCCTGCCCCTCAAGCAGTCCAGGAGCTGAACCGATGTCCGCAACAGCGCAGATACCCGCCTACACCACCGATGCTTTCTTCGGCCTCGAAGACAAATGGCTGGAAACGGCAGAGGGCGAACTCACCCACTATCACGACGTAGGCGAGGGCACCCCCGTCCTGTTCCTTCACGGCTCCGGCACCGGCGTCACCGCAGCGGCCAACTGGTGGCTGAACCTGCCGGAACTTTCCGAACAGGCCAGGTGCATTGCCATCGACTCCATTGGTTACGGGCAGTCCGTCGTGGCTGACGGAACGCAGTACGGCATTAAGGAATGGGTCCGCCATGCCGTCCGGGTGCTTGATGCGCTGGGCATCGAGAAGACGTGGATCGTGGGCAACTCCCTCGGCGGCTGGCTGGCCTTCCAATTCGCCGTCGACTTCCCGGAGCGCCTGCTGGGAATCGTCTCCATGGGTACCGGCGGAGCCAAGCTCACGGGCGCACTTGCCGGGCACAGCAAGCCGGACCTGTCCGAGGCCGGCATCCGCAAAACGCTGGAACTCTTTGTGGTGGACAAGTCACTTGTTACGGACGAACTGGTCTCCCTCCGCTACCAGGCTGCCCTGAACGACACGGCTTCGGACCGGCTGGCGGACGTCGTCGCCGCACGCGACCGCGACCGGACCGAACTGCCGCTGGACTTCGACGTCCTGGCCAAACTGGAGGTTCCTGTCCTGCTGATCCATGGCGTGCAGGACGTGGTCATCCCGGTAACCCGGACATGGGAACTCCTGAACGTGATTCCCACGGCTGACGCCCACATCTTCAGCCAGTGCGGACACTGGTCCCAGGTGGAACGGGCCAAGGACTTCAACGCAATCCTCAAGCAGTACCTCGCCTCCCACGGCGTCACCCGCTAGCCCGGGCACGCACGGCAGTTACAGATTCGGCCCGGCCGCACCCGATAACTCGGGAGCGGCCGGGCCGACTGTGTGTCCGGGGGAACTGCGTGTCCGGGGGTAGGCGCCTAGCGCATCGACTCAAGGATCGCGTCGAGGGTAGCCGGGGCGTGCTGCACCAGGCAGGCACCGGCCACGAAGCGGTCCGGGCGCAGGAAAACCAAGGGGGTTGGCCGCTCGTCGAACCACTTCTTGAGGACGCCGGTATGGTCCCCGAGGATCATCACGTCCCCGGTGGCACCCTGCTCGGCCCAGCCGCGTTGCGTTTCCGGGAGCACGCTGACCAGCTGGGCGCCCAGCTCCTTCAGCTTGACCAGCGATTCGGCCGGCAGGACGTCCTCCGGGTTGTTGCCCCACAGCAGTACCGTCCACCAGTTGCCGATTGCGTCGTCCAGCAGCACGTTGTCCCCGCCGCTGAAGTTCACCCGGGGCTGCGGAAATTGCAGGCCCACAGGTGACACCGTGTTCCTGGCCGTTTTCACCGCGATCAGCTTGCTGGTGATCCGCGGCGCCGCATGACCGGACTGCTGGGTGGTGGGATCGGCGAGGACCCCCGAGGTGTACCGCGGCATGGGTTTGAAGCGCATGTCCGTGAAGTAGCTCTTGACCTGCGGGACCAGGTTAAGGACTGCGGAGGCGGCGTCGCGCACCAGTACCGCCGCAGGGTTGGTCAGCTTGATCACCGAGCCCATGGTCAGGGACAGGTCCACCATGGCCTGCGCGTGTTCCTTACGCTCGGACGTGTAGGTGTCCAGGATCTTCTCCCCCGCTGTGCCTGACAGGATCGAGGCCAGCTTCCAGCCAAGATTCGTGGCATCGCGCATCCCGGAGTTCCAGCCCTGGCCCATCCAGACAGGCATCAGGTGTGCGGCATCGCCGGCTATCAACTGGCGCCCCTTGCGGAAGGAACCGGCCACCCGGCCGTGGTGGGTGAACACCCGACGGCGGATGTAGTCCAGGGTGGTGGGGTCCGGGACGTGGTCGCGGAGCATGTCGTTGACGAATTCAGGGTCCGTGACCTGTTCTTCGGTCTCGTCCGGATGAAGCATGAACTCGAAGCGGCGCACCGCGTGGGGAAGGCCGATCGAGACGTACGGCCGCTTGGGGTCCGCGCCGAGGAAAACGTTCGGGGTGCCCAGTGGATCGTTGTTGATGTCCACCACCAGCCAGCGGGTGGCCGGGGATTTCCCCTCGAAGGACACGCCCAGGCGTTTGCGTGTGGGCGACTTGCCGCCCTCGCAGCCCACCAGGTACTGGGCCCGGAAACTGCGTTCCACTGTTTCACCGGCGGAGGCGCCGCGTACGCGCGCGATGGCCGTCACGCCGTCGGAATCCTCCTCAACCTCTTCCACCTCGTGGCTGAACAGGACGCGGACGGAAGGGTAGCGGGACAGTCCTTCCAGCAGGACCTTGTCCACCTCCGGCTGGATGAAGCCGTGTTTGCGGTCCCAGCCGAATTCGAGCGTTTGCGGATTGTTTTCCAGGATGGTTTTCCCGGCGCCGTTCACCAGTCGCATGATGTGCTGGGGCGTGGTGTGCGGCAGCACGCGGGGCGCCAGGCCCACAGTCTGGATGGTCCGGAAGGACTCGTCGTCCAGCCCCACGCCCCGGGGGTAGTCAATGAGTTCGTCCCGGGCCTCCAGGACGGTCACCGAGCGGCCGTACATGCCAAGGATGTTGGCGAGCATCAGCCCGGCCGGTCCCGCGCCAATAATAAGAACTTCGCTGTCCATAGGGGTGTTCATGTTCCCATGCTGTCAGCGGTGTGACGGCGGCCACCAGCGATCGTTCCGGCAGGCGGCATGGAATCCGGCGGGGCTGCCCGCGGGGCCATCGGCCAATGACAACCGAGGTGCCGAAGCCCTGGGGTTGGACTTCATTTCAGGAGCGGAGGACACTTAAGGGGCGATCAGCGCAGATCGGCGCCTGACCGCTTCAGTGCGCAGCATAAGTTGGAGGAAATACCGTGGCAGCAAGCACCGCAGCCGGATCGCGGGACGATCGCGCCGCCGTCGATAAAGCCATGGCCCTCCTGGCCGCCTTCGGCAACGATGCCTTCACCGGCGTGGGAGTCAGTGAACTGGCCCGCCGGGCGGACATGTCCAAATCGACGGCCTTCCGGGTTCTTGGGATGCTGCAGCGCAGCGGTGCCGTGGACCGCGCCGGGAACGCGTACCGCCTGGGCAAGCTGATCCACAACCTCGGCGCCGGCCAGGAAACAGCAGCCAACGGCCGGATCCGGGACGCCCTCACCCCGCACCTCGCGGACCTCTACGTCCTCAGCCGGCAGACCGTCCACCTTGCAGTGCTCGACGGCGGCGACGTCGTCTACCTGAACAAGCTGTACGGCCACCTCCAGGTCCGCAGCCCCTCCCGGATTGGCGGCCGGGCACCGGCGTACTGCACAGGCGTGGGAAAGGTGCTGCTGGCCTATGATGACCGCGCCGCCGAACTGGTTCTGAAATCGGAACTCGCTGCCTGGACGCCCAAAACCATCACGGATCCCGCCAAGCTCCGGGCAGAACTGGAACAGGTCCGCGCCACCAACGTCGGCTTTGACCGTGAGGAAATCCTGCTGGGCCTCAACTGCATTGCCGCCCCCGTGATGGGACCGGACGGCAAGGCGGTGGCCGCGCTGTCCGTCTCCGGACCGGCCGGCCAGTTCGTCCCCGAATCGCAGGCCAACGCGCTGCGCAAAGTCTGCTTCGAAGCCAGCCGGACCATCGCCGCCGTGGCCGCGCAGCGCGAAAACCAGCTCAGGCTGATCCGCGGCGCCTGACCGTCCGCCAGGACCAGCCTCAGCTGGTGGGGACGTCATCCATGTAGCGCGACGTTTCCAGCACCCAGTCCGGTTCCGCTGCGAGCAGCGACAAGGACCTGCCCGGAATATCCACGTCCACCACAAAGCGGTACCCAGCGGCTTCGCCCCGGGCAATGGCGTTGAGGTCCCCTTCATCCACGGCCAGCACCAGGCGGCGGCAGCCGGGATCGGCAGCCATCACCCGTTCCGACACCAGCTGCAGGGCTTCCGGACCGGCATCGGCGTCGGGCGTCAGCAGGCGGTCCCGGGCACTGACAGGATAAGTTTCAGCCACGGCGGTGGCCACAACAAACTCCACCAGGACGGTCCCGGCCGGGACCCCGCCGTTGGTGACCTGGTAGCGGCGGGAGGTGCCGGCGTCGTCGTTGGGGACTTCCGCGGCCTGCCATGACTCCGGCAGCGGATCCGGCCATTTCAGCAGGTCAACCTCGTTCGCAGACATTCGATCACCCTTCCTGATTGGCCAGCTGGCGGATTGAATGTTTGTCCAGCTTGCCGGAGCCGTTGCGCGGAACGCTGTTCACCAGCACCAGCTTCTTGGGCAGCTTGTAGCGGGCCAGGTAGCTTGCGGAGAACTCGCGGACCTCCTCGATGGTGGGGATGGACTCGCCCCTGAAGCTCATCACAGCCACAACGGACTCGCCCCATTTGGGGTCTTCCACGCCTACAACAGCGACGTCCGTGACCCCCGGATACTCCATCAGGGCCCGCTCCACCTCAGCGGGATAGACGTTCTCGCCGCCCGTGATGATCATGTCCTTGAGCCGGTCCACAATGAAAAGGTAACCGTCCTCGTCTTTGTAGCCGATGTCTCCGGTGCGGAACCAGCCGTCTTCAAAAGCGGACTCCGTTGCGTCCGGATCGTTCCAGTAGCCGGGCGTGACGTTGGGCCCTTTCACCCACATCTCGCCACGCTCGCCGGGAGACTCAACGTCCCTGAGGGTAACGGGATCAACGATCCGGACCTCGGTATACGGCATGGGGATACCGCAGGAACCGGCCTTGACGTGCGTGAGTTCGGACGGCAGGTACGTGGCAAACGGCGAAGTCTCCGTCAGGCCCCAGGCCTGCTGGACGGCGACGCCTTCGCTCTCGTACTGCTTCAGGAGCACTGGCGGCACGGGCGCTCCGGCGCAGATCAGGGCACGAAGGCTGGAGATGTCATGCCTGCCGAACTCCTCTGTCTGCTGCATTGCGGACAGCTGTGCGGGAACCAGGAAGGCCTGGGACACCTGATACTGCTCAATGTCCTTCAGGGTCTGGCGGGGATCGAAGTTGCGGCGCACCACGTTGACGCCGCCGCGGACCATCACGCGGATGGTCAGGGCGTTCAGCGCCCCGATGTGGAACAGCGGGGCCACCGCCAGGTTGACGTCACCGCGGCGGGTATCCACCAGCGAGTCCACGTTGACCGAATTCCACCAAAGGTTGCCGTACGTAAGCTGCACGCCCTTCGGCTTTCCCGTGGTTCCCGAGGTGAACATCAGCACGGCCAGGTCCTCATCCGTTGCCGGTGCGACGTCCGGCAACTCAGTGTCCGAGCCCGCGGCGATGAACTGGCTCAAAGGCGTCCAGCGCGCGTCAATGGACTCCCGGGCAGGGATGGCCGGATCGTTGTCCACCAGGATCAGCCTGGTGGAGCCAAGGTCCGCGTCGATCGCTTCGATGACGTCCTGGTGGCACGGCTCAACCACCAGCACTGCCGGCGTGGACCGCTCCAGCAGGCCCTGGACCTCACGCGGGGCCAGCCGGAAGTTGAGCGGCTCGAAGACGGCCCCCACCCACCACGCGGACATCATGCTGACCAGGAAAGTACTGCTGTTCAGGCCGAGGTAGGCCACGCGGTCCCCGCGCTTGACGCCCGCAGCCGCCAGTGCCTTGGCCGCTTTACCCATCCGCTCCACAAGCGCGGCGTTGTTAAACTCCTGCCCTTCGTAGACCAGGGCGGGCTGGGCAGGGAAGAACCGGGCCTGGCGCAGGAAACCGGTGGCGGGGTTGATGTCCGGGCGGTTCACAGCGCATCACCACCGGCCGCGGTGTCGCCAAACCCGCGGACGCCAATACCGCCGTCGGCCGGGATGATGGCGCCCGTGATGTTGCCGGCATTTCGCCGGGAGGCGAGCAGGACGTAGGACGCCGTGTAGTCCCTGGGTTCCACCGAGGCATCGTGGAGGGGGATCAGCGGGTTGTTGCCAGTAATGGTGCTGCGCTTGAACGAATCGGCAATCGACCGGTCCTTCAGGCCGATGGATTCCGGACCGCGCAGGTCCGTGTTCATGCCTCCCACGGCCACTCCGTTGACGCGGACCTTCGGCGCAAGTTCGTAGGCCAGCTGGTTCACCAGGCCGCGGCAGGCGAACTTGGAAGCCGTGTAGACCGGGCCGCCGCCTGCCGTATACAGCGAGGAGTTGGACAACGTCATCACAACGGATCCGCGGCTCTTGACCAGCTCACGCCACGCAGCCTCGACGGTGAGCAAGTAGCCCTTGACGTTGATGGAGAAAAGCTCGTCGAACGCGTCGGAGAGCTCCCTGCCGTTGAGCCTGGTGACGGAGCGGTTGTAGTCCCAGATGCCGGCGTTGGGAACCAGGATGTCCAGCTTTCCAAAGCGGTCCGTAACCCGGCCCACGGCTTCGTGCAGCGCGTCTGTGTCCCGGACGTCCCCGGCGATGGCCAGCACGCGGTCCCCCGCGCCCATTTCCTCCGCCACAGCCTTGAGCTTGGTTTCGTCGCGGCCGAAGATAGCCACGGACGCGCCTTCGGCGAGGAAGCGTTCAGCAACGGCGCGGCCAATACCTGACCCGCCTCCGGTGACCAGGGCAACGTCGCCCTCCAGCCACCCCGCGGTCATGGTTCCGCTCATGTGTGCCTCTCTTGCCGGCGGAGAACGGGCAGGTGCCCGCCCGGCGGCGAGTTAGTTGGGAGTTTAGAAGAAAGTGCTGAGGTTCTTGGCCTGGAGTACGTTGGCGTCGAACAGGAGTTCGCGGCTGGAAATCCGGAAGCCGCCGTCGGGCTGGATCCTCAGGATGTCCGTGCGGCCGCCGGCGTAGATGTCCGTCTCGGTCTGGAGCCTGTTGCGGTACACCAGGAAGGCGGAGCGGACCTTGACCTCGTTGCCGCCAAGATGGCGCACAGTGACATTGGAGACGAGGTGGCGGGTGCGCGAGGGCGGATCCTCGGCCCAGGCCATGCCTGAGTCGTAGCGGCGGATGCGCCAGGCCAGCGATTCCTTCGTTTCATCGAAGTAGGCGGCCTCACCGCGGGATCCGATGGACAGTGCGGCCTGGCGGCGCAGCCGGTTGGTCCGCAACGGAGCCCAGTACGTCAGGTCCTCGTCGAAGATCTCCAGCCAGTCGGCGAACCGGCCGTCATCAAGGAGTTCGGCCTCGTAGAAGTAGAACTGCTGCACCCGGTAGGACAGTTCGGAGTCCGCGAGCTTGCCCTCGATCTCATCAACGGCCTCAGCCGCTGCCGAAACGACGATGTGTTCGGTCATGGTGTCACGCTTCCTTACGCTTTGGCCGCTGCCGGCTACCGTGCGAGTTTCTTGAGGTCTACCGCGGGGTCCGCCAGCTGCGCGGGGTCCACGGGGATCCGGCGGTCGATGATCCGCCGCGCCGCCCGCACTGCCAAACCACCGTCGACGGCGGCGCAGCCGGCCAGGAAACCGTCAGGATCCAGCCGGAACACCACCGAGGGCTCGCCGTCCTTTTCGCGGACGATCACCGTGCCCTCGCCCACCATGGAGCCAACGCCTTCAACGTGGACGCCGTGGCGGTCGGACCAGAACCAGCTGGCGCCGTGCTTGGGAAGTTCCTGCTCCAGGAGCGCGGCGGCTGCGGTTGCGCCGGTGTTCATGGCGTGTTCCCAGTGCTCGGCGCGGCGGAGCAGCGTGCCGTCCGCCAGGCGGATGCGGGAGCTGTCGCCTACGGCGTAGACCCTGGGGTGCGCGGTGCGCTGGGACTCGTCCACGATGGTTCCGTTGTCGGTTTCAAGTCCGGCCGATTCAGCGAGCGCCGTTTCCGGGACAATCCCGATGCCCACCAGCACGGCGTCGGCCGTGATCGTCTCGCCGGAGGCCAGCTCAATGTGGTGCTTGCCTTCAGCGTCGGCCGTGATGGCCGTGGGGGTTCCGGTGACGACGTCGATCCCGCGCTCCGGGTGCATCGCATGGAGCCGGTTGGCGAGCTCGTGCCCCACAGCGGGAACCAAAGGCGGATCCACCGGATCAATGAGGACGACGTCAGCACCGAACGGCAGTGCCGAGGACGCCACTTCAGCGCCGATAAGGCCGGCCCCGATGATCGCCAGGCGTGCACCGGGCTTCAGCATGGCGCGGAGCCGGTCCGCGTCTTCCTTGGTGCGCAGTTCCAGGACGGAATCCAGGTCACCGCCGGGGATGGGCAGGCGCCGGGCCGTACCGCCGGTGGCGAGCACAACACGGTCCGCCGTGACTTCCCGGCCGTCCTCCAGGACTACCGTGCCGGCGTCGGGCTTCAAGGATGCGGCCTTGCCGGTGACGATGGTGATGCCCTGGTCCTCGAACCAGTGGTCCGCAGCGAGCTGGATTTCCGTGTGGTCCCGCTTGCCCAGCAGGTAGTCCTTGCTGAGCGGTGGCCGGTCATAGGGGGCACCTGCGGGATCGATGATGGTGACGCCGCCGGTGAATCCGCGGCTGCGCAGTTCCTTGGCCACGGTGAAGCCAGCCATGCCGCCACCGACGATGGTGACCGAGTTGACCGTCATGGCTGTGCCTCCACGCCCACATTGGGGTACAGGAGGACCTCGCCGTCCTTGACCTCGATCTTGTGGGTGCGGGCGGCGATGGTTGCGGGCATGCACAGCGCCTCACCGGTCTTGAGGCAGAACCGTGCCGAGTGCACGGGGCATTCAACCTCCACGCCTTCGATCCAGCCGTCCGCCAGGGACGCGGTCTCGTGCGTGCAGTTGTCATTCAGGGCGTAGAAGTTGCCGTCTTCAGCGTGGAATACGGCGATGTCTTCCCCGGTGCCGTTCTCTTCAGCGGGAACAACCTTCGCCTCGCCCTCGTCGATGTCGTCGACGGTGCCGATGTTGATGGGTTCGCTCACAGTTAGCTCCTGGGGGTTTCGGTTGGTGTGGAGTTCTCATGCCAGGCGGGGGTGTTCATCAGTTCCGCCCAATGACGGTAGAAGGACCGGCCGGCCGCATCAGAGTACAGCTCGCTGGTCTGGCCCGGGTAAACGCCGTCTTCGCGTTCGCTGCCGATGCCCATCTGGAAGTTCAGGGGCACGCGGTTGGTCACAAAGCCGCCGGAGATGGCCTGGATTTCTGACCAGTTCTCCCCGTCGTCGGCTTCGAAGATTCCGGAAGGTCCAAAGGTGCGGAGGTTGTAGAGCCGCTGGGCATCCTTGACGTCGTCCGGCATGGATTTGTCCACCAGGATCCACGCCCACACTTCAATTTTATCCGGACCCTTGGGGTGCCAGACGCGGATTGAACCATTTACCGGAAGGTAGGAGAAGGAGGGGAACACTGTTGCGTGGCCGGTGGTCATGGGACCTTCGACGGCGGCATCACCCAGGCGTTCACGCAGGGCGTCGTAGTCGTAGTAGTCGTGCACTGCCTTCGCGTCGAACCGTGATTTGGGGTGCGTGGGGAAGCCGGCACCGTGACCGTTGGGGCTCAGGAACTGGCGGCCGGGCGTTTCGGCGATTTCCGGTTTGGGACCGCGGCCTGTGGGTGACATGACCATCAGGGCCGAGGCGTGGGACATGTTCACGTGGTACCAGTCCGTGGCGAACTGTTCTGCGGCGAGCTTCCAGTTACCTTCCAGCTCCCACTTCATCACACCGCCCATCACTTCGGTGCCTTCGGGATCGCGGTCCAGCATGGCGTCCATGTAGTAGCGCATGTCCCCAAGGGCTTCCTCGAGCGGCGGGGCCGTGGGGTCCCAGTTGCCAAAGATCAGGCCCTTGTAGACGGCCACGTTGGGAACGTCGATCAGGCCCCAGTCCTTCTTCTCGAAGTCCTCAGGGTAGGCCTTTTCATTGGGCACACTCTGCAGGGCGCCGGCCAGGTCGAAGGACCAGCCATGGTAGGAGCACGTGAACATCTTGGTGGCGCCGGCGTCCGCGCGGCACAGCCGGACCCCCCTGTGGCGGCACGCGTTCAGGTAGGCGCGGATGTTCTTGGACTTGTCCATGGTGACAATCACGGGATCTTCGCCCATAAACGTGGTGAAGAAGTCTCCCGGCTTGCTGAACTGGCTGGTGTGGGCCAGGAACAGCCAGCTGCGTGCGAAGATGCGCCGCATTTCCTGCTGGTAGATGCCGTGGTCCGAATAAATGGCCCGGTCTATCAGCCCGCCATCGGCGTCGATCAGCGGCGTGACATCCAGGTTGGACGTCATGGATGCCGGGCGGGGCATCTTGCCTATGGCCGGGTGCGCCGTGCTGGGGCAGGAGTCCGTGGTGCTCATGGTGTTGGCCCTTTGTGTGAGACGAGTACTGCTGTGCTTCCTCCATATGACACCAGTGGTCCACATCACGGCCAGCCAGCGTGCCGAACTCCGGAACGCCGCGGGCTGTCAACTCCGGGAGCTGCGGGAATCCGTTGCGCGACCGAAACCGTTGCGTGGAGGTCTTCTGCGGGAGGAAGCGTGCCGCCCTGCGGAACGTGGCATTGGTCACAGCAGCAGCGGCACCGCACGCTTCAAGGGATCTCTCCCGCATCCATCCGTTCGTTTCACCATCCCATGGAGCACGCAATGACGCATTCCCCAAGCACACCCGCTGCGGCCGGAGCCCAGAAAAAGGACACCAAGCGCGCGTTGGTTTCCAGCTTCCTCGGCTCCACCGTCGAGTACTACGACTTCCTCCTGTACGGCGCCGCTGCCGGCCTGGTCTTCCCCAAGCTGTTCTTCCCGGCGGACATGGACCCCGGCCTGGGCACGGCGCTTTCTTTCGTGATCCTGCTGGTGGGCTACGTCTCCCGGCCCATCGGCGGCATACTTTTTGGCCACTTCGGTGACAAGTTCGGCCGCAAGTCCATGCTCTTCATTACCCTGATGATGATGGGCGGTGTCTCGGTGGCAATCGGCCTCATGCCCACCTACCAGGCCATTGGCGTCGCGGCTCCACTGACGCTGGTGTTCCTCAGGCTGATCCAGGGCCTGGCAGTGGGCGGCGAGTGGGCGGGCGCAACGCTCATGGCAGCTGAACACGTCAAGGACAGGAACCGCGGTTTCGCGGCGTCCATTGCCGTGACCGGCGGTCCCACCGGTTCGGTCCTCGCCACCCTGATCCTGGGCCTGTTCGCCGGACTTCCGGATGAGGCCTTCCTCAGCTGGGGCTGGCGCATCCCCTTCCTGCTCTCCGCTGCCCTGGTGGTTATTGGCCTCTACCTGCGGTACCGGGTCAGCGAGTCCCCCGACTTTGAAAAGGCCCGCGCAGCCGGCGAGGTCCACACCGGCGTTCCGATCGTCCGCGTGCTGAAGAAGTACCCGCTGTCCACGGTCTTCGGAATCCTGGCCGCCGCCGGCCCGCTGTTTATGCAGGCCCTGCTGGCCGTATGGGCCGTCCCCTACGTTGCCGCCCAGGGGATCGTCCCCCGCCAGGACGCGCTGATGATGCTGACGGCCTCCTCAGTGGTGCATATTTTCGCCATCCCGTTCTTCGCCTGGCTCTCCGACATCTACGGCCGCCGCCCGGTGATGCTGGCCGGCGCGGCTGTATCGGTGGCGCTCATTTTCCCGATGTTCGCACTGTTCAACTCGGGCAGCTACTGGCTGGTTGCGCTGGCCTTTATGGTGGGCAACCCGATCATCCAGGCCTCCATGTACGGCCCCATCGGCGCCTTCCTGGCAGAAAAGTACCAGACCCAGGACCGCTACACAGGCGTCTCGCTCAGCTTCCAGATGGGCTCACTGGTTGGCGCCGGAACCGCTCCGCTGATGGCCACCATGCTGATGGGCCTGGGCAACGGCGGCGGAACCAACAACATCGCCTGGTACTTCATCGGGCTGATCGCCATCGCCGCATTGTCAGTCTTCCTGTCCAAGGAAACCAGGACCACCCGCAAACAGCAGGCCCTGGACGCACGCGAGGAATCCGAAGCCGTCGCAGGCTAAGCCCCTCCGCATCAGCCACCTGAACAGCGTTCCGCACACCGGCACCCGTCCTCCCCGGACGGGTGCCGGTGTGGTTAACCTGAGTCGGAACCCACTTCTGCACAAGCCCACTTCTGCATAGAGGAGCAACATCATGCCGCACCCCGCCTCCCTCGAGGAATTCACAGCGTTCGTTGACAAATTCGCGGCCAAGCGCGGCTTTGACGACATCGCCGCCACCCTCCAGCTGCAGCCGTACGCAGTCACTGAAGACAGCGTGAGCATGAGCATGCCGTTGCAGGAGTCCTACGCCCAGGCGTCAGGAATGTACTCAGCAGCCGCCCTGTTCGGCGCAGCGGACATCACCGGGACGCTGCTGGCCATGCAGAGCTACGCCGGCAGCGGGCAGTTTCCGCTGGCCGTGCAGTCCAACATCAACTTCCTCTCCAACTCCAAGGCCTCCCCTGCCGTCGCCACAGCGAAGATTCTCCGCGGCGGGAACACCGTCGCCGTAGCCGAGGTGGCCGTCGCTGACGCCGACGGCAAACAGCTGATTCACGCCACCTTCACGTACGCCATCAAGGACCGCGCGCTCGGCAGCAAGTAGCAAACATCTTGTGTCCCGCCCTACGGAACGCCGGACTGACTGATGGCCGGCGGCGGAGTGCAATAGATGAAGAGTCAAACCCCTAAAGGAGCGTCCGCTATGAACCAGGCACTGGTGTGCATGTCACACAGTCCCCTGCTGGAACACACCAATCCGCCGGAAGACGTCAAGGCCGCCGTCGAATCCTCCTTCGACCAGGTCCGTGCGTTCGTCAAGGACTTCGGCCCGGACCTGGTGGTCAATTTCGGCCCCGACCACTACAACGGATTCTTCTACGACCTCATGCCTCCGTTCTGCATCGGCTACGAGGCCCACGGCACCGGCGATTACGATTCCTTCGCGGGCACGCTGAACGTCCCCACGCCCATTGCCGAGCAGCTGGCCCAGTACGTGATCGACCAGGACATTGACACCGCAATCTCCCGCCAGATGGAGGTGGACCACGGCGCAGTGCAGCCCATGGAGCACATCTACGGAAGTGCCATCGGTTCCATGCCGGTGATCCCGGTCTTCATCAACTCGGTGGCCCCGCCGTTCTCGAAGGTGAGCCGGGTGCGCCGCTTTGGTGCCGCCGTCGGCGAATTCTTCAAGAACTCCGAACAGTACGCGGACAAGAAGGTGCTGTTCATCGGCTCCGGCGGCCTCTCCCACGACCCTCCCGTTCCCCAGATTGCAACAGCGACGCCGGAACAGCGGCAGTTCCTCACTGACGGCCGGCATCCCACCCCCGAAGCCCGCGAAGCGCGGCAGGCGAGGACCATTGCCACAGCTGAGGCTTTTGCCCGCGGTGAAGCGGACATCATGGAACTGAACCCCGAATGGGACCGCGGCTTCCTGGACGTCTGCAGGTCCGGCGACGTGGAACGGTTCGACTCCTACAACGCCGAGGAAATGAACGCAGTCGCCGGGCACTCCTCCCACGAAGTACGCACCTGGGTTGCCGCCTACTCGGCCCTGCGGGCGTGCGGCGAATACGACGTCACGTACGAGTTCTACAAACCCATCAAGGAATACATCGCCGGATTCGGCGTGACGACGGCGGTGCTGCGCTGATGAGCCAGACCACAACGGCCGCGGACCTCCAGTCCGCCGCAGATGAACTGATCAACGCCTACGCCACCAAGGTCCCTGTGGCACCGCTGCGGGACCGGATCCAGGGCATGACCGGCCAGGACGCCTACGCCATCCAGGAACTGCAGCTGCAGCACTTCCTGGCGGAAGGCCGCGTCCTCGCGGGCCGGAAGGTGGGGCTCACCTCGCTGGCGATCCAGCAGCAGCTGGGGGTGGATTCACCGGACTTCGGCTTCTTCTTCAAGGACATGGTCCACCTCGACGGCGCCAGCATTCCGGCGGGCGGCTTCCTCCAGCCCAAGGTGGAACCGGAGTTCGGCTTCGTCCTGAAGGAAACCCTCCAGGGCCCCGGAATAACCCGCGAGCAGGCCGCCGCAGCCATCGGCGCCATCTACCCCGCGATTGAAATCATCGACTCGCGGATCGCCAACTGGGACATCAAGCTCGTGGACACCGTGGCGGACAACGCCTCCTGCGGCGCCATTGCCGTGGGAACCACGCCGCTGGACGTCTCCGTGGACCAGCTGGCCGCAGTGGAATGCTCGCTGCTGATCAACGGCGAAATCCGCGAGCGCGGACTGGGTGAGGCCGTGATGGGTGACCCCGTGGCGCCACTGGCGTGGCTGGCCAACGTCCTGGGCGAACAGGACGTCGCCCTCGAAGCCGGGCAGCTGATCCTGCCAGGCTCCTTCACCAAGGCCCTTCCGGTCATTGCCGGAGAATCCGCCACCGCCGACTTCGGGCCCCTGGGCTCACTCACCATCAGCTTCGTCTGACCTCTCCCTGGCCCCTTCCCCCGGCGCGCCGGGCAGGGCTCCCACACTTTCCAGACCCCACTTACAAAGGACATTCACATGGCCAAGAAGACTGCCGCGATCGTCGGATCAGGCAACATCGGGACAGACCTGATGTTCAAGATCATGCGCCGGAGCACCAACCTCGAAGTGAAGTACATGATCGGCGTCGATCCTGCTTCTGACGGCCTTGCCCGCGCAGCACGCCTGGGACTGACCACCTCCGCCGAGGGCGTGGACTGGCTCCTGGCCCAGGAGGAGCTGCCGGACTTCGTGTTCGAATGCACCTCCGCCAAGGCCCACGCCATCAACGCCCCGAGGTACAAGGAAGCCGGCATCCACGCGATCGACCTGACGCCGGCCGCCGTCGGGCCCTATCTCTGCCCGGTGGTGAACCTGGACACCCTGGAGGACGTGATGAACGTC
This sequence comes from Pseudarthrobacter sp. J47, assembly GCF_049810315.1. Taxonomy (GTDB): domain Bacteria; phylum Actinomycetota; class Actinomycetes; order Actinomycetales; family Micrococcaceae; genus Arthrobacter. The sequence goes on from NZ_CP187358.1 coordinate 3,816,028, forward strand.
AACATGATCACGTGCGCCGGCCAGGCCACCACGCCGATCGTTGCGGCTGTGTCCTCAGTGGTGCCCGTGGACTACGCGGAGATCGTGGCGTCCATCGCCTCCAAGTCCGCCGGCCCCGGCACCCGCGCCAACGTGGACGAGTTCACCGAAACCACCTCCAAGGCCCTCGAAGTGATCGGCGGGGCCAAGCGCGGCAAGGCGATCATCATCATCAACCCGGTGGAACCGCCCATGATCATGCGCAACACCATCTACTGCTCCATTCCTGCCGAAGCGGCCGTACCCGGCGAACTTCAGGACAAGATCCGCGCGTCGATCGCCGAGGCAGTCACCGCCATCCAGGACTACGTGCCCGGATACTCGCTGCGTGTTGAGCCGCAGTTCGATTCCGCACGCGAGGACTGGGACGGCAACGGCCGCGTTGGCATCTGGGTCCAGGTGAAGGGCGCAGCCGACTACCTTCCCGAATATGCCGGCAACCTGGACATCATCACCGCTGCCGCCACCCGCACAGCCGACCTCCTCGCAGAACGCATGGATGCCGCCGCCACCCCTTCAGCCGTAGGAGCCTGACCATGACCACCACATCCCCGTCTTCCCCCACGGAGACCCTGAGCGTCCGCCTGACCGACACCACCCTGCGTGACGGCTCCCATGCCATGAGCCACCGCTTCACCGTGGACCATGTCCGCTCCGTAGTCCGGGCGCTGGACGATGCCCGCGTGGAGGTTATTGAGGTGACCCACGGCGACGGCCTGGGCGGCTCCAGCTTCAACTACGGCTTCTCCCTAACGCCCGAGCTGGACCTGGTCCGCGCCGCCGTGGAGGAAGCCCGGAACGCCAGGATTGCCGTGCTTATGCTCCCCGGCCTGGGCACCATCCACGACCTCAATGCCGCGCACGACGCCGGCGCGAGCGTTGCGCGCATCGCCACCCACTGCACCGAGGCGGACGTCTCCATCCAGCATTTCCAGCACGCCCGCAAGCTGGGGATGGAAACCGTCGGTTTCCTGATGCTCTCCCACCGCACGTCCCCGGAGAACCTCGCCAGCCAGGCCCGGATCATGGCGGACGCCGGCTGCCAGTGCGTCTATGTGGTGGACTCCGCGGGCGCGCTGATCCTGGACGACGTCACGGACCGCGTGTCCGCGCTGGTCGCGGAACTCGGCGCCGACGCGCAGGTGGGGTTCCACGGGCACCAGAACCTGAGTTTCGGCGTCGCAAATTCCGTCTATGCCGCCCGGGCAGGTGCCAAGCAGATCGACGGCACCCTCCTTGCCCTGGGGGCAGGCGCCGGCAACTCGCCCACCGAGGTCCTGGCCGCTGCGTTTGAGCGGCTCAACATCGCTACCGGCGTTGACGTCCATGGTGTGATGGCCGCTGCTGAAGACGTGGTGAAGCCGATCATTACGCGGATGCCCATCATGGACCGGGCGTCCATCATGCAGGGTTACGCAGGCGTGTATTCGTCCTTCCTCATCCACGCCGAACGCGCCGCGGACCGTTACGGCGTTCCCGCCTGGCAGATCCTCGAGGAAATCGGCCGGGCCGGTTACGTGGGCGGCCAGGAAGACATGATCGTGGATGTCGCCGTGCAGCTCGCGGCCGGCGCCAGGTAGCGGGACGGGCCATGGTTGTTCAGCGGTACGAGGTGGGCGTGGATGTCGAAAGCCTGGATGCGATCGACATGCACGTCCACCTCGAGGTGGATGCCGCCGGGCATCAGGCGCTTCCGGCTTCCCTGATGGAGGCCTCGGCCAAGTACTTCAAGTCCCAGGAACGGACGCCGTCCCTGGACCGGATCGCCGAGGTGTACCGCGGACTCAACATGGCCGCCGTGGTGTTCACCGTGGATGCCCGCACCCAGATGGGGCACCTCCCCAACAGTGTGGAGGAGCTGATCACCGGGGCGGCCCGGAACAATGATGTGCTCATCCCCTTCGGCAGCGTTGACCCCCGGACCGGGCAGCAGGCGATTGAGGCAGCCAACCACCAGGCCCTGGACCTGGGTGCCCGCGGCTTCAAATTCCACCCGAGCCTGCAGGGATTCGATCCCTCCAATGAGGCCTTTTATCCGCTCTGGGATACCTTGCAGGGCCTGGGCCTGCCTGCCATCTTCCACACCGGGCAAAACGGCATGGGTGCCGGCCTTCCCGGCGGCATGGGGATCAAACTGGCCTATTCCAATCCCATGTTGCTGGACTCCGTTGCCGCGGACTTCCCCGGACTGCAGATCATCATGGCCCACCCCTCGGTGCCGTGGCAGGACGAGGCGAACTCCATTGCCACGCACAAATCCAACGTGTTCATTGACCTTTCGGGCTGGTCACCAAAGTACTTCCCTGAGTCACTGGTGAGGATGTCCAACTCCGTGCTGCAGGACAAGGTGCTCTTTGGCACGGATTTCCCGCTGATCACTCCGGAAAAGTGGCTTGACGCTTTCGACGCCCTGCCGCTGAAGGACGAGGTGCGCCCCAAGATCCTCAAAGCCAACGCTGTACGGTTGCTGGGACTGGCAGGCAGCTGACGGGGTTCCCGCCGCCTAGCCCCGCCCTGTGGCCAGCACCGAGTTCAGGTCGAAGCTGACGGGCTCCTCCAGTTGGGCGTACGTGCAGGATTCCGGTTCGCGGTCCGGCCGCCACCGCACAAACTGCGCGGTGTGCCGGAAGCGTTCGCCTTCCATGTGGTCGTATTTCACTTCCACCACCCGTTCGGGCCGCAGCGGCACGAAGGACAGGTCCTTCCCGGCGCTCCAGCGGCTGCCCTCGGCGTTGCGGGGCGTCCGGTCCCCTTCTTCCTGTTTGGCCCATGCCCACGGGTGGTCGTCGAAGTCGGTAACCAGGGGCTGCAGCTCTTCAAACAGTTCCCGACGGCGGGCCATCGGGAAGGCGCCGATCACCCCCACACTGGCCAGGCCGCCGTCCTCCTTGTACAGTCCCAGCAGCAGGGAACCCACGGCGTCCGGCCCGCTCTTGTGGAGCCGGTACCCGGCCACCACGCAGTCGGCCGTGCGCTCGTGCTTGACCTTGAACATCACCCGCTTGTCCGGCTGGTAAATACCGTCCAGCGGCTTGGCGATGATGCCGTCCAGGCCGGCGCCCTCGAACTGCTGGAACCACTGTTCGGCCAGGTCCTTGTCCGGCGTCGCGGCCGTGAAGTAGACCGGGGCCGCCGCATTTGCGAGCGCCTTCTCCAGGGCTTCGCGCCGCTCCGAGAACGGCCTCCCGGAATAGTCCTCATCGCCAAGCGCCAGCAGGTCAAAGGCCACAAAGCTGGCGGGAGTCTGCTGGGCCAGGAGCTTCACGCGACTGGCTGCGGGGTGGATACGCTGCTGCAGCATGTCGAAGTCCAGCCTGTCCCCGGAAGCGCCCACCATCACGATCTCGCCGTCCAGCACGCACCGCTCCGGAAGGTTGGCCTTGAGCGCTTCCACCAGTTCCGGAAAGTACCGGGTCATGGGTTTTTCGTTGCGGCTGCCGATCTCCAGGTCATCACCGTCCCGGAAGATGATGGAGCGGAAGCCGTCCCATTTGGGTTCGTAGCTCAACGCCCCTTCGGGCATGCCGCTGACGGCTTTGGCGAGCATGGGCTTCACGGGTGGCATCACTGGCAGGTCCATAGGCCTATTGTTGCCGCGGCGGGCGCCCTTTGGGAACAGCGCCTTGTCCACCAGCGGCCCTGGAGCCCTCGACTTAACACCGCCCGGGACGGTAGTGATTAACGATGGTTACTGTCGGCTTTCATTCATCGCATGAACAGATCAGTCCCGCCCAGCTCCTCAAGGACGTCCAGCACGCAGAACAGGCGGGTTTTGACGCCGCCATGTGCTCGGACCATATTGAGCCGTGGTCCGCCAGGCAGGGCCATTCCGGTTTTGCGTGGTCCTGGCTGGGCGCCGCACTGGCCACCACCAGCCTGAAGTTCGGCGTGGTCACGGCGCCTGGGCAGCGCTACCACCCGGCCATCATTGCCCATGCCTCCGCCACCCTGGCCAGCATGTTTCCCGGGCGGTTCTGGATGGCGCCGGGCAGCGGCGAAAACATGAACGAGCACGTCACCGGGGATGCCTGGCCACCCAAGGAGACCCGGCAGCAGCGGCTGGAGGAGTGCGTGGACGTGATCCGGCGGCTGCACCGGGGCGAGGAAGTCACCCACCACGGCCTGGTCACGGTTGAGCAGGCGCGTATCTGGGACGTGCCGGAGCCGCCGCCGCCGCTTATTGCACCCGCTATCAGTGTTGATACCGCCCGGCGCGCCGCTGCGTGGGCTGACGGCCTGGTTACGGTCAACCAGCCGCCGGAGAAACTTGAGGAAATGCTGGCGGTGTACCGGGAAAACGGCGGCAAGGGGCCTGCCGTGCTGCAGATCCATCTCTCCTGGGCGCCAACGGAGCAGGAAGCGGAAGCAATCGCCCTGGACCAGTGGCGCAGCAACACGTTTGCCCCGCCGGTCCCCTGGGATCTGCCCACGGCAGCGCATTTCGACGGCGTCAGCGGCACCGTGGGCGTGGAGCAGGTCCGCCAGTCCGTGAACGTGTCCGCCAGCCTGGACCGGCACGCGGAATGGCTGGCAGGCTACCGGGACCTGGGCTTTGATGAGCTTTACCTGCACTTCGTGGGGCAGCACCAGGCCGCATTCATTGACACCTTTGCCGGGGCCGTCCTGCCGCAGCTGCGCAACAGGCCCGTACCGCCGTCGGACACGGGGACAGCACTGGCTGCAGAAGTGGAGGCAACAGCATGAGGATCGCGGAAACATCGGACCTGTGGTGGAAGAACGCCGTCATCTATTGCCTGGATGTTGAGACGTTCTTTGACGACGACGGCGACGGCACCGGGGATTTCGCGGGCCTCACCCAGCGCGTTGACTACCTTTCGGCCCTTGGCGTGACGTGCATCTGGCTCATGCCGTTCTATCCGTCTCCGGACCGGGATGACGGCTACGACGTCACGGACTTCTTCGGCGTCGATTCGCGGCTGGGTACGCTGGGGGACTTCGTGGAGTTCATCCGGGCGGCCAAGGACAGAGGCATGCGGGTCATCGCGGACTTCGTGGTGAACCACACTTCGGACCAGCATCCCTGGTTTGTGGAGGCGCGGAAGTCCACGGACAACCCGTACCGCGACTACTACGTGTGGCGGAAGGACACGCCGCCGGATACGTCGTCGGAAGTGGTTTTCCCCGGCGAGGAAACCTCGCTCTGGACGAAGGATGATGCCACCGGCGAGTGGTACCTGCACATGTTCGCCAAGCACCAGCCGGACCTGAACGTCACCAACCCCAAGGTCCGCAACGAGATCGTCAAGGCCATGGGGCTGTGGCTGGAACTGGGGCTGGACGGGTTCCGGCTGGACGCCGTGCCGTTTTTCCTGGAGACGCGCGGGGCGCCTAATGACGAGGCCGCCAACCTGGACCCGCACAACTACCTCTCTGCGTTGCGCAGCTTTGTTAACCGGCGCAACGGTTCGGCCATCCTGCTGGGCGAGGTGAACCTGCCGTACAAGGAGCAGCTGGAGTACTTCGGCACCGAGGGCAGCGAGCTGAACATGCAGTTCGACTTTATGTCCATGCAGCACCTCTACCTGTCCCTGGCCAGGCAGGACGCCCGTCCGCTGGCGGAGACGCTGAAGAGCCGCCCGGCCCTGCACCCGGACAACCAGTGGGCCATGTTCGTCCGCAACCATGACGAGCTCACGCTGGACAAGATCAGCGACGGCGAGCGCCAGGAGGTCTTCGCCGCGTTCGGTCCGGAGAAGAACATGCAGATTTACGGGCGGGGCCTGCGCCGGCGGCTGCCCACCATGCTGGGCGGCGACCAGGAGCGGATCCGGATGGTCTATTCGCTGATGTTCACGCTGCCCGGCACGCCGGTGCTGTTCTACGGTGAGGAGATCGGCATGGGTGAGGACCTCCGGCAGAAGGGCCGGAGCGCGGTCCGCAGCCCCATGCAGTGGAGTGATGCGAAGAACGGCGGGTTCTCCAGCGCCAAAGTCTCCGAACTGATCGCGCCCATGGTGCGCGGTGACTACGGGCCTGACAAGGTTAATGCCGCCGCGGCGAAGCGGGATCCGGACTCACTGTGGAACTTTATGGCCACCCTCATGCAGCGTTACCGGGAGTCCCCGGAGCTGGGCTGGGGGGAATTTTCCGTTCTCGACCAGCCGGAACCGGGCGTCTTTGCCCACAAAGTAGAGGCCGACGACGGCACCCTGGTTCTGCTCCACAACTTCACCGAGGAGCCGGTCAAGATCAGCGCCACCGTCGCCCCGGCGGACGAAGAAACCCAAGGCCGGCGGGCCAGGAACCCCTACAAGGGCTGCATCCTGCTGGACCTCCTGGACGGGGACCACCTACCTCTGGAACCCGACGGCACCTTTACCGTGAAGCTGGGGCGCTACGGCTACAAGTGGTACCGCGTCCACGAACCCGGCGACCGCCTGGCCCCGTAGGGCCTATTAGCTGGAAGGGTTCTGCACGCCTAAGGTGAAAGGCATGGACCCAACCACCGGAATCATCATGGCTGTTCTTGGCGCGCTCATAATCATCGGGCTGTTTGTGATCCTGATCCCGCGATGGTCGCGGGCCAATAAAGCTAAATCTGGCGCGCCGATTTCAGGTAAATTCTTCGAGATCCGCAAGGAAAACCAAAAGGATTAGTCCGATCCCAGGCTTCCCTCGCTGAATAACGTTTTAACCGGTGTATTTGAATCAGTAATCGGGTCGAATCCAATCGGTGATCGGGACAAACTCAGGTTCACTTTCCCGGACGAGCGGCACATCGATCTCGACTTCGGTCAGTACGGTGATGTCCCCGAGCATCGCCACTTTCTCGATGATGCCCGTCTTGCGGTTGACGACTGCTGTGGCGCGGAACGCCGGGTCCTCTACATGCTCGAAGGTGATCAATAGCGAGCGCCGGCCAATCTCCTGCACGAGTACGGGGTAGAAGCTCTCACCGCCACGGCCCCACATTCGAAGCGCTTCCGGGTGAAGCATCTGAATCTCCAGGGGCATACCTCGCGGGAAGACAACTGCATGGGCCGGGTCGGGCTCTGCGGTCATTATGCCGTCGACTGTTGAGGATGTGTGGCCACGGTCATTGACCATGTGCCAGGCCTCCGCCTTAGTGTCCAGTCCCACCACAAATTGATAATGGGAAGACCCTGTCTGCGTGACTCCTTTTGCCCTTGCGGAAGCATGGTTTCGCAAGGCTGTGATTCCGCTGAGCACACCGTCGCTTTCGGTCCTACTGAGGATTGTGTTGAACTTCATTCCCCATTCTCATCACAGAATGCGCCCAAGAGACGTTTCAGTTCATCGCCTGGAGGCCAGTGGCGGCTGAGATAACCCGCTCTGTCTCTTCCAGGATCCGGGCGGAGGCGGCGGACGCAGCGGTGACGGTCTCGCCCCGGGACGGCAGCTCGACGGCGGTCCCTCCTCCGCGCTCCCCCGGACGGTGGCCTGGGCGCACCCCGGGGCGGAGGCCGCCGTCGTACTCCAGTTCCTGATCCTGGATCCCAACGGCGAGGTCGCTCATCAGCTCGGCGTCCGCGGTGGTGGCCAGATCGCTGCCGATCAGTTCCACCATCACCTTCAACCCGGCCAGCCGGCGCTGCGGATCGGCGTCGTACAGGGCGGAATCGATGGCCCACTGCGCCCGCTTCCACCACTGGTCGCGGCGGTCCGCGCGGAGCTTCTGCCGGTAGCTGAGGTACGCCACGAGCACAACGCCGAACGTGGCAACCGGCGCGATCGCCGCGACCGCGGTCAACACCATGTAGATCCCCTGTACTGAGTCCATGCCCCCACCCTAGGCAACAACCGCGCCGCGAAGAACTAACCGGCCCCTAACCGGAGGGAAACGCCGCCGCAACATTGGCGCGCCACACTGGAATGGCCGGCAACAGCTGGCACCCAGCTCCAGTTCAGGAGGCCCTGCCATGTTGAAGGAACCACGCACCCACGTCACCCGGATCCGCGCACTGGACCAGCTCCACCGCGGAGACCACATCGAGGCCCGGATGTCCGTTGGCCCCAGCTACGACGACGTCGTCATCCGCCGCGGCAGCGTCCAGGAGACAGCGCCGGGCATCGGCGTCGTCTGGATTACGGACACGCTGACCGGCATGCGCAAGGCCATCAACACCGACGAATGCAGCGTCTGGCGGGTTGCCTGAGCTCTAACTTCACCGCCGACGGCGCCGGGTGGCGTCCGCGGGTGTAGCCAATCAGGGCTGCCCGCACCACCGCCCATCAGCCGCCGGCCACCGACTGGATGATCAGGATTTCCTGCCCTCCCCGGACCGGAGTGTCCAGCCCCTCGAGCCGGCGCACCTCATTGCCGTCAACGTAGATATTCACGAAACGGCGGAGGGCGCCCGTCTCATCACGCAGCCGCCGCGCCAGGACCGGATAGTCGGAGGACAACGAATCCAGCACCGTCCCCACAGTTTCCGGACCGTCGACGGCGGCAGCCAGGGCGGTCTGCCCGCCCGCCAGCGGTTGCAGGACACTCGGGAGCAGGACCTGGATGACCCCGCTCATGCCGCTGGCACAGGTGAACCGCTGATCACCGCTGCCCGGACGCACAGGACATCCGGCAGGTGGGCAGCGACTTCGCTGAAGGTGGCGCCTTCGTCTGCGCTGGCGTACACGGTGCCGCCGCGGGTTCCGAAGTACACGCCCACCGGTTCGGCAGTATCCACTGACGCAGCGTCCCGGAGGATGCTGTTGTATTCGTGGTCCGGCAGGCCGGCGTCGAGGCGGTTCCAGCTGTTGCCGGCGTCATCCGTACGGTGGACGGCCAGCTTGCCCTCCGGCGGGATCCTCTCGCCATCGGCCTTCAGCGGGACCACCCAGGCGGTCCCTTCGCGGCGCGGATGCGTCAGCATCACAAAACCGAAATCCGCAGGCAAGCCGTCCGCAATGGACTCCCAGCTGTCGCCGTTGTTGTCCGTGCGGTACACACCGTGGTGGTTCTGCGCGTACAAACGGCCTTCGACGGCGGCATCCGCAGCGATCTTGTGGACGCACTGGCCGAATTCGGGGTTGGGGTCCGGCATGAAGTACGCCGAGATCCCCTTGTTGCGTGGCTCCCAGGAGGTGCCGCCGTCGAGCGAGCGGTAGACGCCGCCCGTGCTCATGGCAACGTGGACCTGCGTGCCACCCGGGTCCACCACAATCGAGTGCGCCGCCGCACCGCCATACCCGGCGCCCCATTCCGTGCGGTGGGGATGGTCCCAGAGCCCGCGGTTGAGCTCGAAGTGTTCGCCGCCGTCGGTGGATTTCCAGACAGAAATGGGTTCGGCGCCTGCCCAGACAACCCCGGGACGGGAGTCCTTATCCGGGTAGATCTGCCAGATGCGTTCCAGGGCCGCCCCGGTGTCCTCGGGGAACGCAATGGCGCCGTTGTCCGGCTCTGTCCACGTTTTTCCGAGGTCATCCGAGTGGGCCACGGTGGGGCCCCAGTGCTCGGAGCGGACGCCCACCATGATCCTGGTGCGCCCGTTACGGGTGTCGATTCCGATGCTGGGAACCTCAGTCATCAGGAAATGCGGGCCGGTGAAGGACCACTCTTTCCGATCCGGGCTGGTTGCCAGCCACAGTCCTTTTTTAGTGCCGATTGCCAGAAGGTAGTTCTCGTCGTCAGCCATGACTCCCATGGAACCACCAGCCCGCAGCACCCGCAATGGTTTCCGGCAGACCGCCTTTAGTCAACAAACTCCGACTGGGTTTCGATGAAATCCCAGTCCTCTTCAGTCAGCACCTTGGACGGATCCTCAGGATGAGGCCCTCCGGCCTCGGCGATGGCCTGTGCGACATCCAGGGGCAATTCCTCCGCCCGAAGGTTTTCCCGAAGCCAGGATTTGGCGTCCATATTGAGGTCCAGCCACCACATGAAGATTTCCACCAGGATCACCCTTCCGTCGTTGTTGCCCTTACCCCCACGTTAGGCCGCGCGGCAGGGGCGGTTCAAGGGATACCGCACCGATTCCTAACGCCTTGCTTAGCCAGGCGTCCCGCCCGTGACCTGCGGACTTCCTGCAGGAGAACGCAAGTACTTAATTAGTCCACCAAGTAGTCGAATCCTCAAAAACGAGTAGTGGGTACTCGGGACACCGGTGCCGATGCTTCATAGCCTGAAGCTGGAAATAAGTCTGACCAAGCGGGGGCACGGTCGTTGCCGGCGTTCCCATGTTTGGTCAGATCCGGCAACACTGGATGGAGTTCCGCATGAAAAAGACCCTCGCCCTCGCAGGAATTAGTGCCATGGCCCTGATGGGTCTGGCGGCACCTGCCTCCGCAGTCACCACGACGCCCTCGCCCACCACTACGGTCACGCAGGGAAACGGTGGAGTTGGCCACGAGCCGGTAACCCTTTGCCACCGGACGGCCTCTGCGGATAACCCGTACGTCCTGATAACCATCGACGCCGATGCCGTCTTGCAGCAGGGGCACGACATCCACGATCAGCAAGGCAACGGGCCAATCGGAGACATCATTCCGCCGTTCGATTACACCGACGGATCCTATGCTGGCAAGAACTGGACGGCTGAAGGCCAGGCCATCCTCGCCAACGGCTGCGTGGTTCCGGTGGTCACCACCCCGCCACCTACGACGGCCCCGCCGACGACGGCTCCGCCTACAACGGCACCCCCAACAACCGCACCTCCAACAACGGTGCCGCCGACAACCGCTCCTCCAACCACGGCTCCGCCAACCACCACAGTTCCCACCACCACGGTTCCGGTGCCAACAACCACCTCCACGGTTCCCGGAGTAGTGGCCACCACGAAGGCACCAGTGGGTGGCACGCGTGGCTTCAACGCCCAGACCGCAGCAGGTGAGTCCCAGGTAATGGGCAACGCTGCAGTGGTTGCGGGCATCGCACTCCTGGCCGGCGCTGCCGGGCTGGCGTTCTACCGCCGCCAGTCGGGAAGCCGCTCACACTAGGAATCGCTGAAGCTGTTCACTGAGCAGCCCAGCCACATATTGATGCAGTACATGGGAGGCCCTGTCTCAGGAATGAGGCAGGGCCTCCCACATTGAAGGCACCGGCCACCACTTTGGAGCCGGGCCCACAGCCACTGAAAGAGAGCGTAAAGTCCACCTCATGCAGCACAACAGCGGCAGGCACATCAACGCACGGGCAAGGAACGGGCGCAGGATCGACCTCGCCATCCTGTTGTGCGTCGTTCTGGGCGTCCTGCTGCTCGCCGTACCGGCGTTGACCTCGGGCAACGCCCCGAACCAGTCGCGCGGAGTTCCGTCCATAACGCAGACCAGCCCTGCACAGACCACGGCGGAAACCTCCGTCTCTCCAGATCCCACTCCCGGCACCACGCCTCCCGCACCCCAGGAGGAACCTCCGGCTCCGCCACCAGCGCCTGCCCCACCCCCAGCGCCGGTGGAACTCCCTCCAGCGGCAGCGCCGGTGCGGATCAATTACGCGTCCGCAGGTGTCGACGTCGTGGTTCACCCCCTGCAGCCGGACGCCCAGGCGGCGGCCAGCCGGACGCTCAACCCTCCGGCAACACTGGATGGCTACTGGCTCACGCCGTACGGGGTTCCCGGGGCTGGTTCGGCCGACACCACCTACGTTATTGGGCACAGCTGGGTTGACCGTGACGCGCCTTTCAACCACCTGAGCAGCCAGGCATCGGTGGGCCACGTCTTTGATGTGGTCACGCAGACCGGCACCGTCCAATACCGCGTGGACCGGATCGACACGTACAACAAGGACACGCTCAAGGACAGCCCCATCTGGGAGGTCGTCCCGGGAAGACTGGTCCTCATCAGTTGCTACACGGAAGACCCCTGGGGAACCAACGTCACCGTCACCGCGACGCCCGTCCTGCAATAGGCTGCCCTGTTCAAGCCGCACATCAGGGAACACAATGAAGTATGCCTGCTGAACGCAATGACATGACCGGTCCGTTGGTGGTGGGGGTCCGTCCCGATCAACACGGAGAAGTTATCCAAGCCGCGGCAGCCCTGGCCCGCAAGCTGGAAGTGGCCCTGGTTTGCGCCTATGTGGACGAAGCCAGCTACCTCGTGGAATGGGATCCGCACCGCGCCACCCACCGCCTGTCGCTGCATCCGGACAAGGATGACGACGACGTCCGCACCCTCCAGGACCAGCTCCGGTCCATCCTGGGCCAGGCCCTCGAAGGCCAGGGAGTGGAGTGGTCGCTGCGTACCCTGGCAGGCGACCCGTCCCGCGCATTAGGACGGCTGGCCGCAGACTGCGACGCGTCCATGATCGTGGTGGGAACGCCCGAGCACGGCCTGGGACACCGGCTGAGCGAAATGCTCAATGGCTCCATTTCGGCATGGTTAAGCCACCACCAGTCGTGCCCCGTGCTGGTTGTTCCGGATCCTTCCTGACCCGTCCGGCCCGTGTTTTCGGGGGTTTTAGGTACGCCGAAAAAGTAAAGCGAAAGTAGTTATTCGACGAGGTAGCGCGGCCCGCTACCGGCAAGTAAGCTAATTACTGCAGGAGAGAAAAGCGCTGGATCTCAAAGGATCGGCGCAGGATCTTCAGCCCAAGAGCTGCTCCGGAGTGCGTATCCCCCAATAACGCACTCCGGAGCTTTTTAATGCCCAAATCCAGGTTCCGACGGGGCTCCCCCGGTTTTCGACGCGCATATTCACTGACGCCGTCGATATATCCCCAGCGGCAGCGAATATGCGTAGCGCCAGGTAACTTGCGTAGCGCCAGGCATTATCCGTGTCAGGAGCAGCCGGAGTCGGGTCCGAGGTCGAACAAGAGACCAGTCCGAGATCCCCCGGATACCCCCTGGGGGTACTTGACTCGATACCCCAAGGGGGTATAGCTTGGCTGCATGAACACACCCGAAGAAGCCGTCGCTATGCCGTCGGAAGCCCCAGTATTCGAGGGGCATGGTTACACGTCGAACAAGGACGCGTACCTCCGCAGGCTCAAACGCATTGAGGGTCAGGTCCGCGGCATCGCGAAGATGGTGGATGACGATAAGTACTGCATCGACATCCTCACCCAGGTCGCAGCCGTTACCAAGGCGCTGCACGCCGTCAGCCTTGGCCTTGTGGAGGAACACATTGGCCATTGCGTGGTGGGCGCCGCCTCGGAACCCGATCCCGCCGTCCGCGCCGAGAACCTCGACGCCAAGGTCAAGGAAGCAAGCAGCGCCATCGGCCGCCTGCTGCGGTAGCAGCCACCGGCGTCGCACATCCCAACCCACACCAACTCCAGGAGTCATCATGAGCACCGTTTCCACCACCGTCAGCGTTTCCGGCATGACCTGCGGCCACTGCGTTTCCTCCGTGAGCGAGGAAATCGAGGCGATTGACGGCGTCGAAAGCGTTGACGTTGACCTCAACGCCGGCGGCGTGTCCACCGTGACCGTCACGTCCACCAAGGAAATCCCGCACGAGCAGATCGGCGAAGCAGTGGCCGAGGCCGGCTACCTGGTTGTGGACAACCACGCCTAATCACCCGTTATCCACAGAATCGAGCAAGCTGATGCGCAACGACGAACTCCTGCAGCAGGCCGGAAGCCGGGTCATTGAACTTGATATCGAGGGCATGACCTGCGCTTCCTGCGTGAACCGCGTGGAGCGCAAACTCAGCAAGCTCGACGGCGTGCAGGCCTCCGTCAACCTGCCGCTGGAATCGGCCACGGTAACAGTGCCCGACGGCGTCACGGACCAACAGATCGTAGATACTGTCCGTGCCACAGGCTACAAAGCAAAGCTCCGCGCCACGGGAACCGTGGCGCAGCAGCCCTCCCCACCCATGGCTGAGGCTCCGAGCGAAGGAGGCTTCGGCGATGTGCGGCAGCATGCGTCTAAGGTGGGCCCACGCCGGCAAGGTTCCCTGCCCGAGCTTGCGAGGGGAGGGGGCCGGCGGGGAGGTACGAGCGAGCATGCAGAGCATATCGCCGAAGCCGCCGGACACAGCCCGGCCGCCGCCACCCTGAAGCCTCGGCTGATCGTGGCCGCGGTCCTCACGGTTCCGGTGTTCGCGATTTCGATGGTGCCGGCCCTTCAGTTCCCGCAGTGGGGCTGGGTGGCGGCGGTTCTTGCCTTGCCGGTTGTGAGCTGGGCGGCCTGGCCATTCCACAGGGCTGCCGCCATCAACGCCCGGCATTTCGCTTCCACGATGGACACCCTGGTTTCCATCGGAGTCATCGCGGCGTACGTCTTTTCCGCCTGGCAGCTGTTCGCCGATCCGCAGCTGACGGCTCACGCCGGCCCTGAAGCCATGGCGGGCATGGAGGAAGCGGGCCTGTACTTCGAGGTGGCCGCAGTGGTCACCACGTTCCTGCTGCTGGGCCGGTACCTGGAAGCGAACGCCAAGCACCGTGCCGGCAACGCCCTCCGCGCTCTCCTGGACCTGGGGGCCAAGGACGCCACGGTCCTTGAGGGTGGGGCTGAGCGCCGGATACCCGCGGACCGGCTCCAGGTGGACGACGTCATTGTGGTCCGCCCGGGAGAGAGAATTGCCACTGACGGTGTGGTGATCGAGGGCAGTTCCGCCGTGGACGCTTCCCTGGTGACCGGCGAATCAATGCCCGTGGAGGTATCGCCCGGCAGCGGCGTGACCGGTGCAACCATCAACACGTCCGGCAGGCTGCTGGTCCGCGCCACCCGCGTGGGCTCGGAAACAACGCTCGCCCACATGGGCAGGCTGGTGTCCCAGGCCCAGTCAGGGAAGGCGCCCATCGCCCGGCTGGCAGACCGGATCAGTTCTGTGTTCGTGCCCGTGGTCCTGGTCATTGCAGCCCTGACCTTTGGCATCTGGCTGCTGGTGGCCGGCCCGGCCATCTCTTCGGTGGAGCTGCAGCAGGCCTTTACAGCCGCCGTCGCCGTCCTGGTCATTGCCTGCCCGTGCGCCCTGGGCCTGGCAACGCCCGTGGGACTGCTGACCGGTACCGGCCGCGGCGCCCAGCTGGGCATCCTCATCAAAGGTCCGCAGGTGCTCGAGGACACCCGGACCGTTGACACCATCGTGCTGGACAAGACGGGCACCGTGACCAGCGGCGAGCTCTCCGTGGACTCCGTCCATGCCTTCGGAACCCATTCCGAGGCTGAGGTACTGCGGTTGGGCGGCGCCGTTGAGGCTGCCTCCGAGCACCCTATTGCCCGCGCCATTGCTGCCGCTGCCCTGTCTGCGGCAGCCGTTCCCACCCGCGTTCCCGCCTCTATGGCCCGGGAGACGGCCAGTGAAGCGGACGACGCCGGAAGGTTGCCGGACGTGGACCACTTCCGTTCCGCTGCGGGCGGCGGAGTGGGTGGAGAGGTGGAAGGGCACGCGGTCCTGGCCGGCCGGAGTTCCTGGCTGGAAGAGAATGGCGTCCGCATCGGAACCGCCGAGGCCGGGGCGCTCCAGGAAGCGGAAGCCGGCGGATCCACGGCTATCTGGGTGGCTGTTGACGGCGCACCCGCCGGCATCATCGCCCTCCGGGACACCATCAAACCCGGTTCCGCCGAGGCCATCTCACGGCTCCGCGGGCTGGGACTGCGCCCGCTCCTGCTGACCGGAGACAACGCCGAGGTGGCCGCACAGGTGGCTGCCGCCGTCGGAATCGATCCTGAAGACGTCCATGCCGGCGTCCTGCCGGAAGGGAAAGTTGAGGTTGTCCGCAAGCTTCAGGGTTCCGGGGCAACCGTGGCCATGGCCGGCGACGGCGTGAACGATGCCGCAGCCCTTGCCCAGGCGGACCTCGGCATTGCCATGGGTTCGGGCACGGACGTGGCCATCGAGGCCGCCGATCTGACGGTCATGGGCAACGATCTTGGCCAGGTAGTCCAGGCGATCGAGCTCTCCCGCAGGACCCTGTCCACCATCAAGACCAACCTGTTCTGGGCGTTCTTCTACAACGCCGTGGGCATCCCCGTGGCGGCGCTGGGCCTGCTGAACCCGATGATTGCGGGCGCAGCCATGGCCGCCAGCTCAGTGCTGGTGGTGGCCAACTCGCTCAGGTTGCGGCGCTTCGGCAAACAGGGCCGGTAGCGCCTGAGGCGACGGGTCAGGCAGCCCCGTAGCGGACCGCCGCCCGGGCCTTGGCCTTGGCGGCTTCCTCTTCGCGGTTCTTCGCCGGAGCATGCGTCACCAGGGAATCGAGCAGGTGCTGCGTAATGTACGCGATCTCGTGGACAGCCCGGTCGAACGCCTCCTGGTTGGCCTGGGAGGGCTTGGTGCTGCCGCTGACTTTGCGCACGTATTGCAGTGCCGCGGCCTCTACCTCGGCCGTAGTGGCGGACGGTTCAAAGTTATGAAGGGTTCGGATATTCCTGCACATACCTTCATGCTAGGCTCCGCGCGGCCACGGATCGAGCCCCTGGCCGGGACAAACCCGGGAGTGCAGCGTGGGGAGTTGTGCATGGGGACTAGTCTCCATCGACAGTGCGGTCCCGGGCGGGATAGCTTAGGCGTAATGGATCTTCCGGATGAACCGGAGGCCGCTGGGGATGCCGGAACTGGTTCGGATCCGATTACTTGCTCGACCTACTGAAGGAGATATGACATGGCTATTTGGGGTGCAGATGTTGCGCAGCTGAAGACTCTGGGAACCAAGCTCAAGGCTGGTGCCAACGATATCGAGAAGCAGAAGACCCTGCTGACCAAGCTCCTCGCGGGCACCGACTGGAAGGGCCCGGACGCTGACCGCTTCCGCAACGAGTGGAACGGCCAGCACGTTTCCTCCCTGGCCAAGGTTGCCCAGGCCCTGGAAGAAGCCGGCCAGAAGGCCACCAAGAACGCCGGTGAGCAGGAAAACGCTTCGCGCTAATCCGCTGCAAACCACTCAGGGCTGGAGGTCCGGGCGCCATGTGCATCCGGGCCTCCAGCCCTTTCAGCGGCTTCCTGCGCCAAGCGGGAAATCAGGGTTTCGGTACCAGGGCTTGCGGATCAGGCTTTCCGCACCAGGTCCGGTCCCGGCTCCAGCGCCACAGCCTTGGGCAGCCCGCGCAGATCGTCCAGGCGCACCAGCACCACACCACCAACAATCAGCAGGCCGCCCAGGAGCTGGATGGAGCCGGGCAGTTCGCCCAGCAGCAGCCACGCAAACAGCACGGCGAACAGCACTTCGGTCAGGGAAATGAAGGACGCCACCTTGGAACCGAGCCGGCGCGCAGCAGCCACGCCGGACACGTAGGCCAGCACGGTGGACAGGATCACCAGGCCCGCCAGCGAGACCCACCACGGTGTGAGCCACGGCCCCAGCTTGGTGTCCGCGGTGCTGAATGCCATGGGGATGATGCCGATTGCCGCGGACAGCCACATCACCACAGCGCCCACCAGGAGTCCGCCTGCGGACAGGACCAGGGGCGGCAGGGAGTGGTTTTCCTTGGCCGTGATGAAGAAGTAGATGGCCAGGCAGACGGCGGCCGCGAGCCCCCACAGCACGCCAATGGGATCGATCTTTACGGCACCGGTGAGGTCCAGGACCAGGACCAGTCCGCCCAGGGACAGCAGCGTTCCGGCCACTGTCATCACGCTGGGCCGGCGCCGGCTGGCCATCCAGAGCCACAGCACAATGAGCACGGGGGCCAGGTATTCCAGCAGCAGGGCCACGCCCACGGAGAGCCGGGCCACCGCGTTGAAGTAGAACAGCTGGCAGGCGGCCACGCCAATGAACCCGAACAGCACCACTGTTACCCAGTTCCGCCCCAGTTCCCGCCAGCGGCCACGGAGTGCCAGGACCGCCGGGATGGCCAGCACGACGGCGGCTCCCGTGAGCCGGGCGGTCACTGCGGCACCCGGGGTCCATCCGGTTTCCAGCAGGGCCTTTGCGAACGAACCTGACGTTCCGAACACGGCCGAAGAGAACAGTGCGATGCCCAGGCCGGATCCCAGGAAGCCCCTGCCGGACCCGCGCAGGGAAGCGGCGGAGCGGTTCTTGATGGCAGGCATAGGCACCTCTGTGTCAGGAGTAAAGTGGGGTATTGACCCTGACACTACGCCCGGCCATGTAAGGAGTCAAGGTGATTTTTGCCCCTGACACGGAGGTTGCCCTCCGGAGTGTCGTCAACCTGATCAACACCGCGCAGAACGGCGAGGAAAAACTGCGGACGGTGAAGGACCTTGACGCGTTCCTGCAGGAGGAGGGCTTTTCCGGATCGCGGGAGCGGTCGGCGTCGGAAGTGGAAAGTGTCCGGCAGTTGCGGGCCCAGCTCAAACAGCTGTGGGGGGCCTCCGAAGACGAGGCAGTGGAGACGATCAACCGGCTGCTGCGCAACGCCAGCGCACTTCCGCAGCTGATCAAGCACGACGACTGGGACTGGCATTTTCACGCCACAACCCCGGAAGCGCCGCTGGCTGACCGGATGAGCACCGAGGCTGCGATGGCCCTGGCGGACATCATCCGCGGGAAGGCCGGGGACAGGATGCTGGTGTGTGCGGCAGCAGATTGCGACGCCGTGCTGCTGGACCTGAGCCGGAACCGGTCAAAGATGTACTGCAGTGCGGCCTGCGCAAACCGGGCGCACGTTGCCGCTTACCGGGCCCGGCAGGCGGCGGAGGCCTAGGAGCGGCCGGTACCTTCGGCGTCGTTATCTTCCGACGGCGGCGCGGCAGGCGCGGTGCCGTGGCTGCCGTGGCCGTGGGCCGGACGCTTGGCGGAGCTCAGGTTGACGCCGGATCCCTTGCCCAGGTGCGGGGCGTTTTCCTTGTAGCTCATGGAGAGCATGGCGGCGATGACCAGCGTGACAATAAAGGCGATGCCCGCGCCGGTGAAGGCGAGGTCAAAACGCGCGGTCTTGGAGCTGCCTCCGGAGGCGAAGATCAGCACGCAGAAGAAGGCCAGCACTGCCCAGAACGCGGAAAACATCAGCGGCCCCTTAACCGAGGTCCGCAGGCTGCGCGGTTTGCCTGGCTCCTGGTTTGCCACGATAAATTCCTTCCTGGGGCCCGGCTGATGCCATGGCCTGTGTTTGATGCAGTGGGTTTGTACGGCGGCTTCGCCGAAATAATTTCTACGTCAGGTAGAACCGTACTGTTCCAGTTTACGGCCTGCGGGCGGCGGCTGCGGCCTCGTGCCTGATGGTCAGCCCGGACAGCATCCACAGGACGCCGGCCAGGATGGCCCCGCCTCCGGCAACACCCAGCAGCGCGTGGGCTCCGAGGGGGATGAAGAACGGCAGGAGCGCAGCCGTTCCCAAGGCGATCACGCCGGAAACCAGCCAGTCGCGGGCCAGCACGTGCCCCTTGCCCAGGATCCCTGCGGCGATTTCCGTCACCCCAAGGACGCCAAGCCCCACGGCCCCAACAATTGCGAACAGCTGGTCGCCCTGGAAGGCCGCCGCTGCAACGCCCGCACCGATCATGGCCGAGGCTCCTGCCGAGAGCAGGCGGCCCGTCCGCTGCCCTGCCAGGCTGCCGGCAGTCACCAGCTTGAGGAGGAGGATCCCCGTGGCGGCAAGGTAGACGCCGCCTGCGATTCCCATTCCGGCAACTGACGGGGTGGCCCAGAAAATGGTCAGGGCACCGAAAGCCAGCGCAACTGCAGCCCGGAAAACCAGGGGCTTCCACAGTTCAGGCTGGGGTCCCGCAGCGGGCAGGGATTCGGCAGGTACGGCTGGTTGGGTCACCGCACCAGTTTAGTCGCGCTTCAGCCCGCGCCCAGCACCATCCAGCGGTCCGTCCGCGCGCGCAGGCCCAGCGTGAGTGCCCGGGCCAGCATGTAGCCCAGCGAAAACGCCGCCCAAAGCCACGCAAGCCCGGCCGCTCCCCCGGCAGTTCCCACAGCCACCCACCAGAGCAGCGGAAGGTATGCCAGGAGATTAACGACGCCGGCAAGCGCCAGATACCGCGCGTCACCTGCGCCGATCAGCACCCCGTCCAGGACAAAAACGAACCCGGCCACGGGCTGGCCCACAGCCACCACCCACAGTGCTGCCGTGAGCGCGGAGTGGACACCGGCGTCGGGCGTAAACAGTACGGCGACCCACGGCGCCACCAGTGCCAGCAGCGCTCCGGTGACCAGGCCGAATCCGATTCCCCAACGGATCATGGTCCGGGTAAGCTCCCGGACCTTCGCGGGATTGCGGGCACCGAGCTCCTTGCCGATCAGCGCCTGCGCGGCAATGGCGATCGCGTCCAGCGCGAAGGCCAGGAAAGAGAAAATGGTCATGGCCAGCTGGTGGGCCGCGAGATTAACGGCGCCCTGCCCCGTAGCCACCAGCACCGTTGCCAGGATGGCGATGCGCAGGCTGAGCGTCCGCAGCATCAGCCAGGAACCCACGGTGGTCATACTGCGAATGCCGTGCCAGCTGGGGAGCAGGCCAACACCATTGCGGCGGGCGTGCCGGGTGACCATCACCAGGTACACGGCAGCCATCCCCCACTGGGCAATACTGGTTCCCATCGCGGAGCCGGCCACAGACAGGTTCAGCCCGTACACCAGCAGCAGGTTCAACACGATGTTCAGCCCAAACCCGGCAGTGGCCACCACCAGCGGCGTCCGGGTGTCCTGCATGCCGCGCAGCACGCCCGTCCCGGCAAAGACCAGGAGCATGGCCACCAGCCCGGGCAGGGACCAGAGCAGATAATCGACGGCGTATCCGGCCACCTCGCCGCGGGCACCCATCAGCTCCACCAGGGGCCCGGCAGCGAAGAAGCCGGCCACCGCCAGAACCACGCCCAGGCCAAATGCCAGCCAGACGCCGTCGCGCCCTGCCTGGATTGCCTGCGCCAGGCGGCCGTCTCCGATGGCGCGGGCCACGGCCGGGGTTGTTGAGTAGGCGAGGAACACCATCAGGCCAACGGCGGTGTGCAGCGCGGCCGAGGCCAGGCCCACGCCCGCAAGCTGCGCCACGCCGAGGTGGCCGACGATCGCCGAATCTGCCAGCAGGAACAGGGGTTCGGCGATCAACGCACCGAACGCGGGCACCGCCAACCGCAGGATTTCCCGGGCGTGGCCGGGCGTTTTTGTACGCAGTGAGGGTGCGGTGGGCATGAGGCCAGCGTAGCGGGGCGACAAACAACTCCCAGTTTAGTTGACACTTCAACTAATCCCCGCAAGACTGGAACCATGAACAAGACACCCATGACTGCCACCGCCCTTGCCGTCCTGCGCATCGCCCTCGGCTTCGTTTTCCTCGCGCATGGCTGGCAGAAGTTCAACCAGTTCACCATTGCCGGCACCCAGGCTTCCTTCGCCCAGATGGGCGTCCCCGCCGCAGAGATTGCCGCCCCCATCATCGCCACCCTGGAGCTCGTGGGCGGCATTGCCCTGATCCTGGGCATCTTCACCCGCGTCGCCGGCGCACTCCTGGCACTGAACATGCTGGGCGCACTCTTCCTCGTCCACGCTCCCGCCGGCGTTTTTGCGGCCGAAGGCGGCTACGAGCTGGTCCTGATCCTCGGCGCCGGAGCGCTGGCACTCGCCCTGGCCGGAGCCGGAAAGTTCTCCGTGGACAACGCGCTCTTCGGCCGCCGGAGCTCCAGGCTCCACGCCCTGGCCTGATACCGCGGGCATCCGCACCCGGAACCACCGCGCCATTAACGCACTGCAGGCCCGGACACGTGACGTGTCCGGGCCTGCAGTTTTGAGGGCTCTTAGTGTGAGGCCTTTTCCTGCTCAGCAGCGTTCTTGGTGGCCTGCTGGCCGGCGTCCTCGAGGGCCTGGGCAACCTTGGCGAGGGAGGAAACGTGCTGGCCGTTCCACTCGTTGCGGAAGCGGTCAGCGTCCGGGCCCTTCCAGTCGGTGCCGGCGAGAACCTTGGTCAGCGTCGACTTCTGCTTCTCGATCTCAGCGGAACCGGCCTTCAGCTTGGTTCCGAGCTTCTTGAGTTCTGCAACATCTGCACCCCAAATAGCCATGATGTATCTCCTTCAAGTAGTTACTGCCCTGATTCCCAACCATCCGGCCGGGTTGTTGAGACAAAGCTATCCCGGCCACGCGCCGCCGTCGATGGACACAAGTCCCCATACAGAACTCCCCAGATGGGCGCACCTCCAGCCAGGAACAGCGCGGCCCTTATTACCCACAAGTAGCAACAGAAACGCACATTAATACCCGGAAATTGTTTGCTTGCGAACTCAAGGGGTGTAAGAATGTGAGCGCAAACACACCTCATCACACAGCACGCTGCTTCGCTCATTTTGAATCGTTACAAGCCGTTTCGAGATAGCGACCCGGCGTCATCGCCATCAAAGGAGATGCACGTGAGTTATCCCCCCGAGCAGGCAGGCGCGGTGCCCCAACCGCCGTCGAACGCCTCTCCCAAACCCCGCAGGCTGTCCCGGACTGCCCGCGTCCTGACGGCAGGAGCGGCCTCTGCCGCCATCGCCTTCACCGGCGTCCCCGTGGTCCACGCGGACACTGCACTTCCGCCCGCCGGATCGGGCTTCCGCTTCGACTTCGGCCCCGGCGCACTGGCTGACGGGTACACCAGGGTCGACGCCGGAACCGCCTATTCCGCCGCAGCCACCTTCGGATTCACTGACACAGCCGTCACGGCCGGAGTGGACCGCGGCACCGCAGATGCCCTGCGCAGTGACTTCGTCCAGGCCCAGGGCACCACCTTCCTCGCGGACCTGCCCAACGGCGACTACACCGTCAAAGTAGTGGCAGGTGACGCCACCGAAGCCACCAACATCGCCATCACGGCCGAGAAAATGGCCAAGGTCCAGCTCACGGACAAGCCGGCCGGCCAGTACCTGGACATGGAATTCCCCATCTCCCTGGTGGACGGGCAGCTCAACCTGGACTTCTCCGGCACGGCCGCCAAAATCAACTCACTGGTGATCACCGCCCGCGCACCGCGCACAGCCACTACCGATCCCGGCGTCTACCTGGCCGGCGATTCCACCGTCCAGACCTATGACGTTGCCTTCGAACCGCAGGCCGGCTGGGGCCAGATGATCGACCGCTACCTGGATGACAAGGTTGCCGTCCACAACCACGCAATCGGTGGCCGCAGCTCCAAGAACTTCATCAGCCAGGGCCGCCTCGATGAAATCCTCCGCGTGATCAACCCGGGCGACTACCTTATGGTCCAGTTCGGCCACAACGACGCCACCATCGGCGTCGATGACCGCTACGCCTCCCCCGCCGACTACAAGGAATACCTCCGGACCTACGTCCACGGAGCCCGCCAGCGCGGAGCAACCCCCATCCTTGTCACCCCCGTGGGACGCCGCGATTTCGACGCCGCCACCGGACAGTTCCGGGTCAGCTTCCCGGACTACGTGGCCAAGATGCAGGAGCTCGCCACAGAGGAGAACGTCCAGCTCGTTGACCTGTCCGCCTCCAGCCGCGCGTACTACAACGAAATCGGCCCGGAAGAAGCCAAATCCGTCTTCCTGCACGTGGACGCCGGCGTCTACCCGGGACGGCCCAACGGCACCGTGGACGACACCCACTTCCAGGAGTACGGCGCCATCCAGATCGCCCGCCTCGTAGCGGGCGGCGTAAAGCAGCTCAGCGTTCCGCTGGCCAGCCGCGTCCTTGACGTCGTGCCGCCGTCGGCCGTTCCTGCCAAGCCGCAGGGGCTGGTGGCCGGCAGCATTTCCAACGCCGGCGCCCTGCTCAAGTGGGACGCCGTGGAAGGCGCGGACATCTACAAGATCTACCGGAAACTGGCGTCCGAGCCGGACTCCGCCTACAAACTGGCCACCACATCCACCGTTCCCACGGTGAACCTCAACGGCCTGGCAGAGGGCACCGGATACAACGTCCGCGTGGCGGCCATGAACGGCAAGGGCCTCTCCGAATTCAGCGACGCCCTGGCGCTGACCACCAAGCAGGCCAAATACAAGTTCGATTTCGGCCCGGTGGGCTCGCCCCTGGAACCCGGCTACACCGAGGTCAACCGCACCATGGCCTACTCGACGGAGCGGGGGTACGGCTTCAAGGACACCTCCGTCCTCTCGGACCGCGACCGCGGCGCCGTGACCACCAACCTGCTGCGCGACTTTGTGCTCAGCGGCAACACCTTCGAGTTCGCGCTGGACGTACCCAACGGCACCTATGCGCTGAAGACCTATCACAGCGACTGGATCGGCTCCACCAGGACCGATGTCTCCGCAGAAGGCCGGCCCTATGGAACAGTCACCTCCAGCCGCGCCAACTCCAACACCAAAATCATCAACCAGGTCCTGGTCACTGATGGCCAGCTGAACCTTGGCATCAGCGGATCCGGCCAGCGCCTCAACGGCCTGGAAGTCACCCCGCTGCTGATCGGACCCACCAACCTGCGCTCCACCGCTGTGGACGCAAAGGCCACCCCGCCGTCGGTCTCCCTTGCCTGGGACGCCCTCGCTGATGCGGCCTCCTACAAGGTGTTCCGCCAGGCCTCTTTCGAGTCCTCACCCCAACTGGTGGCGGAAAACGTCACTGCCGCCGAATACACGGATACCACCGCGTTCGCCGGCCTGCCGTACAAATACCATGTCACCGCCGTCGACAGCACCGGCCTGGAGTCCGTCCCGTCCAACACTGCCGAAGTGGCCCTGACTGATCCGTCCGTGGCCGTTCCGGCAGCACCGGCCAAGGTGGACATCAAGGGCATCGAGAAGACCAGCGTCAGCCTGAAATGGCAGAAATCCACCGGCGCCACGGCTTACCACGTGTACCGTTCGACGTCGGCAAACGGCACGTTCTCCTACGTTGGCCGTTCCGGGGAGGTTGACTTCACCGACCACACGGTGCTGACCACCATCAAGTACTACTACCGCGTCACCGCCATCAGCGCCGGCGGCGAGTCCGCTCCTTCACCGGTTGCGGCCACGGACCGGGTCACTGTATTGAACCGGCAGATGGAAGCCTTGGACCGCGCACCGGTGGCCATGGTCACCGACGGCGGTGTCCGCCTGGGCTGGCGGATGCTGGGCCGCGATCCCCAGAGCATCGGCTTCCATGTGATCCGTGACGGCGTCCAGCTCACCGTTGACCCCATCCGGGATACCACCAGCTTCCTGGATGCCGAAGGCACTGCTGCCTCGAAGTACGTCATCAAGGCAGTGGGCAACGGTGCGGACCAGCTGACCGCTGAGTTCACCCCGATGACCGGCGACTACCTCTCCATCAAGCTGGACAAGCCGGCCAACGATTACACCAAGGACGGGCAGCCCTACAGCTACTCGGCCGGTGACGCCACCGTGGCGGACGTGGACGGCGACGGCCAGTACGAGGTCATCCAGATGTGGTACCCGTCCAACGCCAGGGACAACTCGCAGGCAGGGTACACGGGCCTGGTATACATCGATGCCTACAAGATGGACGGCACCAAGCTCTGGCGCATCAACATGGGCCAGAACATCCGC
This sequence comes from Pseudarthrobacter sp. J47, assembly GCF_049810315.1. Lineage (GTDB taxonomy): Bacteria > Actinomycetota > Actinomycetes > Actinomycetales > Micrococcaceae > Arthrobacter. The sequence goes on from NZ_CP187358.1 coordinate 3,841,283, forward strand.
GCTGGCGCCCACTACACACAGGTCCTGGCGTACGACTACGACGGCGACGGCAAGGCCGAGATTGCGATGAAGACGGCCGACGGCACGCGTGATGCTGCCGGTACCGTGGTCGGCAACGCCAATGCGGACTACCGGAACAGCAGCGGCTACGTCCTGACAGGCCCGGAATACCTGACGGTCTTCCATGGCGCCACCGGAACCATCATGGACACCGTTGCCTACGAGCCCGCCCGCGGTGACGTTGGCAGCTGGGGCGACACCTACGGCAACCGCGTGGACAGGTTCCTGGGCGCGGTGGCCTACCTGGATGGCGAACGGCCCTCCATGATGTTCAGCCGTGGCTACTACACCCGCACGGTGCTGGCAGCCTACGACCTGGTCAACGGCAAGATCACCAAGCGCTGGATCTTCGATTCCAACGTGGCCGGCGAACAGTATGCCGGCCAGGGCAACCACAATATGTCCGTGGCAGACGTGGACGCGGACGGCAAGGACGAGTTCATCTTCGGTTCCATGACCATCGATGACAACGGCCAGCCGCTCTACAACACGGGCCTGGGCCACGGCGACGCCATCCACACCAGCGACCTGGACCCCAGCCGCCCGGGCCTGGAAACCTTCGCTGCCCATGAGGACATGGGCAAGAGCGGCTTCCTCGGTGCCACCTTCCGGGACGCTGCCACCGGCGAGGTGCTGTGGAGCATCCCCGCCCCCAGGGACACCGGCCGTGCCGCAGCAGGCGATATCGATCCGCGCCACCTTGGTGCTGAAGGCTGGGCCGTGGGCGGCGACGCCGCCTGGAACTCCCCCACCGGGGAGCTCCGCTCGGCCAAGGGCGAGCTGCTCAGCAACACCATCCCGGCAGCCAACTTCCTGGCCTGGTGGGACGGTGACCTGCTCCGCGAGATCGTGGACCACGACTGGGATGCCGCCGCCAACACCGGCGTGCCCAGCATCTCCAAGTGGAACTGGAACACCGGAAGCAGCGACCGGCTGCTGACGGCCACCGGCGCCAAGTCCAACAACGGCACCAAGGGCACCCCCGCCATCCAGGCGGACCTCCTCGGTGACTGGCGGGAGGAAATTGCCTGGCCGTCCGCGGACAGCACGGAACTGCGGATCTACACCTCGGCGTCGGGCACTGATGTGCGCCTGCGGACGCTGATGCACGATCCCGTGTACCGGCTCTCCGTGGCCCGCGAAAACGTAAGCTACAACCAGCCGCCGCACCCGGGCTTCTACCTGGGCGTGGGCATGGAGACGCCGGCCATGCCGGACATCGCCTACACGCGGGCCGGCTAGCCTTCCCGCACCAGCAAAGGGGTGTCCTTCCGCAGATGGCGGAAGGACACCCCTTTGCGTCGCAGCTGTGTCAGCCCCGGAACATCATTTTTCGGGTTCCCAGGTCGATGTCCCCCTTTAAAAATCTCCGGTCAGAAGGCATCGACCCGAACCTCACGACTTCACGCCCGAGGAGTTCCTTGAGGACTGGGCTCTGAGCTCCCTGTCAGTGACTGGCTAAACCTGGCTGACCTTTTTCTACGGGAAGTGAACGATAGGAAAACCCGGGCAGCTGATCGCAGTTAACCGGGCGCTTCACGCAGAGGCAGCATCTAGAAAGCCAACTCCGACGTCCAAACTCAAACAGAGAATTTTCTTGACGACCTTTATGGTTGGGCCATGCAGCAACTCTTTGATTTCGCCTTCGCGCGGCTGGACCGCGCCGAATCTAAGCGCCGAGAATTTGGTGAATCCTGGGCGCAGTACATCTCCCATCACCCCTGGGACATCGATGTCCGGAACGTTACGCCGACGACATTTGAAATCTTGGCCGTCACGCGCGAGCAAGCACCTGTGCAGATATCGCTGGCGTTCAGCGATTGGCTGGCGACAATTCGCGCAGCCCTGGATAACGGTCTCTATGCGTGGGTTGCAGCAGCCACGGGGCAAAACCCTCCTCCCCTAGCTGAACGAATCCAGTACCCGATCTGCTCGACGGCGAAGGAGTATGCAAGCCAACGCAAGCGGTTGTCCGGCGTCCCTGAAGACATTCTGGACAAACTTGAGGCGGCACAGCCTTATCAGTCTCCTTATGGGCCGGAGAGCAACCTCTTCTATTGGATCCATGAACTTGCTCGCACTGATCGGCACCGCAGCCTGCACGTTGGGTTAGGGCGAGTCGGAGCCCATCGAATCCGTCTGCGCCTGCCAGGCGGCGTGACGGCTACTTTCGACGAGTCAGTGAAGCCCTACCATCACATTGTTGACGAGCTCGTAATAGGCCGCTTCACCACAAGCAAAGCGGTCTCACGCTTCGCTATCGAAGCCGACCTGACCGGAGTAGGGATTGACCCCGAAGTTCAAGCCTGGGCTGCATTCACTATGGCGGGGCAGCGACCGTCCCTGCAGAAGAGGATGATCTACACGGAGCTTTTCACCCGCAATAATCTGGAAAACATGGCCTTGTTCAGCGGCATCGAACCACTTGGCGGCTTCACAACTTTGGACCCGTCCACCGGGCTGTGAGCTGGGTGAATCCACTCACCCCTGGTTGGTTCCTATCTGGAGGTCCACCAGTTCCTGGTCTTTCGTTGTGGCTTCAGGGAATGTGTGGCCCAGATACTTCCGGGCCACACATCAGATCCGCACTTTAGCTGGCTACGTTTTCCGCTTCCGATTCTTCGTTGGCCATCTTGGCAGCTGCCAACTCCTCGGCTGTCTTGTGGCCCTGGATTTCGGCGTAGGGGATCGTGTCGGTCCAGCTGTGTTCGGTTTTAAGGGAGACGGTTTTGGTGTTGGCGCGGGCGACGACGTACCAGCGGCGGCGTACCTTAACGGCGTCGCCTTTTTTGATGGTTTCTTTGCTGTAATTATTGGTCTTCCCTGTCGCGATCTGTTCGGCCCTGACGGCGTTCCAGTATTCGAGCTGGTCTTTGAGTTCGGCCAGTCGGGGTGCTTTGCGTTTGGCGCGGGCGGCCTGCTCAGCCTCGGTGGGTCCGCGGAATTTTCCGTCGTTGTCCCAGAATTCAGCCACGATTTCGCGTTCGATGCGGCGGATATCGGCAGCCAATTTTTCTATGCGGTTGTAAACCGTGACCGGGTTGTAGCGTGCGCCGGTGGTGTAGGTAGCGGTACCTGCCCGGGCCTGGACTTCCTTGGTTTCAGCGTAAGCGTGGGAGACAGCGCGCATACTCCTGTCCGCGCGGGCGAGTGCGGCCCGGTGCCGGCCTTCTGAATGGTGGCCTACCTTCATGGGTTCCCCGTCAGGCGGCAAGCAGTCAAGGTCGCGGCGGGCTGCGTTGCCGGCCTCATAGGAGAAATGGCTCCGCGGTACTGAAGCCGGTCAAGACCCATCTCAAAGTCCCAGGTTTCCCGTTGGTTGCGGTCAAGGATGAATGGGAACTCCGGCTCCCCTTGACGCGCTCGGGGCTTGGAATAGCGGTTACGATCCAGCCATCTTTTTCCGCATGTATGACGGTGTCGGCGCTTCGAAAGCATCTCGTAAGACGAGGGCGGAAGCTTACCTAATGTGTTCGAGCTATCAAATGGTATAAACGGGCAATGTCCCTGTAGGGCGATCGGCCACTGGCCTCATATTCAAGATCACAGACTGATGGGAGGTCACTGGCTTCGATGGTGTCGTCTCTGAGGTGATCAGTGAACATTCTTACACCGAACCAGTCGAGTATGTCGACGTCCAGTTCGGACAAAATCGACATGACGTGCTCCCGTGAGTGAGGCCGGGTTGGCAAGTAGTGTTCAGGAGCAGGGCTGTCGGCTCTCAAGGTAGCTAGAGCTTCGGTCCAATTCCTCTGCATTGCAGGTCGCATGGCAGTGGAATGAGGATTAACGGAAAGGATGGATAGTAGTCCTCCTGGCCGTAGGGAATTTCGAGCGGCACGAAGCATCTCAAAGGGATTTTCGAGATACATCAGGACGCTGTGCAGGCAAACGAGGTCGAACTTCTCAGTGAAAACAGTTGAAGCGCTGAGACCATCCGCTTGCACGAAGGAAATCGTTCCTGCGGTAGCCTTTAAGGTGACGTCTTTTGCCGTTTCACGCGCCATGTCTAACATTGCTGCATCGGGGTCGAGAACGGTTACATCATGCCCTGCAAATGCGAGTCGAGTAGCTTGCTCCCCGAAACCTCCGCCGATATCCAGTACTGCGAAATTCTCGCCCTGAAAGTGATTCGTGAGCTGCCGGGTGACGACTTCGAATCGAACGGATCCGAGTACGCCGCGAGAGTGTGCAGCGTAGGCAGGGCCTAGTAAGTCTGCATATGGGAACCAAAAGTCTTTAGTGGCATCGAAATCATTCATCTCAGGAATCTTTCTCCTTTGCAACATGGACCTCATTGATTCTTGGAATGTGACAAATTCCCGAGAAGCGGAATTGTCTGGCGGATCCTGTATCACATAGAGTGCCGTGGGTAAATACTTGGGACGGTACGGGACAGGGCCTGGAGGAACTGCTCATTGGTGCCGTCTTCGCATGATGGCAGAGATGAAGCCGATCACAGCCAAGCTAAGCGCGGCACAACTGAAAGCCCCGAAGATAGAAGTCGCTGGAAATGCGGAAGCAACTGCCGCACCAAGTGCTATGCCGGCGAGACCAAATATTTCCAGCCCGATGCTGGCCGTAGAAATCGTCCGGCTGATCTCTGTTCGTTTCGTTCTCATTTGAAGCGCCCCAAAGGTCGCCCCGACGAGCAAGGTGCCTCCGAGAGCTGTGCCAAGCTCGAACCATACGATACTCAAGTAGGCCCAGAACGTACCGGGCGTCACGAACAGGAGCGGAACCGCTGCGATGCTCGTGAGAATGCACCCAAGTGCAGAAGTCATGGCGTGGCCGAGCCGCTCATAGGCCCTTCCGGTAAGTAAACCCCCAGCGATTCCACCGACAGCACCAGTAGCTATCAGGATGCCTATAAGTGCTGGTTGAATATCAAGACCATCGATGAAAAAAATGAGCGTCACGGGGACGATGAAGGCGCTTACACAGGACACTGCCCACATTAGCCAGACGTCAAGATCCTTCACCAGTGAACTGATTATGCTCGCTACGTTCGCTGGTGCTTTCTCGCCTTCGTCTACTGGTCGGCTCTCTGACCCAACTTCGAAAACTTGGACACGAGATATCTGAATTGCAGCAACGCACGACGTAAGTGATGTCATGAGTAAAGCGAATGGGGGTGCAAATAGAGCCGTAAGCCCAGGACCCCCGGCTTGTCCGACCACCGCGCTCGATGCCGTGAGACTCTGCAGTTTGCCAACGGCCGTGACCCGCTCATCCTGGGTCGTCAGGTCATTGATCACGCCATGTCCAAGCGCTGAGGACAGCGTTTGGATCAGGGTATAGACCGCTACCCAGATCAGTAGGACGGGAAGCGTTAGCAGATCTGTGATCCACAGGATGGGAATCGTTACACCAAGCAGCGCAGTGACAATGTAAGTGCGGACTTGAAGCGGAATTTGTTTTTGCCTGCCGTCCGCCCAGCTTCCCGCCGGGTACCGAAAAATGAGACTCGTCACAAGTGTGACTGCAGCCAGAATTCCTACCTGTGTCGTATCCGCATCCAAGGAAAGCACTGCAATGAGCGGAATGAGTACGTCAGTCGACGCACCAGACACACCTCCAAAGAACCTGCCAGACAGGTATGTGTGAAGGTGTATACGCTGATCATGCGCTGCCAACACCATCGTTTATGGTCCTATTCGCACCACTCGGCACCCAGAACTGCAACAGTCTCCGGTGATGTCCTCGTCTCGCATGAGAGCCGGGTGTTGCTTGCTCGGATCTGGCACGAGTTCAGAAAGCCGCAGTTGCCGGCCTGTTCCTTCAATCGTGATCACCGCGTCTTGAGTCACCGCGTCCAAATGAATATCCGCCTCGTACGGCACTGTCTGTAGCGACTGATTATGCTGCCCGAATCCAATGTGCAGGCTGGGGTGTCTTTCGTTCACGTGCGAGTTGTGGCTCAGGAAAGTTTTCAAAGCCTGATTGGTTCCGAAACCTATCTCTCCAATCCTCCGAGCGTTCGGCAGTTTGAACGCTTGCTCGACGAAGGTATTAAGACTGGTACTCGAGCAGGAGAACGAAGTAGCAATGCTGTTTCTAATGGTTACGAAGAGCAGGTTATCCGCAAGGCGCATGTCCAACTCTGTGATGACATTACAGTTGAGGGCGCCGTCAGCGACCAGACGTCCCTCTATTGCATCTGAGAAGGTTGCTATCTCTCCCGCGGGAAGGATAGTGAAGGCGCCGGGCCTAAGTTTCCCTCGGTTGCTGATCCACTCGTACCTGTCCTGGTCCAACGTGATGTTCAGGTCTGTCCCACCATCAGTTTGGACTCGAATTCTTGAAGCCCCTTGAAGAAAATCCAAGAGAGTAGCATTCAAAGCTTCCAACTCGGTCGGCGTCAGAGCCAGGCCATGCGTAAATAGTTCGTCGGAAGCGCTGATAATTCTCACGATTCTTGTGCGAGCGACTCCATAAAGTGGCTCTTCGCGGTTGGTGGGGAATTGAGTTCGTGTCGTTGAAGACAAGGGGGCCCGTGGCCCTGTTGGGATGAGTGTGTCTAGCATTCAACCTGGAACAGGACCACGAGCCCTTGAACGAGCCTACCGGGGTCGCAGCCGACGCTGCCACCATCCTCTTCAACCTGCCCGACTACCACGTAGTCTCCACCACCGTCACTGCCGGCTGTCGGCAGGTCATCGTTGAAACCGACCAGCCGCCGGGGTGCCCCAGCTGCGGAGTCATCTCCTCCCGGCGGAAGGAACGGCGCTTTCAGCGACTGAGGGACATTCCGGTTGCCGGGCCGGTGGAGGTGCTCTGGTCCAAGTACCGCTGGTATTGCCAAGAAGTGGCCTGCGACCGGCTGTCGTTCTTTGAATCCACCCCTCAGGTCCCGCGCCGGGCCCGCTCCACCGGCCGGCTCCGGGACCAGCTCGTGGACGCGGTCATCCGCTCCGGCAGGGCCGTGTCGGACACGGCTGCCGGCTTCGCCGTTTCCTGGTGGATGGTCCGGGCGGCACTGAATGAGGCCTGCCTGCTCAGGCTGCCGGACGTGGACAAACTCAGCCCCCGGATGCTGGGCATCGATGAACACCGGTTCCGGTCCGTGCGCTACTTCCAGGACCCCGCCACGAAGGCGTGGACACGGTTCGAACCCTGGATGACAACGATCGTTGACCTGGACACCGGCCAGGTCCTTGGCGTGGTCGACGGCCGGGACCACAAGGGCGTCGGGGACTGGCTGTTCGTCCGTCCCCTGGAGTGGCGCCTGGGAGTGCAGGTCGTCGCGATCGACCCGTCGGCGGCGTTCCGGAAAGCGCTGCGGATGTGGCTTCCCCGCACCGCCGTCGCGGTCGATCACTTCCACCTGATCTCGCTGGCCAACCAGGCAATGACCGAGACCCGGCAGAACCTCTCCCAGCAGGTCAAGGGCCGCCGCGGCAGGGCCGTCGACAAGGCCTGGGCGCACCGCATGCTCCTCCTTCGCGGCGGCGACACGCTCAGCTGCAGGGCCGCCCTCAAGCTGGAAGACGTGTTCGCCGCCGACGATCCGACCGGCACCCTCCAAGCCGTATGGAAAGTCAAGGAACAACTCAGGGCCCTGCTGCGCACCGGCTCCCTGGAGGACGCCGCCACAGCGAAAGAACACCTGGAGGAACTGGTCAAAGCTGCCGCACGGCCGGAAACAAACAGGCTCTACCGCACCGTCTGCCGCTGGTGGCAGGAGATCGAAGTACTCATCATCACCGGCGCCACGACAGGCAAGGTCGAGGCCAACAACACCGCCATAAAAAACATCAAACGCACCGCCCGCGGGTATCGCAACCCAAGCAACTACAAATCGGTTATTCTCTTGAGAAGTGCCGTCCGGACGGCGGCATGACGCTTATCTCAGGGATGCATTTCCCCACGAACCGCGAAGAGCCCATAAAGTCGAAAGAGCGGCGTCAGGACGTCGAAGTGTGACATCGTGTCCTTCTCAAGAGTTAGAACCACTAAGTTCCCGCTGAACGACTGCGGGTCGGGCAGCACTAATTCAAGCCGCCCATGAAAACCCGGGTCGATGAGCGGAGTCATTACCACCGCCACGTGCCTGATGCCTGCTTGACGCAAAGTCACAGCGAGATGTGCGCTGTATATTCTGCTATCGGGGGTGTAGGCGATCAGCACGAAATCGTTTGATTGAACTTTGGCAAATTCGTCGAGTAGACGACGAATACCAGTCGCAAGGTGGGGAACGTCTGTGTTGTGCTCAAGCGTCGTGGTCATGGCTTACACCCTTTAGAAGAGATTCTCATTGGCGTTGTTTGAAATATTTAGAACCTGCAATCGGAGCAGCTTACTCTGAGACCTACGCGGCGGCAGGAAACGCGAACTGAAGATCTGCCTTAGGCGGGAGAAACAACGGAGGACACGGTACCCCGTGCCATAGAATCAAAGAGTGTACGGCCCGCTGTCGTCCACTCCGCCCGATCTGCAAGAGTTCCCAATGTAGCGACAAGCTTCTCTCGATCGGAGTCACGAATTAGGCTCACCTCGTGATCTGCCGGAAGGTTCTCCACCTCGGCCCAGCGGTGTAGGCCGTAATGCATCCGCCATAGTACGAAGGCGGCATGCAGCGTACCTGAGATCGGGCGCGGGTCTTTACGGAGCGCATGGTGAACCAAATCGTCGGGGTTGGAAACGTAGTCCTGCAACCACAAGCGCAGGAACATGGAGTGATGGCTGGTTTCATGAAGGAGTGCCTCTACCGTTCTGGGGAGGGACTCCATGTAGTTCTCCCCCAAGAACAAGACACCAAACAACTGGTCGTGGGTGGCGGTGAGTTCAGTGTCTTTCAGGATGATTATGCGTTCGATCAGTAGTTGCAACTCGACGGCTGCAGCGGGCCAAACGCGGGTCAAGATCTCAAGCGCACCTACCACTCGCTCAGCCAACTGGCCGTTGCAGTCCTCGGCAATTGACATTTTTCTAAGGGTTGCGTCGCCGTCAGCGGAAGCTTCCAGGATTACTACTGCCTCGCGGTCGAAGGTGGTGTAGTTCTGTTTCGTGACAATGCGCGGACGTTTGGCTGCGTTGTGCAGCGAAGCGTTCGCACGATCCCTGACCGTGGCCTTTTCCTCATCGGTTAGTGCTCTGCTTCCTCGGACGCTCGTCACCAGCCAGGTAACTTCGGGGTCGAGAGCCAAGAGGCGTAATTTGTCGCTGTCACTAGCGCTCCTAGCTGCCGCTTCCATTGCGCGAACGTGGTGACGAAGGAGGGCGGCTGTCCACTTTGGATCGATGTCCACTTCTACACTCTGATGCCGCAAGTTCTGAATGTCCGTCATGTGGAGCGTCTCTCGTTTTCGATTTCCGTCTTACCTGGGCAAGTCCGGTTGCTGAAGTACTTTGGAGCTCGCCAAGCCAGTGTTGGCGGTTCGGTATTCATTTCACTTAATTCATTTCACTTATGCAAAGATTCTGGATTGCAGCCGGAGTGTCACTGACGTCGACAAGCAATGTGAGAAATTTATCGATCACTCCATCCGCTTCGGCTACGCCGGCCTTCGGAGTAGGAAGACAAATTCCTCGCAGTGGTTAGGTTCCTGTCCGTCGACGTCAGTGACACGGGGCAGAAGTTACTCTGCGGTGCTGTAAGCGACGTACCAGGCGATCTGGCCAGCCCCCATCGGCGTCGTAGTGACTGTTGGCTCTTCAACTTCGGCCGGCTCACTCTTCATCATTTCTTCAAGTGCCTCGGCGAGGCCGAGTTCGTAGGTTTCGAGAGTCTCTACGGACATGTTGCTGCTCCTTTTGCATATGTGAGTTAGCCGCGGTAGTCGACTACAACAAGATAAGCGGCGCTGACGACCGTTGTCAATGAATTCTGACAGTACTTGTAGGTTTATTTACAAGAAATGTCGAGAAAGTAGAGTGCTTATGGGATGGGTTTCTTCTTGTCACGCAAATCCGAAACGGAGCGAGGGGACTGCCCCCGGTTTTGTTGACTCCTTGATCTAGCGAGCTTGTGCTCGTGGAAGGATGTTGACCATGCCCACGGCGTATGGGGCGGAGTTCCGCCAGGATGTTATTGATGTGGCCCGTAAGGGCGAGGCGCCTTTGGCGCAGATTGCGAAGGATTTCGGGCTGTCAGTCACGACGCTGAAGCGCTGGATTGCCATCGCCGAACGCAAAGAATCCGGCGCTGGCCCGGCAGCGGCGGAGTCGGCCGAGATGCGGGAGTTGAAGAAGCGGAACCGGTTGTTGGAGCAGGAGAACGAGATTCTGTGCCGGGCGGCTGCCTATCTGGCAAGGGACGTCAACCCAAAATGACCTACCCGCTGGTCACGGATCAAGACGCACGACGGTGTTCCCGTGGCGGTGACTTGCCGGGTGTTGGGATTTAGTAAGCAAGGCTACTACCGGTGGAAGGCGAACCCGGTGACGGAACGGGACTGGATCGATGCGCACCTGGTTAACGCCGCGCTGGACATCCACGCCGACGATCCGGCGTTTGGGTACCGTTTCATCGCCGACGAACTCCCGGATAAGGGCATCACGGCGGGCGAGAACAGGGTCCAGCGCCTTTGCAAGGACCACGGCATCTGGTCAGTGTTCTCGAAGAAGCGGGGTCTGAACCGGAAACCGGGGCCACCGGTCCACGATGACCTGGTGGAGCGGGACTTCACCGCCGCGGCGCCGAACGAACTGTGGCTGACAGACATCACCGAGCACCCCACCGAAGAAGGGAAGCTCTACCTCTGCGCGGTGAAGGACGTCTACTCCGGCAGGATCGTCGGCTACGCGATGGACGCCCGGATGAAGTCCTCGCTCGCAGTGTCCGCGCTGGAGAACGCAGTCCGGGCACGTCGCCCGGAAGGGACGGTGGTGCACTCCGACCGCGGGTCCCAGTTCCGCTCACGCCGGTTCGTCGAATCCCTCCGGCACCACGGGCTCACCGGCCCGATGGGCAGGGTCGGTGCGTGCGCGGACAACGCCGCGATGGAATCGTTCTTCTCGCTGCCGCAGAAGAACGTCCTGGACCGTCAGCGATGGCTCAAAAGGCAGGACCTACGGCTGGCCATCACCACCTGGATCGAAAGGACCTACCACCGCCGGCGGCGGCAAAGACGGCTGGGAAAACTCACGCCCATCGAATATGAAACAATCAACCGGACCGCGCTCACAGCGGCCTAAGACCCGAGTCAACAAAAGCCGGGGCAGTCCCGGTCGTTGCGGTCGCTACCCAGCTTCTGCTGCGGGTGAGGCCAGAACAATCCCTAAGAGCCACGGAAACAGCTACGTTGCTGCTACCTAGCGTCAAGTGATTCTTCTTGGGCTTCACTGCCGATCGAAACTGGGGGTGGTGAAGCTTCGGACAGTGGTTGTTCACCCAGTCGGATGAGATCGTCTCCGGCGGCCATGAGGTCCTCATCGTGTGTGGCTACGACGACAGTGGCGCCGCGGCGGGCTTCTTCGATGAGGAAATTGATTACTAGTTCGCGGTTCTTTCGATCCAGCGAAGCGGTTGGTTCGTCAGCGAGGACAATATCGGCCCCGCGGAACATCGCTCTGGCCAATCCGACGCGTTGTTTCTCGCCACCACTTAGTCGGGCAGTCTGCTCCTTCCTACGACCTGAAAGCAGTACGTGGTCGAGGACCTGGTCAACACGTTCACGGTCAGGCTGACGAAGACCGAAAAGACCTCGGCGCCCTACCGTGACGTTGTAGTCAACGCTTGCTTCTTCAATGAGCCCGTAGTCCTGGAAGACGAAAGCGACGTGGTCCCGCCAGAAACGGCGGCGTCGGGCGTCGTTCCATTTCGTTGCGTCTTGTCCACCAACTACTACGCTGCCGGTGTCGGCTCGACCCAATAGGCCTAGAACGTTCAAGAGCGTTGTCTTACCGCTGCCGCTTTTTCCTGCCAGTACGAGCATTCGGCCCGGTTCTGCTTGCACAGAAACAGAGTTCAGGGCGGGCTTTCCATCGATGATAACCGAAACACAGTCGGCGCGTAATTGCATTTGTTCTATCCTCTTCGTGCGAGTGTGGTGCGGAACGTCGTCGTGGCTGCCCATTGGTGAATGAGCCAGGCGACGGCAAGATACGCCAGCGGGGCGAACCCGGAAACCCAAATGTTTGAGGGATTTAGTGCCGCAAACGACAGTGCCATCACGGCGCCGAACAGTAGTGCCGTGCTTGCTTCCCACAGCATTCTTGGCAGGAGGATTGATCTCCACGTTTTTCCTGCTGTGTGTTGGACGAACCAGCGACGTCGCCGCAGCAGCGCGAAGATCCAGGCGGTAACGCTCACGCACATGACGAGCGCAAGTACGGCGAGGGCTATAGCTGCAGCACCGAGTTGCGCGTTGCGCTGCTTGGACTGGGCGTCATAGAGACCTAAATCGGCTATCCGGTCGATTGATAGAACCTCGGCGCCCATATCCCGTTGCTTAACGAGCTCTCTGACTTGTTCAGGGTCAGTGAATACGATGTTGCCTCGGCTCACGGCCGAGGCCAGGAAGGAGTCATCGAACTGGGCGAGGTCATTCGTCGAGAGGATCAGAGGACGTTGATTGGTGTCCAAAGTTCCTGACATGCTTCCTGATACGACAATCGGGAGGTCGCCGGTGTTGCTGTATAGCTGAACGTCCAGTCCTTTTCGGGACGTAGTCCACAACTTCAAATTGGGAAGAAGTTGACGTTGGATCGACTCCGGCAGTTCTTGCAGGGACTGGACGGCAGCGGCTGGTTCCCAGGTCGCCCCGCCGGTTCTGTTGACGGTGTCAAGGTAACGCTCGTCGGCAATGACGATGCTGTCAAAGCCCAGCTTCTTCAGGTCCGCGGCCCCCTCGTCGTCTACGAGATCGACCGTGTCAGAGCTCAACGACATCGAGAACATGGCCGCGTCCCGCTTCGCCAGGTCTCTGGTTAGGCCGGCGAATGCCGCGTTCTCAGCGTCTCCTAGCCGGTTTGCGATACGCACTGTCACGCTGTCGCCCATAGATTCCCATATTGCGCCTTGGGTGGTGGCGGCCGAAGCGTTGGCCACAACGCCGGAAACTGTGGGCAAGATTGCGGCCACGATGACGACTGCAGCTACTTTCAGTAGCTCGCTGATCACCCAAGAACCTCGTTCCGACGGTCGTCGGGCCGCAATGTCCCGTACGGAGGGAAGGGTTAGCATCCCCATCAGCAGTGCCACGACCATGGCAAATGCTGCCACCACGCCGGTAAACAGCGCGAGGGTCGAGATGAAGAACGCGGGCCGGCCAAACCCGGTTGCCATCACGACCAGGACGGCAGCCCCGAAAGTCGCGGCGGCAGGTATGGCTAGCGCTCCGAACAGCGAGCGAAGGTCGGTGAGCACGATCGTTGACAGACGCATACCGGCCATGATTCGTAGCTCCCGGCCACGGGCGCGCAGCACGTACCATGACATGATCGTCGCGCCCAGCAGCAGAATGGCCGCCGACATCGGTACCCATGCTCCAACTGTTAACAGCGCATAGGCAAGCAAACCGATGGGCGTTTTTTCGTTTAGGGAAGCGTCCGCCCTCAACTCGCTCGTCGCCCAAGCCTGGAAGGATGCTGCTTGAGTGTCACTGGCGTATAGGGCATAAACGCCGTTCAGTGAGGTGAAGCCGAGATCGCTCGACTTGGTGATCGATCCACTCATGGTTGGAGAGAACCAATCAATATCTTTGTTCTCGAGATTTCCAGAACCGAAGACGAATGCGATGCGTTTATTCAAAAAATCGTCTGGCGCACTCGCCACTCGAGTTATGCCGATTCCCGAGTAATCCGCGTAGTCGTCTAATCGGTCAACGATTTCGTCTCGCGAAAGTGGGCTGCTGTCGAAGCGAATTGATGAGACATAATCAGCGTCGGGTAGACCATCCAGGTCCGCCGCCGCTGCATAGACACCGGCAACTAAAGCAATCAACGCTGCGATCGCCACGGCGGCAAAACGGATAAGTAGCTTCAACATGTTTCCACCCTACGGTCCCGTGCTGCACCGCATTTGCACGCGATGCAGCACGAGGACACTTCTGTTAGCAAGCGACGATTGTTAAGGGCAACCGACGATGCGGTAGTACGCGCGGTTGTTTTGGAAGCTGGTCGTGGGTTGGGAGTTGTTTGCCCATGTACCTGCAGCCACGTTGGGCGAAGACGAGTAGCCCCAGTCATTCTCCGTCGACGACCCATGACACTTGACTTGGTTGTAGTAGTCAGAGAAGAGATGCACTCCTCCCGTGACGCCGTAGTTCCATACTCCCCCTTCGGATGGATATACGGTCGCGGCTACTGCCGCTGCACCTCCGGCTGCTGTCAAGCCTAAGGTAAGGACTCCCACTGCAATGCGGTGACGAATGTTCATGCTAATTCACCCCTTTGTTCTGATTCCCAATATGCCCACGCAAATCACTCCTGAACTCAAAACGAGACAGGACCAGAGTGTTTGTGTCGGCATCCATTTTTTAGATCACCAGAGATTCCCTCAATGCCTGAATGAACCAGGAAGAGTGTGACGCCCCCAATGTCTGGGCCAACCATAAATGGCGTTTACAAAAAAAGCCAGTCAAGCGCCAAACAGGATCGTGGCCGTGGCACATATAGATGACCCATTCAAAAAATGCCAGTCAAGTGCCAACTGGCTCGTGGCCCTGCTTTCGCCGAGAACGCGGCTCACTGAGGCCTCCCCTGTACATCAAAACCCACTCCTCGTTGGAGTGGCGTCGTGCCTGCGCTTCCTCATGTGGCCGGTTGGATGAGCTCAGGGCCGTTATTGCGGACGCTGTTGACCCGCTCGCTGACGATCCGCGGCGTTAGAGCCGGCTCTGGCAGGGAGTCCAGCAGCTGCTGGACATCGTTCTTGTCGGTAAGATGCGGATCCAGCCATTCGGTGAACCTGTTCCTGGGGAGGACGACCGGAGAGCGGTCATGGACGTGCCCCAGGGCGTCCTGGGTTGTTGTCGTAAGCACGGTGCAGCTGAGCAACCATAGTCCCGCCCCTCAACTGCCAAAACCCCATCTTGCGATGCCGGGAGGGATGCACCTGGTTCATTTCTATTTCCCAAGGTGAGAGCCTCTCACCCGGTTTGGTGTGAATTTTGACGGTTTTTTCCTGTGCGGATCTGTTGCACACGCTGGTAGGAAATCCCCAGGACCTGACGGATATCCGGGAGGGACATACCAGCATCAACAAGTGCCGCGACCACCTTGCGGCGCTTTTGTGCTGCCTGGCTTTGGAGTTCACCACCCTGGACTCTTAGGTGCGCCGCCTCGGCCCATTTCTGCCGGGCCTGATCCTCGACATCAAAAGATACATCCAGAATGATTTTCCCAGGGGATGACATCAGAGAAGCAGCCTCCTCAGTGGCTGTCCTTGTTGCTGTTTTCAGATCCGGAGCCGAAGCGGATACGTGCGGGGCATCCGTGGTGATGTTCCACCGGTTACCCGCCCAGGTTGCTGTGGCTGGTATATGAACTGAGGGACCCTCTCCTGCCTGGGCACGGAAATCGGAGATTGGGCGACCGGCACGGATCCACTCATCAAGTTTGTCCGGGTCATACTGTCGGGCGCGTTCCCCCGCCTTGGGTGGAGTGCGCAGGTCCTCCGGCGTGCCGTTGATTTTGCTCATCAGGGCTCTGAACGAGGCAACCGAGAGCCCCGCGCGAGCGGCTGCTTGATCAACATCCAGCGAACGGTTGGCTTCTTGTGCTGAAGAGGTTTCAAATGTCACTCGAGGTCCTTGGTCAGTAGGCGAGCCGATGTGATGGCCGATTTTTTGGAAGCCCTGATGGCAGTTGGCTTCGACAGATATGCGCGCTGGTGTTAGCGGCCATGAAAAACTGCCCATAGGCGGCCACGAAAGTGCCCGCTGGCGGCCAGCAGAACTGCCCGCCGGTGGCCATGAGATCTGCCCACTTCCTTACTTGTTCCTGCCGCGTCTTTAAGCGGTGGGGGCCTCTCCCTGCGGTTTGATGACGGTGTCTAAGCGCACCAAAAGCGAACCAGGAAGAGGCCCTGTATGAAGTCTGACGGAGAAATCATGGAAATTCTTGCTGCCTACGATCTGACCGGATCGTTGCGCGCCACCGCGGAGCTCACGGGCTGCTCGCACCACACCGTTGCTAAACACGTCACCGCCCGTGACGCGGGCCGGCCGATCGGGGAACCCGCGGCCCGCGGCCGGGTCACCGACGCGTTCCTGCCCAAGATCGAGGAATGGATCGAAGCCTCCAAGGGCCGGATCCGGGCCGACAAGGCCCACGAAAAGCTCCTCGCTCTGGGCTACACCGGTTCGGAACGGTCTACCCGCCGGGCGATCGCGCAGGTCAAAGCCGCGTGGCGGCTGGGCCACACCCGCGTCCACCGGCCGTGGATCACAGAACCGGGGATGTGGTTGCAGTACGACTTCGGCGACGGGCCCCGGATCGGCGGGGTGAAGACCATCCTTTTCGTGGCCTGGCTGGCGTTCTCACGCTTCCGCATCGTGATCCCGCTCAGGGACAGGACCGCGCCGAGCGTGTTCGCGGCCCTGGACCGGTGCTTCCGGATCCTCGGAGGGGCGCCGACCTATGTCCTCACGGACAACGAGAAGACCGTCACCACCGCCCACGTCGCCGGGGTCCCGGTGCGCAACCAGCAGACCCTGGACTTCGCCCGGCACTACGGGGTGACCGTGCTGACCTGCCAACCGGCGGACCCGGCCACCAAAGGCGGAGTCGAAGCGTCCGTGAAACTCGCCAAGGCCGACCTCGTGCCCAAAGACACCAACCTCCGCGATGACTACCGCACCTTCGCCGAGCTCGAGGCCGCCTGCACGGCGTTCATGGACGAGGTCAATCACCGTGAGCACCGGACGACGCGGCGGAAACCCGCGGCCATGCTCGCCGAGGAAGCCCCGCGGCTGCACCGGATCCCGGACACCGCCCACACGGTCGCGTTCGGCCTGGCCCGCGGCGTTCCGGAGAACACCCCAATGGTCACCTTCGAAAACGCCCAGTACTCCGTCCCGGCCCACCTGCTCGGAGCCCGGGTGTTCGTCCGCACCCACGGCACCGGGCCCGGCGAGCAGGTCATCATCGTCCACCACGGCACGACCGGGCCCGTCGAAGTCGCCCGCCACGAACGGGCACGGCCCGGCAGCCCCGCCATCAACGACGAACACTTCCCCGGAACCCGGGCGAAGCTCCCCGGCGACTACGAGGTGAGGGCCCGCAGCGCGGACGAGGCCGCGTTCCTGGCCATCGGCGAAGGCGCCAGAACCTGGCTCGTCGAGGCCGCCGCGGCCGGGACCGCAAGGATGAACGTGAAAATGGCCGAAGCCGTTACGCTGGCCAAAATCGCCGGCACTGATCAGGTCGACCGGGCCCTGGGCGACGCCGCCCTGCACGGCCGGTTCGCGCACCCGGACCTCGCCTCGATCTTGAACGCCAACATCCGCCGCACTACCACCCACGCCGCCAACGAAGCCACCTCCCTCACCCAAGGAACAGGGGCGTGGGCCGCGATCGGCAACCCCGCAACCATCACCACGCCGGAGGAGGCCCGATGAGCCCCGTCACCACGACCAATACCGTGGCTCCGCCGCTACCGGCGGACCTGGAGGCCCTGATGCGGTCCCTGAAAATGCCCCACGCCCGGGCGCTGGCCCCGGACCTGATCGCGACCGCCCGCGCCCAGCGGTGGGAACCGGCCGAGGTCATCAAGGCCCTCTTCACGGAGGAAGCCGCCGGCCGGGCCCGGTCCATGCTCGCTTCCCGCCGCAAAGCAGCCGGGTTCCCGACCGGGAAGACCTTCGAGGCGTGGGACCCTGCAGCGTCCTCCATCCCGGGCCCGACCCAGCAGGCACTGCGGACCCTGGAATGGATCACCCGCAGGGAAAAAACTTGGTCGTCTGCGGGCCCTCGGGGACGGGGAAGACGTTCTTCCTCGAAGCCCTCGGCCAGCAGGCCGTCGAAGCCGGAATGCGGGTCGCTTGGTTCAGGCTCGAGGACCTCGGCGTCCTCATCCGCGCCCACCGAACCGATGACAGCGTCACCCGGGCCGTTGCCCGGATCCTGCGCGCCGAGCTCGTGGTCATCGATGATATTGGTCTGTTGCCCGTGGCCACGGACGCCGCCGAAGGCCTCTACCGGGTCGTGGACGCAGCCTACGAAAAACGCTCCGTCGCGATCAGCTCCAACCTCCACCCCGCCGGGTTCGATGAGCTCATGCCCAAAACCCTCGCCACCGCCACCGTTGACCGACTGCTGCACCACGCCCACGTCTGCCAGACCAGCGGCGATTCCGTCCGTCTTACCCAGGCCCTCGCCGGAAAAGGAGTGACCCGCTTGAACTGACCAACCCAACGATGGCCGACCCCGCCGAAACGAATCAGTGGGCAGATCTGTTGGCCATAACCGGGCAGTTTTACTGGCCACCAGCGGGCACATCAACTGGCCGCCCATGGGCAGAACGTAATGGCCATTGACACGCTGGCAGACGGGGGTCCGCTGGCTCATGTTGCTTCACCTTCGCAGATCTTGGCTTGGGTGATGATCCAGGACGGGTGCAAGGCATGTCCCCCTTTCACTTGGTAGGGGCAGCCAGGGGGCGAAGCATTAGTCCTGACCCGGGAGCATGATGGTCACCACGGGAAGGCTGGTGTCGCCTGGTCCGATGTGGAGGTGGAGCACAAGGGACCGGCGCCCGGCGCCCGGTTCTGATGCCGGCACGCGCCACATCCTTACCGGGATCCGGTCGGCACCGGTGTGGCCTGCCGCAATGGCGGCCTGGTATGACGCTCGAAGAAGCTCCCTGACGCGTTCATTTTCGTTCTGCTGGGCGCCGGCTGGTTCCGGCCATGCGACACCCTCCTCCCAGGCTTCGCTGGTGATAGCCACCGGCATGATGAATCCTGCCTCGGCCGCGCGTTCCGTGATGTCCCTGCAACACCTTCAGCGATCGCCTGCTGGCGGCTGTACACGGAGAAAATCCGTGCGTCTTTGAAGAGATCTTCCATACTTCCTCCTCGGTAGGACTGCTGTTTAGCCGAAGCAACCGGCCGGTAACCAAGGCGGTCAGTAAGATCGCAGCATGAGTGAGACCGGCAGCAATTCCGTCACCCTTCGTTTCCTGGCGGCCCCCACCGACGTGGGCCGCAGCGGGTCAGTGGACGCAGGCACCGTCCTGGAATGGGTGGATAAAGCCGCCTATGCCGCCGCGGTTGGCTGGTCCAAGTCCTACTGCGTCACCGCCTACGTGGGCAACATCCACTTTGCCGATCCGGTCAACAGCGGGGACATGGTGGAGGTGGAGGCCACCATCGTCTACACCGGCAGGTCCTCCATGCATATCCGCACCGTGGTGTCCTCCGGGGATCCCAAGGGCGGCGCCGCCACCATGCGCAGCCAGTGCATGGTCATCTTCGTGGCAGTCGGTCAGGACGGCAAGCCGGTTCCTGTTCCGGAATACGTGCCCTCCACCCCCGCGGAGATTGAACAGCGTGAGCAGGCGATCGCGCGTATCGACGTGCGCGAACGCATCGTGGAAGCCATGAACGCCCAGGAATATACCGACGCCGGGACGGCCGAACGCGTGACGCTACGGTTTATGGCGGCCCCTACAGACGTGAACTGGGGCGGCAAGGTGCACGGCGGGATTGTGATGAAGTGGATTGACGAAGCCGCATACGTCTGCGCCTCACGGTACTCGGGCAAGGACACCGTGGCGGTCTTTTCCGGTGGTGTGCGCTTCTACCGGCCGCTGCTGATCGGCCACGTTGTGGAGGTGGAGGCCCGCCTGGTCTACACCGGAACCAAGGGCATGCACGTTGCCGTCCACGTCCGTTCCGGGGACCCGAAGACCGGCGAGCTGAACCTCACCACCTACTGCCTGACCGTTATGGTGGCCCGCGATGCCGAGGGGACCTCCGTCCCCATCCCGCAGTGGGTTCCGGTCTCAGAGGAGGACCGCCGGCTCCACGCACACGCCCGTGACCTGCTGGAAATCCGCGGCACAGCGCCGGGGAACAGGCTGCCCAACCACCTGCTGCAGGCCCGGCCGGCCTGAGGATCCCCGTGGACTTTGAGCTGCCCGCCCCCGACTTCACCCTGAGCCCCATCACGGGCTGGACCCGGGCGCACCGGGCGTAACGGCTAGAAGCCGCCGCCCCCGGCATCGCCGGCCATGTTCGCAAACCGGGAGTAGTGGCCTTGAAAGGCCACCACGATGTCCTTGGTGGGGCCGTTACGGTGCTTGGCAATCAGGATGTCCGCTTCACCGGCGCGCGGCGATTCCTTGTCATAGACGTCCTCGCGGTGCAGCAGGATCACCATGTCGGCGTCCTGCTCAATGGAGCCGGATTCGCGGAGGTCAGAGACCATGGGCCGCTTGTCCTGGCGCTGCTCGGAACCACGGTTCAGCTGGGACAGCGCGATCACGGGCACCTGGAGTTCTTTGGCCAGCAGCTTGAGGGCACGGGAGAACTCGGAAACTTCCTGCTGGCGGGATTCCACCTTTTTGCCGGAGCTCATCAGCTGCAGGTAGTCCAGGATCACCAGTTTGAGGTCATGCTGCTGCTTCAGGCGGCGGCATTTGGCGCGGATCTCCATCAGGGACATGTTGGGGCTGTCGTCAATGAAGAGCGGTGCGTCATTCATCCGGCCCATGGTGGTGGCGATCTTGGACCATTGCTCGTCCTTGATGGTGCCCTTGCGGAGGTCCTGCAGGCCGATGGTTGCCTCGGCGGACAGCAGCCTCATGGCGATTTCGTTCCGGCCCATTTCCAGGGAGAACATCACGGTGGCGAGGTTGTTCTTGATGGCCGCGGAGCGCGCGAAGTCCAGTGCAAACGTGGATTTACCGACGGCGGGGCGCGCGGCGATGACGATCATCTGGCCGGGGTGCAGGCCGTGGGTGAGCTCGTCCAACTCATAGAAGCCGGTGGGAACGCCCACCATGCCTTCGCCACGGTGACCGGAGGCCTCGATTTCATCCACCGTGGACTCCATCACGTCCTTGAGGACCACGTAGTCCTCAGCCGTGCGGCGTTCGGCCACGGCGTAGACCTCTGCCTGGGCCTGGTTGACCAGGTCCTCCACTTCGCCGTCGGAGCCGTAGCCCAGCTGGACGATCTTGGTGCCGGCGTTGACCAGGCGCCGGAGGACGGCGCGCTCGGCGACGATCTCCGCGTAGTATCCGGCGTTCGCCGCGGTGGGAACCGTCTGGATCAGCTCGTGGAGGTACGCCGGGCCACCGATGCGGTTGATCTCGGCGCGCTTGGTGAGTTCATCCGAGACGGTGACGGCGTCAGCAGGCTCGCCGCGGCCGTAGAGGTCCAGGATGGCCTCATAGATGGTCTCGTGCGCCGGGCGGTAGAAGTCCTGGCCGCGGAGGATTTCCACAACGTCAGCAATGGCGTCCTTGGACAGCATCATGCCGCCCAGTACCGACTGTTCGGCGGCGATGTCCTGCGGCGGCTTGCGGCTGCCTTCGGATGCCCGGGTGCCCTCGAGCGAGTCCAGATGCGTTACTGACAAAGCTGCCGACCTCCGTTGTGTGCCGCGCAGTAGCCTGCGGCGGGTAGTGCTCCTCTAGCCCGCTGTTCCTGTGGAACAGCTGACCCCAGTCAATCCGAAGGGACTGACATTCCTGTGGCAGAACGTGGTCTGTCCACGGGCGGTGTCCGCGCGCGCGGGTTTTCCACAGTATCCACAGGTTTTCCACAAGACATGGGCCATCACGGGCCCGGAACCGTTCGAGCCCGCCAGTTCATGCCCGGGGGTCAGCTGATTGCACGTTCACAACAGCTATCCCGCTACGGTAGTCCCCCTGTTCCAGCGGACCAAGCCCGCCCTTCCGGTGCTCTGTGGATAACCTGTGCATTAAGCCACGCTGCTTGTGCACAGCTTGTGGGTCCAGCTGTGGACAGGAAATTTCTTTAGCTCAAAAAGCGGGCCTGACCTGCGAAAACGTTATTCCGCCCGTGTGGAGGAAAAGTTTTTTTAGCCAACCTTCATCCACAACCCGAAGCTGGGCGCTGGGGATACCGGAAAGTAACTGCGTGTGGCACGCATCGTTTTTATGCCCATACTGTGATGGATACCACAGTCAGTGGATAAATCCGGGGCGTCCTCGGTCCGATTGATATGCAGGTCACGGAATATGCTGTGGATAACCGGCATCTGGCATAAGCTCTTAAGCATGGGCGAGATACTGGTGATGGTTCTGCCGCTGTTGATCTTCGTTGCCGTATTTTGGGGGCTGGCTACCGCCCTCAAACCGCGCGACACCGGCATTTCGGATGCCGAACGCTACCAGCAGGTCCTGGCGGCCAAGTCCGCCGAACATGACCGCGCGCAGGTGCGGGCTGCCATGGAGGCCAGGGCCAGGATCGCCGCAACGATCCGCCCCAGCCAGAACACCGCTTCGGCGGCCGAACAACAGCAGGCGGCTGCCGCGCGGCAACACCGCTTCCCGCCACATATGCCCGGAAATAACTAGATCGGCTTTAACTCCATGGAATCGCTTATTGTCCCAATCCTGATCCTGGCGATCGTGGCCGCAGGGGTGGCACTTGCCGCGCGGGCCATTTCCCGGCGTTCCGGGGCCGCCCGCCCAACCGCCACGGGTGCCGACGCAGGCCCAGATGACGACGCCGGCCGGAAGGCGGCAGCAGCACAGGACCAGCGCGAATTGGCCAGGCAGGCCTCCGCCAGGCTGTCCGCTGAGCAGCACCGCAGGATCTACGCGCTGATTGCACAGGGGCAGGCAGTCTCGGCCATCAAGGCCTACAACCAGTCAACGGGCCAGGGCCTGCGGGCCGCACGGGACGCAGTGGTTGCCCTGGCAGCGCACCCGCAGCCCCACCAGGTGGAACAGCCTGCGCAGGAGCCAATGCCCGACGTCGAGGGGCAGCCGGAGCGCTTTGCTTACCGCTACCGGGCCATCGCCAGCAAGGGCGAGATCACCCGTGAGGTCAGCAGCAACATGCTCAACGACGAGATCTACGGCCGCATCAGGGACATGGCCAGGAACGGCAACCCGGAGGCGGCAGCAACCGCCCTGGCCAGGCACTCAGACATCAGCCCCGCTGAGGCCCGGGAGTTCATCGCCCTGCTGGAGGACTAGCGGTTCGGCAGTACATAAGCTTGGGCCATGGTGAACCTGGTCCTCGGCCTCATTTTTGCTGGACTCTTCTTTGCGTCCTACCAGACAGACAGGCGCCGGTTGCGCAACGGCGTACTGCTGGTGGTGGCGGTGTGGCTCCTGGTCCAGGCCCTGCTGGAGCTGCTGATCTCGCTGGATCCATGGTTCGAATGGCTGAGCCTGCTGGTGCTGCTGGGGCCGCCGCTGTGCGCATTTGTGTTCGCCGGGTTCCTGATCGCCAACGGGGTCACCATGGTCCGCCGGGAGGGCCGCGGGATCAGCAGCCTCCTGCCGTTCGCGGTGGGGCTTGCCGTCTTCATGGCGCCAGTGGTGGCATTCCTCTTTGTTATCAGCGGCCAGCCCGTTCTGGCCGGCCTGGCTGCCTTCGCCTTCTTCCTCTGCTCCTACCTCGGGTGCGCCTTTGTGGTGTTCCTGGGTTACGCCATTGTGTATTCGAAGCTGAAGTTCAATCCGAATCCCGCAGCCATCATCATCCTCGGTTCAGGGCTCATTGACGGGAAGGTACCGCCGCTTCTCGCCTCCCGGCTGAACCGGGCCCTGGAGATTTACGACGGCGCCACGCTGGGCCGCCCGGTGCTGGTTCCTTCCGGGGGCCAGGGCGCCGACGAACCACGTCCGGAGTCCACGGCCATGAAGGAATACCTGGTCAGCCAGGGCGCAGGCGCGGACGACGTGGTGGAGGAGGATCGGGCCACCACAACCCGGGAAAACCTTGACTACTCGGCAGCACTCCTGGCGGGCCGGGGCATCCACGGGCCGCTCCTGGTGTGTACCAACAACTACCATGTGCTGCCGGCGGCCCTGCTGACCCGCAGGGCGCGCCTGAACGCCGAGGTGGTGGGCGCGCCAACGGCCAGCTACTTTGTGCCCAGCGCCTTCCTGCGCGAATTCGTGGCCGTTATGCGGGACAACTGCCTCACCAACATCCTCGTGGGCGTGCCCATGCTGGGCGTGGCAGCCCTCATCACGGTGGGGCTGATGAACTCCCCGGTGGTTTAGGCCACCAGGGCTTTCCGGCTAGAAGTCGAACAGGTCCCCCAGCCAGCCTTCCTTCTTCTTCCGGCGCCGGCCGTACTGGTCATAACCGCGCTGGTCGTAGCCATGTTTGTCATAGCCCCTGTCGTTGTACCGGGGCTCGTTGTAGCGGGGTTCGCTGTAGTTCCGCGACTGCCGCTGGGGTTCATAGTTCGGGTACAGGGGCGGCGGGGCCATGCCCTGCTGGGGGGCGGGAGCGGCGGCCGGTGGCTGTGCGGAGGCCTGCCCCGCATCGAGCTGCGCGGCACGGTCCAGGATCTTATCCAGCTCGCCCCGGTCCAGCCACACTCCACGGCACTGCGGGCAGTAGTCGATCTCCACGCCGCTTCGTTCGCTCATAACAAGGTCATTTGAATCCACAGGACACTTCATGCCCGGGTCAACGAACGGTTCCCGCCAAGGGTTCCGCCGCCGGCGCTACCGTCCTGCGGAAATGCCGGCCAGCAGCTGCTCGAACGGCAGCGATTCCATGGCGTCCGGCTTGCGGCGCCCGGGCTCGTTTCCGGCGAGCATGCCTGCGAACTCCGTGGCCGCCCGCTCGATCCGGCCCGAAAGGGGCGTGCTGCCCTCTTCCGTGCTTCCCCAGTCCATCGGCCCGGCGAAGATGCCGGTGGCCACAATGCGGGAGCGCAGGTAGCTGAAGAGCGGCCGCATGGCGTGGTCGAGCACCATCTGGTGGCGGTCGGTGCCGCCGGTGGCACCCAGGAGGACTACCGTGCCGTCCAGTGACTTCGGATCCAGTACGTCGATGAAGGATTTGAAGAGTCCGCTGTAGGAGGCGCTGAACACCGGGCTGACCGCGATGATGCCATCGGCGTTTTCTGCTCCGGCAATGATTTCGGCCAGACGGGGTGCGGCGTAGCCGGTGACGAAGTTGTTGGCGATGTCCACGGCGTAATCCCGCAGTTCAACAATCTGGACTTCGGCGCGGTAGCCGGCGTCGGCGAGGCGTCGTTCCGTGGCAGCGGCCAGCTGGTCTGCCAGCAGCCTGCTCGACGACGGGACGCCCAGGCCGGCGGAAAGAACGGTTATGCGGCGGGTTTCCACAGCGTGCTCCTCTTGGATCGGAAGTTCATGCGTTTGCATCTACTTTCCCCAACGGTACACCTTGGGAAGTTATTCCCGCATGTTTTGCCCTATGCCACCACAGTGCCGGTGATGCAGGTGACGGCGCCGCCGCCCACCCAGATGTCCCCATCAACAGCTTCCACATGGACGCGCCCTGCCCGGCCCAGCACCGTTCCCTGCGCCGCAACGTACCGGGAAGGAGCCCGGCCGCTGCCCATCAGCCACTGCGCAGCGCCGGCGTTGAAGCTTCCCGTCACAGGATCCTCCGCGGCCGCGTCGCCGGGGATAAACGTGCGCACCTCAAAATCAATGTCCCCTGAACTGTAGGGGCCTATGACTCCCACCTTCAGGCCCTCCAGCGCCGCAAAATCCACCTCCAGGCCCAGGACCTGTTCCGCCGACTCCAGCAGGACCCCAATCCAGTCCGGCCCGTTGACCAGCCAGGATGCATCGAACAGTGCCGTGCGCGGCAGCCGCAACCCTGCAGCGA
The DNA here is from genome assembly GCF_049810315.1 of Pseudarthrobacter sp. J47. Classification (GTDB taxonomy): domain Bacteria; phylum Actinomycetota; class Actinomycetes; order Actinomycetales; family Micrococcaceae; genus Arthrobacter. Next base: position 3,867,040 of record NZ_CP187358.1, read on the forward strand.
TCCGCACCAGATCCGCCTCATCCACCGGCTCAAACCGCGTCAAGGGCGGCGCAGCGAAAGCCAGCCGGCCGCCGTCGAGCCTTACCCTGACCAGCCCCGCGCCACACTCCTGGACCAGCACGCCATCCTTCCTGGGCACACCCCCGGACTCCAGCCAGGCATGCGCCGAGCCCAGCGTCGGGTGTCCGGCGAAGGGAAACTCCTCTTGTGCCGTGAAGATCCGCACGCGGTAATCGGCCTCCGGATGGGTGGGCGGCAGCAGGAACGTCGTCTCTGAGAGGTTGGTCCAGTTAGCAAACTGCTGCATCTGCACATCTGTCATGGCCTCAGCGTCCACCACAACCGCCAGCGGATTCCCCCGGTACGGCTCGTCGGTGAAGACATCCACCTGGGTGAAGGGACGACGGCGGCTGGCTGGGGCGGGATTGAGGTTCACCGGTGCAGGCTATCACCGCAGCCGGGGCATCCTGACAAGTATCCGCGGCTCTGCAAGACTGCTGGCATGAGCCAGAACAAAACCCGGGTGACGGGCGCCTCCGCCACGGAATTCGTCGAAGCAGTCGAACACCCTGTGCGGCGGGCTGACGGGCTCCGCCTGCTGGAAATGATGGGCACTGTCACCGGTGAAGAACCCCGGATGTGGGGCGAATCCATCGTGGGCTTCGGCAGCTACCACTACAGGTACGCCACGGGCCACGAGGGCGATGCGGCCGCCGTAGGTTTCTCGCCCCGCAAGGCAAGCCTGTCCCTCTATGGACTGAGCTCAGCGCCGGAAGCGGAAGAGCTGCTGGCCAGGCTGGGAAAGCACAAGCTGGGAGCAGGCTGCCTCTACATCAACAAGCTCGCGGACGTCGACGTCGAGGTCCTCACGGAGCTGGTCCGCGCCGGGTACCGGTATTACACGACGGAAGTCCACCACTCCTGACCCGCTCCTGACTCGCGAGGTGGCAGTTCGCGGCAGTCCCGGGCCGCCAGACTGCTGCGAAGTGCCATCTCGACGCGTGCTGGGCGTACCAAAAAAGACCCCCGCCGCCGGCTACGGCAACGGGGGTCTTCCTGCAGTCAGATGACTGGGTACTGCTACTTGCCTGCGACGACGTCGAGCTCGATCACAGCGGCAACGTCAGCGTGGAGGCGGACGTTGGCCTGGTAGGAACCAACCGACTTGATGTGAGCCGGCAGTTCAACCTTGCGCTTGTCGATGCTGCCAAGGCCAGCGGCCTCAACAGCGTCAGCAACGTCAGCCTGCTTGACGGTGCCGAACAGACGGCCGGACTCGCCGGCCTTGACGACCAGCTTGACCGGCTTGGCGGAGAGAGCAGCAGCCTGCTTCTGGGCATCTTCCAGGGAAGCGTGCTCACGTGCAGCGCGGGCAGCCTTGATGGACTCAACCTGCTTCTCGCCACCCTTGGTCCAGGTCAGGGCGAAGTTGCGGGGCAGAAGGAAGTTACGTGCGTAACCGTTCTTAACCTCAACAACATCGCCTGCAGCACCGAGACCGGTTACTTCGTGGGTCAAAATGACTTTTGCCATGTTAGTTAATCCCTTCCCTAGCCGCGGCCAGCGCCGGAGTAAGGCAGCAGGGCAACTTCGCGGGCGTTCTTGATTGCCTGGGCGATCTTGCGCTGTTCCTGCACCGTGACGCCAGTGACGCGACGGGCGCGGATCTTTCCGCGGTCGGAGATGAACTTGCGCAGCAATGCTACGTCCTTGTAGTCGATGACAGTGATGTCAGCGGCCTTCAAGGGGTTGGACTTTGGTTTGGGCTTACGGAGTTCAGCCTTAGCCATCGTGGAGCTCCTTTTCTATGGAGCCCGTGGATATTGATCCACGGGATGGTGGTGGCACGACGTCGGCTCTTACCTGTGGTGCCTTGCGGCACCCGGGTAGGTCCCGGCGTCGGGCCTTAATTTTTTGTTTTAGAAGGGCGGTTCGGAATCGGGACCGTTGCCCCAGCCGCCTGCGTTGGAGACGCCGGGCGTAGCCCAGGGATCCTCCTGTGCAGCCTGCTGGTTGCCGCCGCCCCAGTTTCCGCCGGAGTTGCCGCCCTGGTTTCCACCAGGGTTGCCGCCGAAGCCACCGCCGCTGTTGCCGCCGCCGAAGCCACCCTGCCCGCCGCCGGAGCGCTGGGTACGGTTGACCTTGGCGTTGGCGTAGCGCAGGCTGGGGCCGATTTCGTCGACCTCAAGCTCAATAACGGTGCGCTTTTCGCCTTCTTTTGTTTCGTAGGAGCGGCTCTTCAACCGGCCGGAAACGATCACGCGCATGCCCTTGGTGAGGGATTCGGCGACGTTCTCGGCAGCTTCACGCCATACAGCGGCGCGGAGGAACAGGGTTTCCCCGTCCTTCCACTCGTTGGACTGGCGATCGAAAGTACGCGGGGTGGAAGCGATGGTGAAGTTCGCTACTGCCGAACCTGACGGTGTGAACCGCAGTTCCGGGTCATTGGTGAGGTTACCGATGACCGTAATGGTGGTCTCGCCTGCCATCTACTGCCTCCTTAGTTCGATCCTGGATGAAGAGTTCCTGCGGGTGAAGAATGTTGGTGGAGCTGAATTACTCAGCAACAACCTTCTGCTCTTCGGGGCGGGTGATCTTGGTGCGCATGATGGTCTCGTTAAGAGACAGCAGGCGGTCAAGTTCCTTGGCGGTTTCCGGTGTAGCGGTGAAGTTCACCACGGCGTAGATACCTTCGGACTTCTTCTTGATGTCGTATGCCAGACGGCGACGGCCCCAGATGTCAACCTTTTCGATGGTTCCACCATCGTTGGTGATGACAGACAGGAACTTCTGAAGCGACGGCTCAACGGAACGCTCTTCGACCTCGGGGTCGATGATTACCATCAATTCGTAAGGACGCATATGTGAACCCACCTCCTTTGGGCTAAGCGGTTACGGCATTTCCGTAACAGGAGGTTCATTTGCGATGCTGCACTGCGCCGCTTCTCCAAACCGGAGGCAGGGCGCAGCACAGACTTCACTATCTTAGTGCATCTGATCGGCTGAGGCGATTCCATCGTGGAACAAACGCTAATAGGCGCGCCGCCGGGACAGAACCCGGCGGCGCGCCTATGTGGATAACGGGACTTACGACGCCGGGCCGGCACCTACCACTGCGACTTCATCTTCTGCGCGACCTTCCGCGCGCTCAACGGTGGGATCCGCAGCGTCTCCGGGGCCGCCCTTCCGGTAGCGCCAGACACCGAGCGCAACCACCACGGCCGCGAGGGCGAGGGAGAGCAGCAGCGATTCGCGGGTGGATTCCAGGACCACCATGCCGATGATCAGGGCAACGATGCTGGCGATGGAAACCCAGGTCAGGTAGGGGAAGAGCCACATTTTCAGGGCCAGGTCCTTGGCCGCCGCCCCCATCCGCTTGCGCAGGATGAGCTGGGAGGAGGCAATGACCAGCCACACGAACAGGGCAATCGCACCGGAGGTGTTGACCAGGAACAGGAACACCGTGTCCGGCGCAATGTAGTTCAGGCCGACCGTGATGAATCCTACGACTGTTGAGGCCAGGACGGCGGAGGCGGGAACGCCGCGGCGGGACACCTTGGTCCAGGCCGCGGGGGCGTCGCCGCGACGGGAGAGGGAGAAGAGCATCCGGCTGGCGGTGTAGAGGCCGGAGTTGAGGCAGGACAGCACCGAGGTCAGCACCACGATGTCCATGATGGTGCCGGCACCGGGGACGCCGAAGAGCTCGATGACTGCCACGTACGGGCTCTTGGCCACGCTGGCATCGTTCCACGGCAGCAGGGTCACCACGATGGCGATCGAGCCGATGTAGAACACCAGGATGCGCCACACGGTGGACTTTACGGCCTTCTTGACGGCGTCCACGGGGTTCTCGGACTCGCCCGCTGCGATGGTGGCGATCTCGGCGCCGAAGAAGGAGAAGACCACTACCAGGATGCCGGCCAGGACGGCGCCGGCCCCGTTCGGCATAAAGCCGCCGTTGTCCAGCAGGTTGCTCAGGCCCGGCGCGGGAACGCCCGGAACCAGGCCCATGATGGCTGCGGCGCCGAACAGCAGGAACAGGACGATTGCGGCGACCTTGATGGAGGCGAACCAGAATTCGAACTCACCGTAGGACTTCACGGAACCCAGGTTGGTGAGGGTGAGCAGGACCATCAGCAGCAGCGCCCAGACCCATTGGTCGATTCCGGGAACCCAGCGGTGCATGATTGCCGCGCCGGCCGTGGCCTCAATGCCCAACACGATGATCCAGAACCAGGCGTACAGCCAGCCGATGCTGAATCCGGCCCAGCGGCCCAGCGCCTTGTCAGCGTACGTGGAGAACGAGCCGGTTTCCGGGTTGGCTGCCGCCATCTCGCCCAGCATGCGCATCACCAGGATGACAACGAGGCCTGCGGCGACATAGGCCAGCAGGATACCGGGGCCTGCCTGCTGGATAGCGGCGCCTGAACCGACGAAGAGCCCGGCGCCGATCACGCCGGCAATGGCGATCATCGAGAGGTGCCGCGGCTTGAGGGACTTGGTGAGTTGCTGGTCAGCGTTCAAGGCGCCGTCCTTCCTGGTGAATCCGAAAATGCCGTGCGCTGCATGTGTGATGCGCGTCGCCGGGACTTTCACATTAGGTGGCTCAAACAGGTGGCGGACCTGTGCAATCCCACAATGTGACGGGTCTCCATTCAGCCGGACAGCCAGTTTTCAGGGGTCCAAAGCAACATCTGTTGCCCATCAGGCATCACGGAAACCGGCCGGAAATATCCCCCAAATCGGCATAGGCCGTCAAATCAAAGGGTTGTGCTTTCACTACTTAGCGGTACTATGTACTGGTAGCTAGTAACACTGAGTAGTGAAACAAGGAGGTGTCCGATGGGCAAGCAAATGACCGAGATGCTCAAAGGAACACTGGAGGGCATCGTCCTTGCCCTCCTGACCGGGAAGCCGGCGTACGGGTATGAGATCACCACGCTGCTCCGGTCGCAGGGCTTCTCCGAAATCGCCGAGGGCACCGTGTACGCGCTCCTGGTGCGGATTGAGCAGAAAGGCCTTGTCGACGTCGAAAAACGGCCGTCCGAAAAGGGCCCACCGCGCAAGGTGTACACCCTCAACGCCAAGGGCAGGCAGGAACTCGAGGAGTTCTGGAACACCTGGCGCTTCCTGGCAGAACGTATTGAACAACTTCACGAAAGAGAGAACTGATCATGGCAGCCAAATGGATCGAAGCAATCACCGGATCGCTCGAACAGAAGAAGCAGTACAAGGAAGCGAAGGCACGCCTGGAAGCGCTGCCGGAGCCGTACCGGACTGCTGCAGGCGGCTTCAACCGCTACCTGATGTACTACGGCGGCGTGACCGACGGCGACACCATGGTGCAGATGCTGGCGGACCTGGCAGACCTCTGGGAGCGGGCGGCCGTGGATGGCACCCCGGTTTCCGAAATCGTGGGCGAAGACCCGGTCGAGTTCGCTGAGTCCTTTGCCCAGGCCTACGGCGGGAAGCGCTGGATCGACAAGGAGCGTGCCCGCCTGGTGGAGGCAGTCAACGACGCAAAAAGAAGGGAAGCGGGATCATGAGCACTGCAACGCAAACCCGGCAGCCCGCCATCCGTGTGCAGGGTGTTGAAAAGTCCTTCAAGGACCTTCACGTCCTGCGGGGTGTGGACTTCGAGGTGGCTCCGGGCAGCATCTTCGCCCTCCTGGGTTCCAACGGCGCGGGGAAAACCACCATGGTGAAGATCCTTTCCACCCTTTTGAAGGCCGACGGCGGCGCAAGCACAGTTAATGGCTTCGACGTCGCCTCGGAGGCGCTGAAAGTCCGGGAATCGATCAGCCTCACGGGCCAGTTCGCAGCCGTGGACGAGATCCTGTCCGGCCGCGAGAACCTGGTGCTGGTGGCCAGGCTCCGCCACCTGAAAAACCCCGGCGGCATTGCGGACGGGCTCCTGGCGCAGTTCAACCTCACTGAGGCAGGGCCCCGGAAAGTCTCCACCTACTCGGGCGGCATGCGCCGCCGCCTGGACATTGCCATGAGCCTGATCGGCCAGCCGAAGGTGATCTTCCTGGACGAGCCCACCACAGGGCTGGACCCCGAGGCGCGGCTGGACGTCTGGCGGATCATCAAGGACCTGTCCCGGCAGGGAACCACCGTGCTGCTCACCACCCAGTACCTTGACGAGGCGGAGCAGCTCGCGGACCGGATTGCCATCCTGCATGGGGGCCGGATCATCGCGAACGGCACCCTGGCCGAACTGAAGCGGCTGCTGCCGCCGGCCAAGGTGGAATACGTGGAGAAGCAGCCCACCCTGGAGGAGATCTTCCTCGCCCTGGTGGGCACCAACAGCAAAGAACCAAGTGGGGAACTGTCATGAGCCAGCACTTCTTAGGGGATACGTCCGTCCTGTTGGGGCGGTCCATGCGGCACATTTTCCGCAGCGTGGACACCATCATCACCACCGCGATCACCCCGATCGCCCTGATGCTGCTGTTCGTCTACGTGTTCGGTGGCGCCATCATGGCCGGCGGCGGCAACTACGTGAACTACCTGCTGCCGGGGATCATGCTGATCGCCATCGCCTCAGGCATCGCCTACACGGCCCTGCGGGTGTTCACCGATATGACCAGCGGCATCTTCGAACGGTTTCAGTCCATGCCCATTGCCCGGTCCTCCGTACTGTGGGCGCACGTCCTGACGTCCCTGGTGGCCAACGGACTGTCCCTGGTGATCATTGTGCTGATCGCCCTGGCCATGGGCTTCCGGACCTCCGCCGGGGTGCTGGAATGGCTGGCCGTGATCGGGATCCTGGCACTCTTTACCCTGGCCCTCACGTGGATTGCCATCATCGCCGGCCTCTCCGCCAAATCCGTGGACGGCGCCACGGGGTTCTCCTACCCGATGATCTTCCTGCCGTTCATCAGCTCCGCGTTCGTTCCCACGGAAACCATGCCGGGGCCGGTGCGCGCGTTCGCCGAAAACCAGCCGGTCACCTCGATCGTCAACACCATCCAGGACCTGTTCTCAGGCCAGCCCGTGGGCAGCGATATCTGGGTGGCGCTTGCCTGGTGCGTAGGGATCCTTGTTGCAGCCTACGTCTTCGCGATGATGGCTTACCGGCGGAAGATCAACTAGGAAGCCTGGTTTGGTCAGCGCCGGTTCCTTGCAGCGGAATGCGCGGCCCATGCCGCACCCAGCGTGAACTGGCTGGAGACCCCGAAGTGCCTCATCGCTTCGGACACGCGCCTGCGGCCGGTGCGCGAGGTGAATCCAAGAACCACGGCTGCGGCCTCCATGGTCATGCCCTGTCCCATGAGCCGCAGCATCGGTTCCCATGCAGGCCGGTTCTTCGGAGAGGTCAGTTCGGAAGCCTCGCTCCAGAGCGCTTCAAACTGGTGCACGAGCATCCCGCCGAAGGCCTCGGATTCCGTGGACATCATGCTTCGAGGCCAAAACTCACCCCACTTGAGCGGGATTCCCAGCACGCTGCCGTCGGACACCCAGAAGAGGCTTGGCAGGTTCGGGTGCATGCGGAGGCCGCGTCCCTTTGCCTCAGACGCATCCCAGAGGGGCTGGAACCGTGGATCCGCCGCGTCCTTCTCGCTCACCAAGGTACGCATCGTGGCGGAGCTGAGGGCGTCCATGAGCCAGGAGGAGTGCCGGCCGTCGCCCTGCCACTCCAGCAGAGGGCCGACGTCGGGAACGCAGAACAGGACTTCCTGAGGCGTGTATTGGGCGAAATGCCGGCGCCACACGTCGATCGGCGCGTTCGGGCCGTGCAGGATGTCCGTGCGGGGCACAGTGCCCTGGGTTTCACCTTGTTCCCAGGCATGGAGGAGGTCCGGCAGGGTCCGCAGCAGCGCGTCGTTCCTTGCCATCATCGAGGAGAGCGCCGCCGCATGTTCAGCGACTGCCTTGCGGCTCGACTCGGCAGCTGCCACCTCCGGGCGCCTGTAGGAGAGGCGGCCATCCGTGCAGTCCAGGAATCCGAGCTGTTCGGCCTCGGCAGTGAGGCCCCGCACCCTCTCCTCACCCACCTGGGCATGGGCAGCGAGTTCGGCAACTGTTGCTTGCCGGTGGCGCAGGGCCAGGATCAGCAGGCGGGCAACATCATCCATGCCGGCCATTTTGTCCTGAAGAGGACACTGTCCGCAATGCGCCCAATGGTGTCTGCTACAGTCCAAAAATACCCGCCACATCCGGGGGTTCGCTTTGGGGGAGCCGTTTGGCCCTGGTCACGTTTAACCACATGGGGGCGCATCATGAACAGGGCCAAATGGCGGACTTCGGAACAGAGGCCGGGGCTTGCTGCAGTGGCGGCCGTGGCGGCCGCGCTTGTCCTGGCCGGCTGCAGCCCGGAACCCTCAGCGCCGGGTGCCGCCCCGTCCACCACACCAGCAACAACGGGCCCGACGGCGGCACAACAGGGCTGCGTTCCCGATCCCGCCGCCGTGGTCAAGGCGCCCCCACAGAACCGCACCGCCGGGCTGCCCGCGGCACTTGTGGGCGAGCTCGACGCAGCAGTGGCCGCAGCCTTCGCGGAGACTGGAGCGCCTGGGGCCGTAGTGGGGGTCAGCAATGACCGGGGCACGTGGGTCAAGGGCTACGGCCTGGCCAACGCGGCAACCGGTGAAGCCATGCCCGCCAACGCCCATACCCGGGTGGGCTCAGTAACCAAGACCTTCACCGGCACGGCGATCGTCCAGCTTGATGCGGCAGGAGCCCTCTCGCTTGACGACACCATCAGCGAATACCGTGCTGACGTTCCCAACGGGGACAGGATTACCCTGCGCATGCTCTCCAACATGACAAGCGGCGTGGCAAGCTACACCTTCAATGAACAGTTCCTGGACACCATGTTCAGCGACCCCAGCCAGTCCTTCGCCTCCCCGGACCTGATCAGGATCGGCCTGGCCGACTCGCCCAGCTTTGAACCCGGGACGTCCTTCGAATACTCAAATACCAACACGCTGCTTCTGGGTTCGGTTGTTGAACAGGTGACCGGCAAGCCGCTGGCCACCGTGGTCAACGAAAGCATCATCACACCACTGGGTCTCGCGGAAACCAGCTGGCCAGGGACATCCCCGGAGATGCCGGAACCGTATGCGCACGGCGTCACACAGCAGGGACGCGATGACGGCAGCCTGCAGGATCCCACCCACTGGAACCCGTCCTGGGGCGCTGCCGCCGGCGAAGTGATCTCCACCGTCCCTGACCTCCTCGCCTACGGCCATGCGCTGGCAACAGGGCAAGGCATCCTGGACCCTGCCGCAGCAGAAAAGCGGCTGACCGAATTCCCGGCAGGCAAGGCAGCCTACGGGACCGGATACGCCTGCTATGGCGGGTGGGTGGGCCACGAGGGAACCTTGCCCGGATACAACACGCACATGGTCTATGACACCGCGAGCAACACCACGGCGGTGGTGGCAGTTAACAGCGACATCCACGCCGGCGCCTGCACGCCGGGCAGCCCCACCCCGCAGGACCTCAGCGACAGACGGTGCCTCTCGCCCGCTGTCCGCATCCTCATTCCGCTGACGAAGGCACTCGGCCACGAGCTGGTTCCGCCGGGGTCATAGGCGGAAAGCGCTTAAGCGGTCAGCGCCGGCTCCGCGAAGAACGCCTGGCTTACTGTTGCCAGCCAGTGCGGATCCTGCACACCGCAGAGTTCGCGGGCGGAATGCATGGAGAGCAGGGGCACACCGACGTCGACAGTGCGGATTCCCAGCCGCGTTGCCGTCAGCGGGCCGATCGTGGAGCCGCAGGGAATGGCGTTGTTGGAGACGAACTCCTGGTACGGAACCCCCGTCTCTCCACACAACCGGGCCCACAGGGCAGCCCCGGCGGCGTCGGTGGCGTAACGCTGGTTGGCGTTGATCTTCAGCAGCGGCCCGCCGTTCAGGACGGGGTGGTTGGCGGGATCGTGCCGCTCCGGATAGTTCGGATGCACGGCATGGCCTGCGTCCGCGGACACGCAGAAGGACGCCGCGAACGCCTGACGCCGCTGGCTCGCCGTGGCGTCCAGGCCGTCAGAGATCCGGGTCAGGACGTCCTCGAGGATGGGTCCGCAGGCCCCGGACCGCGAGTTGGACCCGATCTCCTCGTGGTCGAAGGCGGCGAGGACGGCGACGGGCGCACCAGCTGCCGGTGCAGGACCGGCAGAGTGGCGGATCAGGGCGGTCAGCCCGGCGTGCGTCGCGGAAAGGTTGTCCAGCCGCCCGGAGGCGAAAAACTCACTGTTGGCCCCGAAAACCGCCGGCGCCTGCGCATCCGCAATAACGACGTCGTACCCGCCGATCTGCGACGGGTCCACGGCGGCACCACCGGACGCGTTCGCGGCGAGCACCGCCAACAGGTCAGAGTCGGCAGGGTTACCCAGCCCCCACACCGGATTCATGTGGCGCTGCTTGTCCAGGGTGAGGCCGTCGTTCGCGGCCCGGTCCAGGTGGATGGCGAGCTGCGGGAAACGCAGCAGCGCACCCGTGGCGGTGAGGTGTTCGGTGCCGTCCAGCATCACCAGCCGGCCCGCCAGCCGCAGCTCCCGGTCCAGCCAGGAGTTCAGCAGCGGGCCACCGTAAACCTCGACGCCGGCCTGCAGCCACCCGAACGCGCCGGTGGTGGGCTTTGGCTTGAGTTTGAAGGACGGCGAATCGGTGTGCGCGCCCAGAATGTGGAAGCCCGTGGTGGGCCCCGCGGTTTCGGGCGTCACCCAGGCAATCAGGGCGCCGTCCCGGACGATGTAGAAACTCCCTGCCCCGGCCGGCCATTGCGCCAGTTCGTCCAGCCCGGTGAACCCGGCGGCGTCCAGCCTGCGCGCCGCTTCGTGGACGGCATGGAAGCTCGACGGCGATGCGCTGACGTAGGCGCCCAGGTCCTGGATGTGCTGGGCTGCTGTCGGCGTCTCCGGCCGGGAATCGACTGCTTCAGTACCTGCGTGGGTAGAAAGTGAAGGCATGCCCACGAGTCTAGTCCCGGGATCAGACAGTGACGTTGGTGGGCTCAGACAGTCACGTTGAGCCCGGCGCTGTAGCCCGCTGCAGCGGAGCCGGTCATGGAAGCCAGCTGGTAAATGCCGCCGTCGTCGCCAAAGACGTTGTCACTCTGCAGGGTGGTCCGCGGAAAGTTCCGGGCGCTGGTTTCATAGCCGGCAGTGGCGTAAACGTCTTTGCACGCGGCTTCGGTCAACGCAATCTGGGAAACAGCCAGGACCTGGCCGGCGGCCGTGGCGTTGCTCATGGACTCGAACACCTCGAAATGGATGTGCGGCCAGCGGCCCATATAGGCGCCGGGGAAGATGGAAGTGAAGGTCACCTGCCCGTTGGCATCGGCCTCCTGGACGCCGCGCAGGAAATTTTCGTCCTCCAGTCCGGCGTCGTACATCGAATACTTGCCGTCCCTGTCGCAATGCCAGGCGTAGACAGCTGCCCCGGCCAGCGGAGCGCAACCATTGGCGTTATCCATCAGCGTCAGCGTGAATGTCAGGGGCACGCCGTCAACCTTGGTGCTGGACGTGCCGAAGCTGCTGGTGATGTCCTGCCGGACCACCCCTGAGGCTTCCAGGACGTTGGGGCCGTTGGAACCATCGCCGGGATACGGGCCTGCGGTTTCTTCGGGGATTTCCACCCCGCACTCCACAATCGCCCTGGTCAGCGTGGGTGTTGCGGCAGCAGAGGAAGTCCCGGCCGCTGTTCCCGAAGCCGTGGCGGTCGCGGCAGCTGATGAAGTGGTCGCCGAAGAGGTGCCGGAGCCGGGAGTGCATGCTGCGAGGGCGGCTGCAGCGCCTCCCAACCCCAGGAAAACTCCCAGGGACCGGCGGCTTATCAGCGTGTCCAGATCGAATTCCAGACCTTTGTCGTGGTTCGGGTGGGGCGCATCGGGAAGTTGGTTTTTGTTCATGCCTCCATGGAACCGGGCCTGGCCATGCCCTGGCTAGGTCCTTGCTGTGATTGCGCTTTGAAAGCCCGTCAGTAGTCAGGGTTGCTGGGTACAACCAGCCCGGTTTCGTAGGCGTAGACCACAGCCTGGACGCGGTCGCGCAGGTGCAGTTTGGTGAGGATGCGCCGGACGTGGGTCTTCACCGTGGCTTCCGAGAGGAAGTAGCGGTGGGCGATTTCGGCGTTGGACAGGCCCTCCGCCATGGCCCCCAGCATCTCCGTCTCACGCGGCGTGAGGTCCTCCAGGAGGGGATCCCTGGATGCCGGCGGCGGGGGTGAGGCGCTGCTGCCCCGCACATATGTTTCGAGGAGCCGCTGGGTGACGCGCGGCGCAACCACTGCATCGCCGCTGGCCACGATCCGCACCGCCTGGACCAGTTCCTGCGGCGCAACATCCTTGAGCAGGAACGCGGACGCGCCGGCCTGCAGTCCCGCGAAGGCGTATTCGTCCAGGTCAAAGGTGGTCAGGATGATCACCCGCGAGTCCGTGTCTGCCGCGGTGATCGCCCGGGTGGCTTCGATGCCGTTCAGCACCGGCATCCGGACGTCCATCAGCACAACATCCGGCTTCAGCTCCCGGGCCAGGCGGACGGCGTCGGATCCATCGCAGGCCTCGCCGACAATCCGGAAGTCCTCCTCGCCTTCGAGGATCAGCCGGAAGCCGACCCTCAGCAGCGGCTGGTCGTCCACCAGCAATATGGTGATCTCCCGGTCTCCAGTCATTTCTTTCCCCCAATAAACACTATTTATGCCTGTTCAGTTATATGTATTTCCAGGTGTCTGCACGGGTGGTTCGCCATTCCAGTGAAGCACCGCGTGTACACGCCAGCCGCCGTTTCCGGCAGGGCCGGCCTCCACCGCGCCGGAGTAGATCCGGGCCCGCTCGCGCATTCCGGCCAGCCCCTGCCCCGTCCCCTGGGATGCCTGGGGCAACGGGGCAGCGGCTCCCCGGGCAGCCCCGGCAGTACCCGCGGCACTGCCGCCGGCGCCGTCGTCGAGCACTTCTATGGTGACTGTACCGCCGTCGCGTTCAATGCTCACGTCCACCCGCCCCAGCGAACGGCCGTACCGGAGCACATTGGTCAGCGATTCCTGCACGATCCGGTACACAGTCAGCCGGAACGCCGCGTCCTCCGGAAGCGCGGGTCCGCTGTGCGAATACTGTAGCGGCAAGCCGGCGGTACGGAAACCGTCCAGCAGTTTCTCGAGGCTGTCCGCCGGTGCCAGCGGCTCACGCGGGGCTCCTTCGGCGGCGGCGTCATCACGCAGGACGCCCAGCACCCGGCGCATGTCCGCCAAAGCCATGCGGCCCGTCCGGGACAATTCCCCCAGCACCTCGCCTGCGCGGTCCGGGCTTTTCTTGACCACGACGGCGGCGCCGTCAGACAGGCTGATCATAACGGTCAGCGAGTGGGCCACGACGTCGTGGATCTCGCGGGCGATCCTGTTCCGTTCGTTGACCGAGCCGAGGGCGGCCGTCCGGGCCGCCCAGGCCGCGATCTCATGCTCGTGTTCGCGGCGCTGCCGGACGGAGATGCCGATTCCCGTGGCAATCACGTTGGAGAGCAGGATCGTGGCGCCCGTGGCAAGGGTGATCACCAGCGGGAAGATCTCCGGGTTTTCGCCGGCCTGCCGGAGCGCTTCTTCGTCCATGGGCGCCTCGGCGGCCATCACGTACAGCAGCACCAGCGGCGTGGTGACGGCGGCCAGCGTGATGTAGGTGGCCCGCCTGCTGCAGCGCACGGCCACCGCGTACAGCGAGAACCACAACGCCACGGAGACGTTCACTCCCCAAGGGTGGATCACGGCCACGGCAACCTCCACCACGGCCGCGTAGGTGGCGAGCAGCAGCGGGTGGGATCTCCGTATAAAGAGTGCCAGCGCCAGCGAAAGCAGCAGCGCCGATGCCGGCCAGTGGTCCGCGATCGCCGCGTCCACGATGGTGGATCCCGCCAGCGCCAGGTAGCAGACCGCCACCACGGCATCCATAACCCCCGGGTGGCCGTGCAGGTAGCGCCTGACCTTGCCCCGGCGTCGTGCCGCAATCTCAGCGAAGGACGCGTCCGCCGAAGTGGCGGCCGCGTCCCTCACTGTTGCCTCAATCATGCTTTGAGCCTAGTACTCCCCGTCAGACGTCGCGGCGCTTGATGACTATCAGGGCGGGAACCAGGAACAGCAGCACGTAGCCCAGGAAAAGCAGGCCGCCGTGCCAGGGGTCGATAACGCCGTCCATGTGCCCAATGGACAGGAAGCGGCCGCCAGCATCGGCGGGCAGGTACTGGGGGACGTACTTCCAGAATTCCCCCGGGGCCAGCGCCAGGAACTGGGAGGCGAACGGCAGCACGAAGAAGATGCCCACCAGCACGGTGATGGCACCGGCGGAGTTCCGCAGCAGCACACCAAGCGAGAGCCCGATCAACGCCACGCCGGCAACGTACAGGCCGCCGGTGAAGAGGCCGGAGAGAACGCCCTCGCGGTCCCAGTCCAGGTCGATTCCGCGGCCCCGGAACACCGGCATGGCAATGAGGAACGTGGCTGCGGCGGCAATTGTGGTGAGGACGTAGGAAACAACGGCCAGGATCACGGCTTTTGCCGCAAAGGCCGGAATCCGCCGGGGGACAGCGCTCATGGTGGAGCGGATCATGCCGGTGGCGTACTCGGAGGCGATGAACAGGACTGCCAGCGAACCCAGGACCAGGATGCCGATCTGAAGCCCCGAGTTGGGCAGGTTGTAGAGGTCCATCTGGGAACCCGGCGGGAAGCTCTCCTCCAGCTGGTCAGGAGTGAGGGTCTGCCCAGAGTCAGCGGCCATTTGGGCCATCTGGTCCATGATCATGTAGCGCAGCAGCACCGTCAGGGCGCCGACGCCGACGATCGCCACCAGCGTGGCTGCGAGCAGGAGCTTGGTGGACAGCAGGGTCCACAGCTTGATCCATTCGGATTTGAGGATGCCGCCAAACGTGACGCCGCGGGTTCCGGCAGGTGATGCGGCGGGTGTTCCGGCGGTGCTGGCGCGTCGTGCAGTTGTTGTGGTCATGGTCCTTACTTTCCGGCCGGTACTGCGGGAGACTGGTTGCCGTCCGTGACGCGCGAGTGGTACTCAACTTCGTCGCGGGTGAGGTCGAAGTAGGCCTCCTCCAGTGAAGTTGCCTGCGGCGTCAGTTCGTAGATGAGGATGCCCTGCTCAAGCGCCAGCTGGGCGATCTGCCGCGAGTCCAGGCCGGAGACCTTCAGGGTTTCCGGTTCGTTCTGCTCGACTTTCACCCCGTTGCCCACCAGCAGTGTGGACAGCTGTGACGCTGCGGACGTCCTGACCAGCGTGACGGCCTGGCGAGAACCGGCCAGGACCTCGGCCATGGGGGCGTCCGCGATGATCCGGCCGCGGCCGATCACCAGGAGGTGGTCCGCCGTCTGCGCCATCTCGCTCATCAGGTGTGAGGAGAGGAAGACTGTTTTGCCCTGGCCTGCCAGGTAACGCACCAGGTTCCGCACCCAGAGCACGCCTTCCGGGTCCAGGCCGTTGACGGGCTCGTCAAGGATGAGGGTCTGCGGATCTCCCAGCAGGGCTGCGGCGATGCCCAGGCGCTGGCCCATGCCCAGGGAGAAGCCGCCGGCCTTCTTCTTGGCCACCGCTTCAAGCCCGGTCATCTCGATGACCTCGTGGACCCTGGAGAGCGGAATGCCGTGGGTGGCTGCCATGGCACGCAGGTGGTTGTAGGCGCTCCGGCTGGTGTGCACCGCCTTGGCGTCCAGCAGCGCACCCACCTGGTGGAGGGGATCCCGGTGCTGCGGGTACGGCTTGCCGTTCACCACGGCGGTGCCCGACGTCGGACGGTCCAGCCCCATGATCATCCGCATGGTGGTGGACTTGCCGGCTCCGTTGGGGCCCAGGAAGCCGGTGACCTGCCCTGCGCGCACCGTGAAACTGACACCGGCAACAGCTGTTTTGCTGCCGTAGACCTTCGACAGGTCCCTTACCTCAATCATTGGACGCGTTCCTTTGGCTTGCTGGGAGTGGGCTTCAGCTTTCACGCTACCGGGAACCGCGGGCCAAATCGCCGGTCTCAGGGATGATTCAGGGTGCGGTCAGGGTCCTCCCGAAGGATGAGCCAGGGCAGGTTCCGGGCTTTCCCGGCGCGGCTCGGGCGGGAGGGTTACGTCAGCCGGGTGTAGTAGGTCAGGGCACGCGGTTTGATGCTGAACTCGACGGAGCGCACACCCGGATGGACTTCGCCATCCACGGCCAAAACCAGGGGCGCCGCTCCGCTTTCCACGCGGACAGTGGTGGCTTCGCTCAGGTGCGTGATGCGGGAGGTGGCCACGGTTCCGGTAATTGCCGCCCAGAGCAACCGCAGCCGGGCGAAGGACTCATCCGCGGTGATCAGCCGGACGTCCAGGACGCCGTCATCCATCACGGGCCGGATCAGCGGGGCGTGGTCCCTCGGGTAGTAGCGGCCGCGGCCCAGGTACATGATCCACAGCTTGTGTCGCACGCCATCCACTGTGAGGTACACAGGACGCCCGGCCGCGAAGGTCCGGATCATGGCAACCACGCCGGCCAGCGGCTTGCCAAGGGCTGGCTGCAGGTGTTCGCGGCGGCGCACCAGGTTGGGATAGACGCCGATGCTCGCCGTGTTCAGCATCAGCAGTTCCAGCCGCTCGGGGTTGTCCGGCAGGCCGCGCTGGGCAACCGCCACCCCAACATCAGCCAGGGCGGCTTCACCGTGGGTGGCGGCATGGATGGCATCGCGCAGTGAGCCCGTGCCGGCGTCGCGGGCAAAATGGTTCAGCGTGCCGCCCGGGAGCACCAGGAGGGGCAGGGAATGTTCGACGGCGGCGACGGCCGCAGTGCCCACCGTCCCGTCGCCGCCCCAGGCACCCAGCGCAACGATCCCGGGACGCGCCACCAGTGCCGCAACTGCCTGCCGCAGGTCCTCGCCAAGGGCAACCGTCTTTATATACGCCTTTGGGAATACTCGTGCCAGCGCGCTGACTGTGTCTGCCGTATAGGAACCACCCAGGGTGTTGACCACAATTCCCAGGCCTTCACCACCCGGCAACGCGGGGGCGGGAGCGGGAGTGCGGGCGGTTTCAGGAATGGGCGGTCGGACCGGCCACCAGTGACGCGTAACGAGCGCCGCGGCCACTCCCAGCGCCGACCCAAAAACCACGTCCGAGGGCCAGTGCGCACCTGTATGCACCCTGGAGTATGCAACGGCTGCTGCCGCCGGGACAACCAGCGGCGCGAGCCCCGGCTGGACCAGGGTGGCTCCCGCAGCAAACGCCGCTGCAGAAGCCGAATGGCCGGATGGCATGGAGGAGCTGCGCGGCTGGGGATGGACGAACCGGAACACCGGCAGATGCTCAGGAAGCGGCCGTGCCCGGGGAAGCACGGTCTTGAACACCACGTTGGTGACAGTGGAGGCCACCCCCTGCGCGATCAGGCCGTGCACCGCGGCCCGGCGTGTGCGGCCGGGTACCAGTGCGAGTCCGGCCGCAACCCCCATCCAGAGCTTGCCGTGGTTGGCGGACGCGGAGAGCTTGCGGAAGAAGGCGTCGTGGTGGCCATGCGGCAGCCGTGAAACCGCGCGGACCAGCTTCCGGTCCAACCGGCTGACCAGCGACGTTCCGCGAGGCTCAAAAGCGCGCCGCATGGGTCAGCCCTGGTCGTTCCTGGCTGCCAGCGGTTTGGCCACGCCCGCCAGGACAAGCGCCAGCAGGATTGGCGCCATGATCGCCAGGAGTGCCCGGTGGATCCCCGTGATGTCGCCAAGGTAGCCCAGCAACGGTGGCCCGGCCAGGAAGGCAACGTAGCCGATCGTGGAGACCACGGATACCCGGCGGGCCGCATGGACCGGATCATCGGCCGCAGCGGACATCCCCATGGGAAAGGCCAGTGCCGCGCCGATGCCCCACAGGGCAGCTCCAGCCGCCGCCAGCCACACGTTACCGGCGAGGACAAACAAGGCCAGGCCCGCCGCGGCGGCCGCCATGCTGGCTCGCAGCACAGCCACCCGGCCGTAGCGGTCGATGTACCGCCCGCCGAAGAACCGCATGGCGGTCATGGCCAGGACAAACAGCGCGAACAGCAGGGCACCCAGGGATTCGGAGGCGCCCAAGCCATCCACCGCGGCCTTGGCGATCCAGTCATTTCCTGCTCCCTCGGTGAGCGTTGCGCCCAGCACCACTACGCCGATCAGCAGGGTGCGGCCGTCCCGCCACGCTGACCCGGAGCCGGCCTTTCCGTCCTTCGGGTTATGCTCAGGCGCCGCGATGTGGGGGAGGAAATAGCGCGGCGTGACCAGCGTCAGCACGGCCACGAGCACCACAATCACCAGCAGGTGCAACGGCAGATCAACCCCCAGCTGGGACAGCCCGGCGCCGATCAGTGCCCCCACAAATGCCCCGCCGCTGAACGCAGCATGGAACTGCGGCATGATGGTCCGCCTGAGGCGATGTTCGACGTCGGCCCCTTCAATATTCTGGGCCACGTCCCACAGGCCGATCGCAATGCCGAAGAAGAACAGCGCGACGGCGGTTCCCGGGATGGAGTGGAACTGCAGGGACCCCGCGATGCCCAGCCCGGCAACAGCGGCGAGCATGCCGCCGGCCCGGACCGTATTGGCCGTGCCCAGCCGGGCCACCACCAGTCCGGCCGTAGGGAGCGCCAGCAGCGATCCCAGGGCCGTGCAAAGCAGTAACGTCCCCATCTGCCCGGAAGTGATCTGCAGCGTTTCGGTGACAGCCGGAATCCGCGCAGCCCAGCTGGCGAACACCAGGCCGTTGGCGCCGAAAACAATAAACGTGGCAATGCCGGCGGCCCTGACCGAGGTGCCCGTTGCCGTGCTCATAGGATGACCGCTTCCGCTGCCCCGGTACCGGGATTTTTCTGCTTCACCCACCAAATGCTAACCGTCCCCGGGAGCTTTCCTGCCCTTAGCCGGTCACCTCTTCCAGGAGTTCGAGCACATGCCGGTACTGGGCCCCGGTTGCCCGTGTCATTCCCAGTTCGCAGGTCCTGTTGCAGGAGGCGTGCGCGGGGGCTTCCATGGCAACAACCTCTGCCGCCTGCCGCGCAGTGGCCGACGCCGTGAGTTCCGGATGCAGCATCCCGCGGTCCCCGGCAAAGGCGCAGCAGCCCCAGCTCTCCGGAACCTCCACAGTCTCGGCCACCGCTCCGGCCACCGCCTGCAAGGCATCGTTGAGGCCCAGCCGCGTGGACGAGCAGGTGGGATGCAGGGCCAGGCGTTCCAGCTTCCCGTGGCCGGGCAGCAGCGGGAGAATCCGTTCGGCGGCGAAGTCAACGGCGTCAACGATCCGGAGGGCGCGCCGGCCCGGGACGGGTTCCTCCGATTCCACGGCCTGATGCAGGCCCTCCGTGCAGGAAGACGCATCGCAGACAATGGGCAGTTCGCCGTCGCGGGTGGCCTCCCGCAGTGCCGCCAGCGTCTTTTCCCGCATGGTGGCCTGCCCCGCCGCCATGCCTTTGGAGGACCAGGGCGTGCCACAGCAGAGGCCATCGATTCCTTCCGGAACCAGCAGGGCCAGCCCGGCGCGGGCGGCCAGCTGCTCGAAGCTGTACTGGACTCCCCGGCCTGCAGTTCCCGGGGCCGCCTCCGCCGGGCCGAACATGGTGCCCACGCACGCAGGGAAGTACACGGCGTCCACGGAACCTTCCGGCGTCGGGCGTTTCCGTACGGAACCGCCGGCCGGCAGTTCAGGAGAGTACAGCGGCACCGTGTCCTTGCCCAGCACCGCGCGGGCTGCCTTGTTGGGCGGGGTTACCAGCGCGGGCGGGACCTTGTCCACCACGGTCAGGGCCAGTGAAGCGCCCCTCGTCACGCCGTCCCAGTGCCTGGCTGCCGTGTTCCACGCAGCATTGGCGACCGGACCGGCGTCGGACTTCCTCAGTCGCTTGACCAGCAGGCCTGTGTTGATGTCCACCGGGCACGCGGTCTGGCACATGCCGTCCACGGCGCACGTGTCCACGGACTCGTAGTCGTAATCCTTCTCCAGCTCCCTGACCAGTTCAGCGTTTCCGGCCAGCCGGGCGGCCTCAATGGCGCGCAGCGTCACGATCCGCTGGCGCGGCGTGAGGGTGATGTCCTTGCTGGGGCAGACCGGCTCGCAGTAGCCACAGGAAACGCAACGGTCCACCTCCTCGGCCACTGGGGGCGCTGTCTTGATGTGCCGCAGGTGGGCGGTGGGGTCATCGTCCATCACCACGCCGGGGTTGAGCATTCCCGCAGGATCGAAGAGCGCCTTGATACTGCGCATCACGCTGTACAGCTCGTCGCCGTACTGCCGGCGGACGTACGGCGCCATCACGCGGCCTGTTCCGTGCTCGGCTTTCAGCGAGCCGCCCTCGGCCAGGACCACCTCCACCATGTCCTCGGTGAACGCGCTGTAACGCTCCAGCTCGGCCGCGGTGGCGAAGCCGTCCGTCAGCATAAAGTGCACGTTTCCGTCCTTGGCATGGCCAAAGATGACGCTGTTGCTGTAGGCGTACTTGTCAAAGAGCCGGATCAGTTCCCGGCACGTGCGTCCCAGCACCGGAACGGGAACCACAATGTCCTCCAGCAGCGCGGTGGTGCCCTGGGGTCGCGCGCCGGCCACCGACGCGTAGAGCCCCTTCCGGAGGTGCCACAGCTGCCCCCGCTCCCTGGCGTCTCCGGTGAACCTGGCCGGAGCGGACAGCCCCAGTCCGGGAAGCACACTGGCGCCGCCGGCCTGGAGCTCTTCCAGGTGTTCCCTGCTGCCGGCCGAATACTCCACCAGCAGCGCCGCGTGATCCTGCACGGCAAGATCCTGTACGACGGCGGGAGTTCCCTTAAGCCCCTGGCCCACCTTCAGGGACAGGGCATCGAGCAGTTCAATGGTTGCTGCCCCCGTTTCCACCAGGGCGGGCAACGCGGCATTGGCCGCTTCAAGGTCCGGGAACACCAGCAGGCCGGCGGCAGCGTGCGGCAGCCTGGGGATGGTGCGGAAAACAGCCTCGGCCACAAAACCCAGCGTGCCTTCGCTGCCCACGATCAGGTGGGCCATGATGTCCACCGGGTCCCGGAAATCCAGCAGGGAGTTCAGCCCGTAGCCCATGGTGTTCTTCATGGAGAACTGCTGCCGGATCCGGTTCACGGAGTCCTGGTTTCCCCTGACGCGGCCAGCCAGCCGGGACAGTCCCTCGTACAGTTCAGGCTCCAGCGAGCGGAGCTTCCGGTCCGCGTCCGGGTCCCCGGTGTCGATGACTGTCCCGGAGGGCAGCACTACCGTGAGCGACTCCAGGGTGCGGTAGGTGTTGTCCACCGTGCCGCAGTTCATGCCCGAAGAGTTGTTGGCAATCACGCCGCCAATCGTGCACGCCGCTTCGCTGGCCGGATCGGGGCCGAACTTCCGGCCGTACCTGGCCAGGCGGGCGTTGAGCGCCCTGACCGTGACGCCCGGCTGGACGCGGACCCTGGTGCCGCCGTCGAGCACTTCAATATCCCGGAAGTTCCGGCGCACGTCCACCAGCACGCCGTCGCTCACGGCCTGCCCGCTGAGACTGGTGCCGCCGGAGCGCAGGGTCAGCGGCACCCCCTGGGCCGCACTGGCCCGCAGGAGCCGGCCCACCTCATCCGCACTGCCGGCGGTGACCACAGCCTGCGGAACCAGGAGGAAATGCGAGGCATCATGGGCGTTCGCGTGCAGATCGATCGCGCGGGTCTTCACCTGCGCGGGATCCTGCACCGCGTTCCGGAAAGGGGCCATGTCAAGCAGGGGCACTACGGCACCATCCAGTCGAGTACGGGGGTGGACTGCAGGAAGATCAGCACCGTGATCAGGGCCAGCAGGGCCAGGCTCCAGCCGATCAGCTTGCGGAACAGTGTTCCCTCGGCCCCGTCCAGGCCCACCGCGGCGGAGGCCACGGCCAGGTTCTGCAGCGAAAGCATCTTGCCCATCACCCCGGCGGAGGAGTTGGAAGCCGCCATCAGCACCGGCGACAAGCCTGTCTGCTCCGCGGCGGTCGCCTGCATCTGCCCGAACAGCGAGTTGGAGGACGTGTCCGAGCCGGTGAGGGCCACGCCGATCCAGCCGATCAGCGGCGAAAGGATGGCGAAGAAGCCGCCCGCGGACGCCAGGGCAAACCCGAGGGTGGTGGTCTGGCCGGAAAGGTTCATGACAAAGGACAATCCCAGCACGGCGGTGACTGTGACAATAGTCCAGCGCAACTGGACCAGGGTGTCCCGGTAGATCTTCAGGCCCTGTGAGGCGGTGATCTTGTACAGCGCCATGGTGATCAGCCCGGAGAACAGGAGGAGTGTGCCCGTTGCTTTGAGGTGGTCCAGCTTGAACTTGGTGCCGGAAACCGGGTTGCCCGCGGCGTCGGTGATGTGCAGGCCCGGCCAGGCGAACGTCACGCTGCCAACCTGTCCCAGCCAGGTCTTGACTGACGGGATCTGGGCAACGGAGAACACGGCGATGATGATCAGGTAGGGCGCGATTGCCATCCAGATCTGCCGCGCCGCGGGCCGGTTGCTGTCGACGGTGGCTGCTGCTGCGGAGGTATCTCCTGGCGACGCGATGCCGGTCGTGGGCGCGTTGCCGGAGGCTGCGTGCCTGGAACCGGCGGCACCCGCACGGGCAACTTCCACGGCCGCTTCAGCACTTCCGGCGGCAGCTTCGGCTGAGACGGATTCCTTCGGCTGCCAGACCTTCAGCATCAGCAGTACTGCGGCAACTGTCACCACGGCAGCCACAACATCCGTCAGTTCCACGGCGAAGAAGTTGGACGTCACGAACTGGGCCGCGCCAAAGGCAACGCCCGCCACCAGGGCTACGGGCCACGTCTGCTTCAGGCCGCGACGGCCGTCAACGATGAACACCAGCAGCAGCGGAACAATGAGCGCGATGAAGGGCGTCTGGCGGCCGGCCATAGAGGAAAGCTCATCCAGCGGAAGTCCCGTTACACCGTTCAGGGCGATGATCGGGGCTGCCATTGCTCCGAAGGCCACGGGTGCGGTGTTGGCCAGCAGGGATACCACTGCTGATTTGAGCGGCTTCATTCCCGCGGCCATGAGCATGGCGGCCGAGATGGCCACGGGCGCCCCGAACCCCGCGAGCGACTCCAGCAGCGCGCCGAAGCAGAAGGCGATCAGGATGGAGAGGATCCGGAGGTCGTTGGAGATGGACCTGATGGTGCGGCCCAACACCTCGAACCAGGGAGTGGCCACCGTCAGCCGGTAAATCCACAAGGCATTGATCAGGATCCACAGGATGGGGAACAGCCCGTAGAAGATCCCCGCCGCGGTGGCGCTCAATGCCTGGCCTACGGGCATCTGCCAGCCCACAATCGCGAGCATCAGGGACAATGCCAGGCCAGCCAGCGCAGCTTTGGGCGCCTTGACCTTGAAGACGCCCAGGAGGACGAAGAGGAGGAGCAGGGGGAGGGCCGCGCAAAGGGCTGAAAGAACAAGGGACCCGGCAATCGGGTCAAGAATCTGCTGGAACATAAGGTCTCCGGACGTGTCAGGCGTCACAACACCGTGGCGCCTTTCGATTGTCTAACAAGTACACATGACGGTCAAGTGTTGTTGTTCGCATTTCTGGCAAGATGGGACAAGCCAGCACAGTGCAATGAAAAGGGGTTCCGGTGGCCGGGCGGATTGCAGCAGTATCGATCGTCGAGGCGATCGCTGCCGATCTGCGGAGCCGGATCTTCACGGGAGACCTCGTCTCCGGGCAAATGCTCACGGAAACGGACGTCGCCACCACGTATGAGGTGGCCCGCCCCACGGCAAAGGCATCGATCGAAAAACTGGTGGCCGAAGGCCTGCTGGACCGGGGTACTCACAAGACCGCACGCGTTATAGAACTCGGACCCGAATCCGTTCGGGATATCTATCTGGCCCGCGCCTACCTGGAAAGCGAAGTGCTCCGCAGGCTCGCGCGGGACAAGGCAGTGCCCGGGGACGCAGTCCTGGCCAACAGTGAGATCGCGGCGCTGCAGAGCGGCGCGCCGCTGGACGTTGTTGAACCGGACATGCGCTTCCACCTGAGCCTGATTGACGCCGTGGGCAATGAACGCATCAGCCGGATGTACCGCTCCCTGGTGGGCGAGGTGCGGATGTGCATGGTCCGCGTCCAGTCCCTCCACCTCCTGGACAACGCGCTGATCCACAACGAACACCAGAGGATCCTCGAACTCATCGAGTCCGGCCAGGGCGACGCCGCCGCCCAGCTGCTCGATGAACACCTGGGCCGCGCGCGGGAGCGCCTGGTGGCCGCCATGGGAGGCACCGCCGGGCCGGAAGCCGGGCTGGCCTCCACGCTGGACTAGCGGATCCGCTCCACGCGCTTTTCATCCCACACGGGCTCTGCCGATTCGTAGACCTTGCCGTCTGATCCGAACACCAGGAAACGGTCGAACGTCCGGGCAAACCAGCGGTCGTGCGTGACGGCCAGGACCGTGCCTTCAAAGTGGTCGATGGCGCGTTCCAGCGCCTCCGCCGAATGCAGGTCCAGGTTGTCCGTGGGCTCATCAAGGAGCAGCAGGGTGGCGCCGGAGAGCTGCAGCAGCAGGATCTGGAAGCGGGCCTGCTGGCCGCCTGACAGGGACTCGTACTTCTGCTCGGACTGGCCGGCCAGTCCATAGCCGTCCAGCGCGCCGGCAGCGGCCTCGCGCCCCAGGCCGGAGCGGTGCTCGTCGCCGCGGTGCAGGATGTCCAGCAGCGTCTTGCCCAGCAGGTCCGGACGCACGTGCGTCTGCGCGAAGAATCCCGGGCGGATGCGGGCGCCAAGCTTCACCGTGCCTTCATGGGGCACTTCGGCGATTTCGACGTCGGAAACGGGCAGGTGCTCGCGTTCCGGATCGGTGCCTCCCGTGGCCAGGAGCCGGAGGAAGTGGCTCTTGCCGGAACCGTTGGAGCCCAGGACACCAACGCGGTCCCCGAACCACACCTCGGTGGAGAACGGCTTCATCAGTCCCGTGAGTTCCAGCTTCTCCGCGACGATGGCGCGCTTGGCGGTCCGGCCGCCCTTGAGCCGCATCTTCACGTTCTGCTCAATGGGCAGCGCCTCGGGCGGGCCGATTTCCAGGAACTTCGCCAGGCGGGTCTGCGCCGCGTGGTAGCGGTTGGCCATGTCCGAACGGAAGGCGGCCTTGTTCTTGTACATGTTGACGAGTTCCTTGAGCTTGACGTGCTCCTCGTCCCAGCGCTTGCGAAGCTCCTCGAACCGCGCGTTCCGGTCGGCGCGGGCGTCCACGTAGGACTCGAAGCCGCCGCCGTGGACCCAGGCGCCGGCGCCGTTAATGCCCGGTTCCAGGGTGCCGATGCGTCCTGCGGCGTTGTTGAGCAGTTCGCGGTCGTGGCTGATGAACAGGACCGTCTTGCGGGATTCGTTCAGCTTGCCTTCAAGCCAGCGCTTGCCCGGAACGTCCAGGTAGTTGTCCGGTTCGTCCAGGAGCAGCAGCTCGTCCGGACCGGCGAACAGTGCTTCCAGGACCAGCCGCTTCTGCTCGCCGCCGGACAGGGTGGAGGCCCGCCGGTGCTGTGCCTTGTCAAAGGGCAGTCCCAGTGCGGCCATGCAGACTTCGTCCCACACGGTTTCGACGTCGTAGCCGCCGGCATCGCCCCAGTCCACGATTGCCTGGGCGTAGGCCATCTGGGTGGGTTCGTCGTCGTGCTCCAGCATGGCCAGTTCGGTTTCGTCCACGGCCTTCGCCGCGGCGGCCAGCCCTGGAGGCGCGGCGGAGACCAGGAGGTCCCGGACGGTGGAGTCGTCGCGGACCTGGCCCACGAACTGGCGCATGATGCCCATATTGCCGGACCTGCCCACCACGCCTTCATCCGGGTTCAGGTCCCCGGCAATGATGCGGAACAGCGTGGTCTTTCCGGTGCCGTTGGGCCCGATCAGCGCCGTTTTGGTGCCGTCCGGGACCTTGAAGGTCACTCCGTTGAGGAGCTGGGTTCCGTCGGAGAGGAAGTAGTCGATGCCGGAGACGTCAATATGGGCCACTGGTCAATTCTCCCACGGCACGCAGCGGAGGATGGCGGTCCGGGGACCCCTGTTCGGCACAGAGGTCAGCCGGCCGCCGTCAGGAACTTCTGCAGCAGGGGTCCGGACACCTCCGCACCAAGTCCACCCTCCTCAACAAACACTGCTACGGCGAGGTCGCCGTGCACCGCCACAATCCACGCGTGCGTCTTGGGCGGGTTCTCGCTTCCGAACTCCGCGGTGCCGGTTTTTGCGCCAACCGGTGCTCCCGGCACTGCGGACAGGAACCCGGCGTGTCCGGAGGTGACCACTGCGCGCATCATGTCGCCCAGGGCGGCGGCCTCCTCGGCCGTAATCGGCTTGTCCGACGCCGCGGAGGGCGCCGCCGGGCTGACGGAGGTGGACGCTGTGGGAGCCGCAGACGACGTCGGCCCTTCCGTGGGTGTTCCACTGGCAGTCCCGGTGGGGGCGCCGTCGTCGGGGTTCAGGACCAACTGTGGTGACACGGGGGCGCCCTTGGCCACTGAACCAGCCATGATCGCCGCGGTCAGGGGCGACATCAGGACTTTGCCCTGGCCGATCATTGACGCGGCATGCTCTGTGCCTTCGGCCTCGCCCGGGACTGATCCCAGGAACGCGGCCGCCCCCAGGCGGGGTGCTTCCACGGCCACGCCCATGGACATGGCGGCCGATTCGAGCTGCGCCTGGGTGACCTGGTCCCGGGCTGCGATGAAGGCCGTGTTGCAGGAGTGCGCGAAGGCATCGCGCAGGGTCACCCCGCCAATGGACGATTCGGGGTAGCCGGGCGCGTTCCTGAAGGTGCGGCCGTCCACCGTGATGGTGGGCGTGCACTGGACCGTTGAATCGGCTGTCATCCCGTTGCGGAACATGGCCAGCGAATCGATGATCTTGAAGGTGGAACCGGGAGCATACTGGCCCAGCATCGCGGTGTTGTAGCCGTTGCTTCCCGGACCGGAGGCGGCGGCCAGGACGGCACCGGATGAGGGCCGCAAAGCCACAATGGCCGACGCCGGTCCAACCCCTGCGAGGGTGTCTTCAGCCAGCTGCTGGAGATTCAGGTCAAGGGTGGTCTTCAGCGTGGTGCCCGGCGTAGGGGGAGCTTCAAAGAAGACCTTCGTGCCGGTGGTCCCTGAGCCGTCGGCCGGCGCGGGTATCGCTGCAACAACCTGGACGCCGTCCTTGCCGCGCAGCTGGGCGTCGTACTGCTGCTGCAGCCCGCCGGTTCCGGTGCTGTCGCCCTCCTGGAGCGCACCGTTGGACTTCTCGATCTGCTCGGCATTCGCCAGGCCCACGCTGCCCAGCAAAGGGCGGGCAAAAGTGCGGGTGGGTGCCAGGGCCATGGTGTCGCTCAGCGCCACGGCACCGGGAATCGCCTGGACCTTTTCCGCTGTGATGTCCGCGGTGTACTCACGCAGCACAATGCCCTCAACAAAGGCTTCGGCTCCGGACGCTGCGGTCTGCTCGGCGAACGCATCCGGATCCAGGCCCAGCAGTTCAGCCAGAGCGCGGGCCGACGCCTCCGCCTGGTCTGCCGGGACCCTGGTCTTGTCCAGGCCCACACGCAGCACGGGACGCTCCTGCACGATCGGCGCGTCTCCGGCACCCAGGATCTGGCCGCGCGGCGCCTCCACACTCCGCAGGCTGAGCTTCTCGCCTTCCTCCAGGCGGGGCGCCAGCAGCGCCGGCTCCCAGCGGACAGCCCACTCATCCCCGGACTTGGTCAGTTCGGCCTGCGAGCTGTACTCCCAGGGAGTCCCGCCGAAGTTCCAGGTGAAGTCCAACGGCACAGTGGCTGTTGAACCGTCCAGTGTCAGCTCGCCTGATTCCACGGATGGTTTCACGTCACCGAGACCGGCAAAGGTGTCCTTGAGCTGCTGGTTGGCGGCTGCGGCGTCCGTGCCCTCAATGGCGAGGGACCCGACGTCGAGCGCGGACAGCGAAGACGCGAGCTCCTTTGCCGCCGCCTCCGCCCCGGACCTGCCGTCGTCGCACGCAGCAAGCGGTGCGGCAAGCATTAAAGTGACAAGGCCAATAACAAGATTTTTTGTTTTCCCCACCCGCGCCATTATGCCTTGCCCCACAGACAGTGCATGACGGACAACCACGACGGCGGCCGGTCGCCTCCGTGGGGAAGGTGACCGGCCGCCGTCGTACTGCTGTTTATTGCCCGGGAGCGGGCAGGCTCAGGGTGTGCAGGTGAACTTCGCGTCGCCCCACACGCCGTGTGCGCCGTTGATTGAGCCGGACGGGTCAACCACCAAGTCCACGTAGGCCGCCCCTGTCACGTCAACGTCCACGCTTTCCGGGGCGAAGCCCGGTGTGTAGGTGCGCGACTGGTACTTGTTCACGCCGTCGGCGTTCACCTTGAAGATGATGTTTCCGCCAAAGTCGCTTTCCAGCCCCACCTGGGCGGTAAAGGACGTGCACTTCCCGCCCAGGTAGTACGTGATCGTGGACGGCGCATGGACCCCCAGTCCTTTATCGAAGGTGGGCTGCAGGCCCGTTGCCGGGTCTGTGTAGTTGATCGCCAGTGGCTTGTCAGGGGAGCTCTCGCTGTCCTTGTTGGCCACGTTGATGCCGATCACGCCCCAGCCGTTCGTGGCCTGGACCCAGGGGGTTTCGGAGGCATACACAGTGCCCTGTGGTGCGTCCGGCAGCGGCTGCGAAGCCACCTTCCAGTCGAAGAACTTCACTCGCGTCTCCGTGGGCAGGGTGACGGATGCCAGCTCCTTGGTGGGATTCAGCCGGACCGTGTTGGAGAACACCTGGTACTTGTACTGCGTGTACTCCGGTGACGGACCGGCGGCTGAGTTGCGGCCGAATTCGGACACCGCGACCACCGCACCGTTGAGCACTGACGGCTGCAGCCAGTTGGGGAAGAAAATGGACTGCTTCTCTGATGTCCCGTCGGTGTAGGTGAGCGTCAGCGTTGGGCTGATTCCGCCACCCACAGCCGCCGAACCAAGTACTGCCAGGTGCGTTCCCTGGCCCCTGACCGCAATGGTCTGGGCGGACAGCGCTACAGAGTTGGGCACGTCCGGTCCCGCCTCCGGCCAGGTGTAGTCCACCTGCTTGGGAGTCCCGGCTGCCACAGTGACGGTACTTCCCGGACGTACGCCGCCTGCCGGAATGGGCGCTGTGGCCAGCTGTTCGGCTGCGAAGGTTGCCCCGCCGCCGTCGAAGTTTCCGGTTGCCTTGCCCGCCAGGGTGGTGACGGACACTGCGTTGTACGCCGCGGCCAGGGATCCGTAGGCAACATAGATCTGGTTGCCGCCGGTCACCGATTGCGGGCTGGAGTCGGCAGCAGCGTACGACGCCGAGACACGGACGGTCTGCGGACCCGCCTTTGCACCGGTACCGGGGGAAACCACGAATGTTGCTGTGATCGATCGGCCGCCTGCCACGGTGGCAGCCGAGGCACCGCCGGCCGTCTTGACTGTCCAGCCATCCGGCAGCGCCGGAGTGAGCACAACGTTGGACTTGGCCGATTTTCCGGTGTTGACGAACTCGGCGGTGACGGTGGTTTCCTCATTCTGGAATACCTGTTTGCCGGTGGTCACCCGGACCTCAGCGGCGGTGGCTTCCTGGCTGGCGCCGCCGAGCGGGCCGGCCTGCTTGAGCAGGATTTCCGCCGTACGGTCCGAGGCGATGGGGCCCGTCTTGACCTTAACCGTCCCGAAGCCGGCCTTATCGAAGTACCACCCGGTCGCAGCGGCATCGAAGGCGGCCTGGTCGCCCAGTTTCGGCAGGAGCTTGGCACCCATCCGGACTTCCTGGGGAGCAGCTCCGGCGTGGACGGTCAGCTGGTATGGCCGCGCGGAAGCCTTGCCGTTGTATTCGCCGGTGCGCGCCCCGATAGTGACGGAGACCGTCCCCGGACCATAGTCGGGAGCCTTAACGTCGAACACCTGCGTTGAGGCCTCGCCGGACTTGTACTGCCGGGTGACCTTGTCATCCTCATACAGGCTGAAGCTGTTCCTGCCCTTGGGGTAGATGTCCAGGGTTATGGGCGAATCCTCCGGTACCAGGGACGCATTCCGCGCCACGATGCCCTGCGGCACCACGGCACCGGCACGGACGAACACGGGCAGCTTGTCCAGCGGTGCGCTGTAGCCGTTCAGGATCTGGCCGCCCTGGTACAGCTTGCCCGTCCAGTAGTCCACCCATTGCTGGCCGGCGGGCAGGAAGATTCCGTTGCGAACGTCTGTCTGGGTAAAGACCGGCGCCACCAGGAAGTCGGAGCCGAGCATGAACTGGTTGTTTGCCTCTGCGCCATAGGACCACTGCTGGTCAGGAAATTCCAGGGCCATGGAGCGCATCATCGATACGCCGGTGTCGGAAGCTTCCCGGGCCAGCGTATAGATGAACGGCATAAGCTGCTGGCGCAGCTGCAGGTACTGGCGGTTGATGGCAGTTGCCTGGTCACCATAGAGCCAGGGGCGTTTGTCCGTCTGTGCCCAGCCGGACATGGAATAGAGGGCCGGCGCGAATGCCTTCCACTGCAGGTCACGCACGTAGGATTCGGCAGATCCGCCGAAGATTCCGTCGACGTCGCCGGTAGTGAATGCCAGGCCGGAGTTTCCGGCTCCGGTGAGCGCAGAGACCTGCCAGCGTATGGCATCAAGGTTGCCCGAGTGGTCCCCGGTCCACTGCATGCCGCAGCGCTGGGAGCCCGCCCAGCCTTCCACCATCAGGGATGTGCCGCGGGCGTCTGAATGCTCCTCGATGCCGCTGTGTGCGGCCTCGCAACCGGTGAGGGCCTGGCGATAGCCTTCTCCCACCCACGCGACGTCGAGCTTGCGCAGGCGAACGCCTGCTTCACCCACTTCGTAGGCCTGGTTGGTCAGGGAGCGCTGGGTCCAGAGGCCCACCTTGAGGGCTGTCTCTTCCTCAATGTTGCTGACAGTTTCAGGCAACTCCTGGTATTCGCAGCCGTAGCCATCGTTGACCAGCATCCAGCCCGCGGGCATGTCATTCTCCACAAACTTGCGGGCGGTCTTGATGGCGTCCGGGGTGCGCTGCTTGGCCCCGTCCGGGTCGCCGTAACCTGAGGAGGAGTAGCCGGGATTGGAACGGTTGTAGCAATCGGCGTCGCCGTATTCGAGGGCGTAGACCGGCGGCATCATCGGCTTGCCGGTCAGTGTGGTGTAGGCACTGAGGGATTGCTTGTAGTCGCCTACGAAGTAGTAGGCGTCGAAGCGCTTCTCTTCATGCGTGGCTGTGGGCTGGCCGCCAAAATCATAGGAGCCCCGGGCAAAGGTGTCACGAAGGACGCCGTAGCCCTTGGAGGACATGTAGTACGGAACGGCGTTGGGGTACCCGTCGTCATCCCAGTCAAAGTTCCGGGCAATGTTGATCAGTGCCCCGGTATGGACGGAGCGGCCGTTCTGCATGCCGCCGCCAATGAACTGTTCGCCGTCCTGCGGAAGGAGGTGCTGGGTAGCCGAGTTGGCCCCGAAGGTAATGGGTGAGGATTCAGCAAAAACCAGGGAGCCATCAGCCCTGCTCACCTTCAGTTGTGCCGTGGCCTTATTGATTTCGACGGCGATCGCAGCGGTTTTTGCCACCAGCACGTCCCCGTCGGAGACCTCGACGGCGGTACCGGCGAACTTGTCCTTGCCAACGACGATGTTGGCGGTGCGGGCAGGATCACCCTGGTCCGTGTTGGCCGGGTCCGTGAATGTTCCTGACGGATCTGCCTCCAGGCGGAAGTTCTTCTCGTCCAGGAAGGTCAGCCGGAGGGCGCCGGCTTTGGCTGTGAGGTCTATGACGTTGTTGTTCTGGGTGAATCCGGTGATAGCCCCCACCGGGGCCCCGGAGGCGTCCACCGGCACCTCCGGCGTAACGGTTTTGACGGCGGCCGGATCCCCTGGCGCCGCCGCTGCGGGCGGGGTGGAGGTCAGGGCTGGAATACCGGTGGTGAGGAGGAGCGCCGCAAGTCCAAGGGCCGCTGCCTTCGTGCCAGGATGCCGGCTGGGGAACCGGCATTCCCGGCGCAGTGCGCCCGTGCCGGAGTTGGCTCTAATCAAGGGTGGCCCACTTTCTAGGGAGTGATTTTTTGTGATCAAACTCGCACGCAAAGTTGCACTAATAATCACGTTGATTTGGGCCCGGGTCAAGCACTTTCCGTTAAATCTGCCAGGGCCGGGAAGCGTGGGCCGGTAAGCCCCTTGAGGGCGGGCAGCCGTGGCAGGCTCCGGCACCAGCGAAGTACAGCGCCAGCGAACTACAGCGCCAGTGAACTACAGCGCCAGCGACGGAACTTCCTTGCCGAAGACGTCTGCGAGGGCCTGCCGGGCAGCCAAGTAGCCGGGCATGCCGGTAACCCCAGGCCCCGGCGGCGTGGACGACGAACAAAGGTAGACCCCGGGCAGCGGAGTGCGCCATGGGACGCGGGAGACCACCGGCCTGCGGATGAGTCCCGCCAGGTCCATCGCGCCTGCGCTGAAGTCGCCGCCCACATAGTTCGCGTTGTACCCGGAAAGCTGCGCCGCGGTGGTGACCTGGTACCCCACAATCAGGTCCCGGAAACCCGGGGCGAACCGCTCCAGTTGCGCAATGACTGCACGGGACATGTCCACTGTGGATCCCCGGGGCACGTGGCAGTAGCTCCATAGGATGTGCCGGCCGGCTGGTGCGCGGTCCGCATCGAAGCGTGATGGCTGGGCCACCAGGACGTAGGGCTGCTCGGGGTGGTGGCCCGCGGCAACCTCATTCTCCGCCCGGGCAACCTCGGCGCGGGTTCCGCCTACGTGCACGGTGCCGGCGTCCATCAGCTCCGGCGCGGCCCACGGAACCGGTCCGGAGAGGATGAAATCCACCTTGCATGATCCATTCCCGTAACGGAATGTATCCAGTGAGCGGCGGTACCGTGCCGGGAGGGAATCGCCTGCCAGGGAGCGGAATCCTGCGGGTGCCAGGTCCAGCAGCACCACTCTTGCGGCCGGGAGCTGCCCCAATGAATCAATGCGCCGTCCGGTATGAATCTCTCCGCCGTGCGTGCGGATGTCCGCTTCCATGGCCCCGGCGATGGCCTGTGAGCCTCCGGCCGGAACGGGCCATCCGACGGCGTGGGCCAGGGTAGTGAGCATCAGTCCGGCCGCCGTGGCGGACAACGAGGGGTGCCTTCCCACCGAATGCGCGGCGGCCCCCGTCATGAGTGCCGGCGCCGCCTCTCCCCGGAACCTGGCGTTCCACAACGGGGAACCCTGTTCCAGGGTCCGCACCGCGAACAAGACCGCCGTCATTGGATCCCCGGGAAGCCGCAGCAACTGGTTCTGGGTCAGGTCCATAACTCCGGCCACCCGGCGCACCAGGGGAGCGAACAGCCGTGAGTACGCTCCGCCGTCGAACCCCAGGGAAGCAGCAGTCCGCTCCAGCGAACGGAACGCCAGCGCGGCACGTCCGCCATCCAGCGGCGAACCGAAGGAAAGCTCCGGAACCTCAAAGTGCACCCGTTGCGCCAGTTCAAAGGCCTGGAAGAAGGGCGAGGCCAGGGCCATGGGATGCACGGCGGAGCAGACGTCATACACGTGCCCAGGTTCCAGCAGTTCCTTGGTGCGCGTCCCGCCGCCCACCGTATCTGCCGCCTCGAACACCTCCACCTGGAGCCCCGCACGGGCCATCATCACGGCAGCAGCGAGCCCGTTGGGTCCGGCACCGACGACGACGGCGTCTGTCACCGGGACAGCCGGGGGCGGTCCGGCGTGGGCCGGCTCAACCAGGGGCGATTCAGAGTGGAGCCGTTCAGCCTGAACCTGTCGGGGGCGTCCTCGAAGGGCCCGCCCTGGGGGTCGTCCATCCCGTGCCTGCGGATGGGATCGAGGCCGGGATCGTAGATTTCCTGGACTACGCGG
Source organism: Pseudarthrobacter sp. J47 (assembly GCF_049810315.1). GTDB lineage: Bacteria > Actinomycetota > Actinomycetes > Actinomycetales > Micrococcaceae > Arthrobacter. Next base: position 3,900,788 of record NZ_CP187358.1, read on the forward strand.
GCCATAAGGTAGGCCGTGGCCACCATGTGTGCCAGGACGGCCAGGACGTAGTAGGGCATGTCCAGGTTGTTCTGCGACGGTCCGTTGCTGGTGACCTGTGCCAGGTAGAGCCAGATCGCGGCCCAGTGCAGGGCCTCGATGCCCTGCCACACCAGGAAGTCACGCCACTTGGGCCGGGCCAGCGCCACCAGGGGGATCAGCCACAGGACGAACTGGGGCGAGTACACCTTGTTGGTCAGGAGGAAAGCGGCCACAATCAGGAAGGCCAGCTGGGCCAGGCGCGGCCTCCGCGGGGCGGTCAACGCCACCAGGGCAATCAGGACGCAGGCAATGATGAAAACCCAGAGGGCCATAACGTTGATGGTGTCCGGCCCCAAAGCCGCCCAGCCAAACCGTCCGGCGGCCAGGTTGTACGCAAACCAGGGGGAGCTGTACCCGGCAGGCCGGTCCTGGCTGAACTGGAAAAAGTAGGACCACGCGTCAAAGTTGGTGAGCGCAAAGGGCAGGTTGACCACCAGCCAGGAGCCTGCGGTGGCGGCACCCGTCACCAGCAGCGGCTTGTACCGCGCCGTCCGGATGGCCAGCAAGAGTATCGCACCGAAGATCAGGACCGGGTACAGCTTGGTTGATATCCCCAGTCCGATCAGGATCCCGGCCAGCACCAGGCGCTCCCGGGAAAAGAAGTACATTCCCAGGGCCAGTAACGCCACGGCCCACATGTCCCAGTTGATCAGGCCGGCCAGCACCATTCCGGGGGCAACGGCCACCATGGCTGCGTCCCAGGGCCGGCGCCGGGTCATGCGTGCCGTGGCGATCACTGTGACGATCCAGACGGCGATAACCAGTGTGGCATTCACATCGAAGTAGGCGAGGATGCGGTCATCGGTGGCGGTGGGAGCCGCCTGGGAACCGGATCCGGGAACCAGTAGGGCACTCACTCCGGCAATGATCGCGATGAGGACGGGATACTCGATCCGGGCGCCCGCAGTGAAGAACGGAAGGTTGCCCTCAGCCAGTCCCCGGTTCCGGAACATTTCGGGGAAGTCTGAATAGCAGGTGGCGTAAAACTGGCCCGGCGTGTCCCAACCATTGGCCCTGCAGTAGCCCTTTAGCACCACAGCGGCCAAGGCAGCAGCAAGGGTGAGAAGGATCAGTACGCGCTCCACGGTAAACACGCCAGGGGAAATGAGACCCGGCGCGGAGTGCCGGCCCAGGGGGCCGCCGGCTGATTCGGTGAATTTCCGCAGGAAGAGATCGCTGCGGCTGGGCACTACGAGCCTGCCGCGTTGCCGCTGCCGGACCTGCCCTGAGTGCTGCATGGATTCGAGCATACCGGCATGCAGGAATCAGTCAGCTGCTTCGACGATTGACCCCTCCGCTGGCAGCCCGGACTCAATCAACCGGGCGGTTCCACGGTGATATTCAACGAAGCGTTCAAAGACCATGGGCAGACCGGTTGCCGTCATGGGATCGGCCCGGTCCATCACTTGCAGATGCACGTGTGGCTCAGTGGAGTTACCTGAATTCCCACACGCGGCGATTGGTTGCTGCGCAAGGATCACGTCGCCCAGGCGAACGTGGATGGAACCCCGCTGCAGGTGAACCAGCGCAACAAACCCGCGCCCGTCCTCAAGCTCCAGCACCACATGGTTTCCGGCAAGTGCAGCCGCACCCTGCCGAAGCCGGCCCGCCTGGCCCAGCAGGTAGGGGATGAGCGCAAGCTGTGAGCGCCTGGCAGCATGGTCGGGCTCGCCATCGTGGACGTGCACTACTTTCCCGTGGGCTGGCGCCAGCACCGGAAGCCCAAAGCCCACGAACCTCCCGGGCGGTTCTGTGGCCAGCACTCTTCGCCAGTCGCGGGCTGCCGTGCTGTGGCCACGGGTGTCGACAGGAACCAGATCGATGGCATAGGTGGTGGCCATAAGGTAGGTGCCGTGGCTCGGGACCCTGCGGGCGGGGCTGTTCTGCACGAGGGCACGCCCGGAGAGGGGAAGGCCCAGCACCACAGCCCCGTTCACCTGCGACATGCAGGCGACGGTACCACCAAGCAGGTGGCTTGCGCCCTGTTAAGCACGTTAAAAGGGGGGAGCCCACGCGTAGCCGCGTGGGCTCCCAGGGAATCAGTTCCGATGTGAATCATCGAATGCCTCCTTGGCTGATCATGCGTCCGGTCCGGACTGGCCGCATCTCAGCGGATTCCGCTGACGTGCTGGTGCATGAGTACGTAGACGTACTCACGGTGCTGTTCCAGCCGGTCCCGATCGAAGCGGTCAACCTCCCCGAGACGGGGACGGACGACGTCGGACATCAGCTTCCTGATTTTTTTCACCATGGTGCCACCTCCTTTCAAGGGGTTGCGGTAAGTGCTCGCCGCGGAATTGCAACGAATTTAGACATGCCAATTAGAGCCAATTAAAAATGCGCATTAATGGCTGGAAATGGCATGGAAATGCCAGGGTGGATATGGGGTGAATTCGCCGCGGCGAAGATGGTTCCCTGACGGGTGTGCCGACGCAGGCCCCAACTGAAAGCTGGTTCCGAACTATGGGGTGCTGCGTGGACGCAGTGTCAGACCTGGCGGTTCCGAGGCTCCGCCCCTGTTCAGGGCGTCACCGCGGCTACGGGTTCAACCGGCTGCAAGCCGGGAATTCCTTAGCCTTCGGAGCGATAATTCCAGGAAAAACGGCGCGCGCGTACAGCAGAGGTCGGGGCGGCTACGGTGGTCATCTTCCATCCGCTAGTCAAAGTAATCATTTTTTCCCAACCTCCTTTTCTGTACTGCCATTACCTCAGCTGACTGGCTGGATAATGCGCGCCTGGACCCTGGCAAGACGCTCTGGGGTCATAAAGTAAATTACCCTACGTCTACGGCAATTCCTAGCCAGTTGGCGGTAATTTCCCAAAAAAGTTTAGAAAACTTTGTTTACAGACCCCATCGGACGATCGCCGGGGTCTTTTTGTCCCAGCCCAAAGTGCACACCTTGGCCGTCCCCAGGATGAAGTGCCGGCCCTCAACGGGGGACAATTCCAGCCAGCGGGCAGTCAGGATCCTGGAGAAGTGGCCATGTGCCACCACCAGGACGTTGTCCAGGCCGGATTCGAGTACCCGGGCAATGATCTTGTCTGCACGCGCCGCTACGTCTTCGAGCGCTTCGCCGTTGGGGACGCCGTGGGTCCAGATCAGGTAGTCGGGGTTGTCCTTGCGGATCAGGTCCGAGCTGATGCCTTCGTAGTCGCCGTAATTCCATTCCACGGCCAGCGGTTCGCGCTGTGCGTCCGGGAAGCCTGCCAGCTCGGCAGTACGCCGGGCGCGCCGGAGCGGGGAAGTGAGGACCAGGTCAAAGTCGATCGCATCCAGCACGCGGCGGGCCTCCACGGCCTGCTGCTCGCCTTCCACGGTGAGCGGCAGGTCGGTGAGGCCGGTGTACTGGCCGCTCTTGGACCATTCGGTCTCGCCGTGGCGCAGGATCCACAACTGGGGGCGGGCAATGCTGGCTGGATCGCTCACTTTGACTCCTTCTGTGCGGAATGTTCGACGGCGGTAAGGTCACCGGAGGCGTCCCCAGCAGCTGCGGACTCGGGTTGTTCGGCCCACCAGGCCAGGAGCCGGGACTCGGCGTCGTCCGGTTCAAGGGGCCCGTGTTCCATCCGGAGCTCCAGCAGGTACTTGTAGGCCCGGCCCACCACGGGGCCCGGTTTCAGGTCCAGGAGCGCCATGATGCGGGCTCCATCCAGGTCCGGGCGGACGGCTTCGAGGGACTCGCGTTCGCGCAGCTCTGCGATCCGGGCTTCGAGGTCGTCATAGGCAAAGGACAGGCGGTCCGCTTTTTTCTGGTTGCGGGTTGTGACGTCGGACCGTGTGAGCCGGTGCAGGCGCTCCAGCAGCGGGCCGGCATCCGTGACGTAGCGGCGGACGGCGGAGTCGCTCCAGCCGGCTTCCCCGTAGCCATAAAAGCGCATGTGCAGCTCCACCAGCCGCGCCACTGCCTTGGTGGTGTCGTTGTCGAAGCGGAGCGCCTTCATGCGTTTTGTGGTGAGTTTTGATCCCACCATGTCGTGATGGCGGAAGGACACCGCACCGCCCGGTTCAAAGCGGCGCGTAGCCGGCTTGCCGACGTCGTGCATCAAGGCCGCAAACCGCAGCACAAAGTCAGGGCCGGGAACGGCACCTTCCGCGTCTGTTTCCAACGCCGCAGCCTGCTCCAGGACCTGGAGGGAGTGCTGGTAGACGTCCTTGTGGCGGTGGTGCTCGTCCGATTCCAGGCGCAGGGCTGAGACCTCGGGCAGCACAATGTCTGCCAGTCCCGTTTCCACCAGAAGGTCCACGCCGATCCGTGGCTGGGCGCCGCAGATGAGCTTGGTCAGTTCGTCCCGTACCCGTTCTGCGGAGATGATGCTGATCCGCCCGGCCATGCCCGTCATGGCCTGGCGGACGTCGTCGCGCACGGAGACGCCCAGCTGCGAGGCAAACCGGGCGGCGCGCATCATGCGCAGCGGGTCATCGGAGAAGGAGTCTTCAGGGGCTCCTGGGGTGGCCAGCACAGAGGCGTGGAGGTCGCGGACACCGCCGTAGGGGTCAACGAGTTCCAGGGTCGGCAGCCGGAGCGCCATGGCGTTGATGGTGAAGTCCCGGCGCTGCAGGTCATCGTTCAGGGAGGATCCGAAGGCCACTACCGGCTTGCGGGATTCGGAGTCGTAGGCCTCGGCCCGGTATGTGGTGATCTCGATCTGGAAGCCGGCCTTGCGCATGCCGATGGTTCCGAAGGCCCTGCCGATTTCCCAGTAGGCGTCTGCCCACTTCTTGATCAGGCCAAGGGTCTGGTCCGGAGTGGCATCCGTGGTGAAGTCCAGGTCCGGCGATGTGCGGCCCAGGAAGAGGTCCCGGACTGGCCCGCCCACCAGGGAAAGCTCATGGCCGGCGTCAACAAAGCGCTGCCCGAGTTCCAGGACCACGGGGTCCACCTCGAAGGCAACTGTCTGGAGATCTGACTTGTGATGTGCGTGCGCCATAGTTACTTAAGCTTGGCAGAAAGAACGGGCAGTGGACGCCAGAATTGCCCGCGGATCCGCGCCGGGTTCCGGAAATGCCCGGTTGGCGCCGTTGCTCCCCGTCCATCTGCAAGTCATGTTCCGGTCATCATCAGTGGGCAAGAGTAGTTAGAGTGGACCTCATGGCACATCCCGTACCGAGCGCTCCCGGCAGGAGGACAAACGCACCGTTGCCATCGGCAATCGGTGCCCACGTCGCGCCTGTCCAGCCCTCGGCCGCGGCACAGCTGCCCACAGTGGAGGAAGTTTCCGCCGGAGGCGTTGTTGTTGATACTTCCGACGACGTCCTGCGGGTTGCGATCATCGCCCGCCTTAACCGGGGCGGACGGCTGGAATGGTGCCTGCCGAAGGGGCATCCGGAAGGCCGGGAGAACAACGAAGAGGCCGCCGTCCGGGAGATCGCGGAGGAAACCGGCATTGACGGCCGCATCCTGGCGCCCCTGGGAAGCATCGACTACTGGTTCACCGTCAGCGGCCACCGCGTGCACAAGACTGTCCATCACTACCTGCTGCAGGCAACGGGCGGCCAGCTCACCATCGAGAACGATCCCGATCATGAGGCCGTGGACGTTGCCTGGGTGCCCATTGCCGAGCTCGCACGGAAGCTTTCGTTTCCGAATGAGCGGCGCATCGCGGACCTGGCCAAGGAAGTCCTTCCGGAGCACCTCTAGCCGGGATCCGTTCATGGAAGTGGCTGTCCTGAAATGCCGGTCCCGCTGCGGCGGTACGCGGATACGGGCTTCCGGGTGAGACGATGAAGCAGATGTCAAGCAACTTTGCCGCCCGGGATTCCGGGTCCCAGGAACAACGGCCAGTCGATCCGCAACCGGATGACCAGCCGTCCCGTACCCTGCCCACGCAGTCCAGTGAAACCCGTTCCAGTGCCATCATGGCCGCGGGAACCCTGGCCTCGCGGCTGCTGGGCTTCGCCAAGACCTGGATGCTGGCTGCCGCCCTGGGCCTGGGCTCCACTGTTAATGACACCTTCATCAACGCCAACAACCTCCCCAACCTCATCTTCCTGCTGGTAGCCGGTGGAACCTTCAATGCTGTGCTGGTCCCGCAGATCATCAAGGCCAGCAAGGCCCCGGACAGGGGAGCCGACTACATCAGCAGGCTCCTGACGCTGGCGGTCCTGGTGCTGTTGAGCCTGACGGCGCTGGTCACCATCCTGGCCCCCTTCGTCATTGATGCCACTACGCAGGGATATTCGCCCCAGCAGAAGGCGCTGGCGGTCACTTTCGCGTTTTGGTGCCTGCCGCAGATCTTCTTCTACGGCCTCTACGCCCTTCTTACCCAGGTCCTGAACGCCAACGGGGCCTTCGGGCCAGCCATGTGGGCGCCCATCCTTAATAACCTGGTAGCCATCGCCGGCCTGGGCATGTTCATCTGGATCTTCGGCGCCAACATCACCAATCCGCACACCCTGGAGAACTGGGGTCCAACGCAGACCCTGATGGTGGCCGGCTTCTCCACGTTCGGGGTGGTGGCCCAAACGGCCATCCTGCTGATTCCCGTCATCCGGCTGAAGCTGGGCCTGCGGCCGCGGTTCGGGTGGCGTGGCGTAGGGCTGGGCCAGGCCGCCAGGTTGGGCGTATGGACCCTGGTGACCACCGTTGTGGGTCAGGCAGCGTTCCTGTACGTCATGAGGATCGCCACCATCCCAGGTGCAGAGCGTGTGCGGCTGGGCCCTCCAGGGGAGAACTCTCCCCGGATTCCCGGCAACGCCGTGCTGGAAGTGGCCAGCCAGTTGTACCTGTTGCCGCACTCAGTCATCGCGCTCTCACTGGCCACCGTCCTGTTCAACCGGATGACCCATGCGGCCCAGGACGGCAACCGCGACAGCCTCCGTGACGCGCTGTCCCACGGCCTGCGGACCATGGCCGTGGCAACTGTTTTCGGCGCCCTGGCGCTCTTTGCGCTGGCCGGCCCGCTGGGCATGTTCTTCTCCGGCGGTGACGGTGGCGACGGCGTAATGCTGGCGCAGACCCTCACCATCCTTGCCCTCAGCACCCCGTTCCTCAGTGCCAACTTCATGATGTCCCGGGTGTTCTATGCCAACGAGGACGCCAAGACGCCGTTCTACATCCAGTTGCTGCTGGCAGTGCTCTACCTGGTGGGCGCGTTCGCCATCCAGTTCCTGCCGCCGGAACAGATCATCTACGCGATCGCTGCCCTGTACACCGTGGGAAACATTATGTCCGTGGTGATCAGCGCCATCTTCCTGCGCCGTCTCCTGGGGCACTTGGACGGCCCGCGCATCGCCAATTCCTACATCCGGATGGGGTACGCGGCCCTTGGTTCCGCCGTCGTGGGCATCCTGGCGCTCTGGCTCCTGGGTACCTACAGTGCGGACGGTTTTGCCTGGAGTTCACGCCCCGCCGCCCTGATCACCCTTGCCGTGGCCGGACCGGTGATGCTGGTGGCGTACCTCTTCCTCCTCAAGCTTTTCCGCGTCTCCGAACTGCGTGACCTGCTTCGGCCGCTGCTGGGGCGCCTCGGGCGCGGTTCCGGACCCATGGCTGACGGTTTCGGGGCTGACCGGAGCCAGGGCCCGACGACGGAGCACACCACGGTCTCTGCCGACACCGGACTGATTCCCAGCATTTCGGGCGAGTTCGACACCGGCTCGTTCCGCGCCGCTCGCGTTGACCCGGAGCCGCCTGCCGCGCCGCCTGCGGCTTCATCGGGGGATCCGTCAGGAGATTCATCCGGGGATTCGTCCAAAGATCAGCTCCCGGAGGACCACCCGATTCCCGGCCGCCGGACCTACCAGGGTCCGGCCGGCAGCAACCCGCATTTTCCGCGCGATCTGAGCTGATCAACGGCCCGGCGACGGGCTCCATCCCGGCTTGGTGCCTGCCTTTCGGCTAGGATCGGACAGGAACGAAGGTAGTTGCGGACGTTGTCCGGCGGCGTGCCGAAGGGCCTTTGCACGGTGGCGGTAAGATCCGCGCCGGCAATTCCCGGACAGTCTAGGAGGAACACGTGTCCCAGCCGATCGATGTTGGCTCAGTACTTGGCGGCCGCTACAAGGTCACGGCCACGGTGTTGACCTCGCACGACCAGGATCTGGTGCTCGATGGAGTTGACCAGGTACTTAACCGGCCCGTCAGCATCCTCGTTGCCGGCCCCTCCAACAATGAGCAGGTGGCCGCCAGCGCCCGCGAAGTGGCCACCGGCCAGCGTCCCGGAAGCGTCCAGGTCCTGGACCTCGGGGTCAGCGAAGACACCACGTACCTGATCACCAACCACACCTCCGCGGCTGAGCTGCTGGACCTGCTGGTGGCCCCGAATCCTCCGTATGTTGAGCCGTTCTTCACGGACACCCTGGGCAGCGAGATCTTCGGCCAGCCCCGGTCCCATGAACCGGAAGAGGACCACGACGGCGGCGCCGGCTACATCCGGTACCAGGACTCCCACCCCAGCCAGGTCAGCCCTTACCCGGCTGCCGCTGCAGGCCACGTACCGCCGGTTCCAACCACGCGACCAAGTTCCGCTGTTCCCGCAGCGCCTGAGGCCCCGCCCTCCGCGCCCTCCACTGAACCAACCCCGGCGGCCGCCGCCGCGTCCCCTGAGTCCCGGCCTGCCGACGCCCACCGGGAAAAGCCTGCCGACGCCGACCAGACCGAAGAAAAAGCTCCGGGCACACCCGCCTATGGCACGGCTGCTGCGGCAGGTGCCGCTGGCGCTGCTGCTGTTGCGGCTTCCTCCAACCGCGAAGAAGCGTCGCCCAAGGTCTCGCTGTGGTCAGAAGACGACTACGCGAACGACTCACGCCAGGATGCTGCCGAAGACACCGATCCCGAGCGGGACCGTCCGGCCGCAGCGTTCCCTGCTTTCGCCCGTTCAGCCACCGCAGGTGCGGGCGCTGGCGCGGCTACCGTGAGTCCCGCCGTCGCGGAATATGACGACGACGTTGATGACGATGGCAAGGAACCGCGCTCCATGCGCTGGCTGGTTGGCGGGCTGCTCGCCGTTATACTCATCGCTGGCCTGGTGTTCGCCCTGACGCGACTGGGTTCGCTGTTCCCGTCCGATGATCCCGTGGCCAACGAGCCCACACAGTCCACCCCGGTTGCCACTGAAGCTTCCCCGGGGGAGGCCACTCCTACGAATTCCGCTCCTGCGGCAGTAACCCCGGTCATCGAAAGCATCACCCGCCAGGGCCAGTTCGATTTTGCGTCCACTTATGACGTGGACCTCGTCAAGGCGTATGACGGCAATCCGGCCAGCTTCTGGTCCAACATGGAATTCGCCACCGAAAACTGGGGAGGTCTGGTCCAGGGCGGAGTCCCGCTGGTGATCAAGCTCCAGGAACCGTCCACCGTTTCCTCGATCACACTCACGCAGCTCGGCGCTTCGGGCGGCCGCATCAACGTCCTCACTAACGACAGGCCGTCGCTGGAAGGCGCCAAGCAGGTGGGCACCAACAGCTTCACGTCCACGGACCTGACCATGCCCTTGGCCGCGCCTGTCACGGCCCAGTACGTCATCGTGCAGATTGATACCCTGCCGCGGCTGGCTGTGCCGAAGACGCAGTACAGCTACGGATTGCGGCTTGCCGAGGTCCGGGTTCAGTAACCGGCGGTCCGTCAGGAACGTCATCTGACCCCGGGGAGCGGGGTCCCAGACGGTACCCTGTTAAGGCGTCCTGCGGCTGGCACTTCTCTTGGTGTGTGTTGATTGCACGGTGTTGACCTGGTCGATGCCCGGAGTATGGCGCATCACTCCCATGGCTGGAATATTCAGCAAATGGAATCAGTTGTGCAATGAGCCGGCAGTGAAATGCAGGCGCATCGACCAAGGAAGAGGTTCACCGTTCAGTGAGCAACGCAGAAAACACCGCGTCAGACGTACGTGATGTCATCATCGTCGGCTCTGGCCCGGCTGGTTACACGGCAGCGGTTTACACGGCCCGCGCCAATCTCAAGCCTTTGCTCCTGGCGGGATCAGTGACCGCCGGCGGTGAACTGATGAACACCACTGATGTGGAGAATTACCCGGGCTTCCCAGATGGCATCATGGGCCCGGACCTGATGGAGAACTTCGAGAAGCAGGCTGCGCGCTTCGGCACGGAGATCCAGTTTGAGGATGTCACCTCACTGGAGCTCGACGGCGATATCAAGACTGTCACCATCGGCACCGGTGAATCCTTCCGCGCACGTTCTATCATTCTGTCCACGGGTTCTGCCTACCGCGAGCTGGGCCTTCCCAATGAGAAGCGCCTGTCAGGCCACGGTGTCAGCTGGTGTGCAACCTGCGATGGTTTCTTTTTCAAGGACCAGGACATCGCCGTTATTGGCGGCGGGGACTCCGCCATGGAAGAGGCACTCTTCCTGACGAAGTTCGCCAAGTCCGTGACCGTCGTGCACCGACGGGATACTCTGCGGGCTTCGAAGATCATGGCAGACCGCGCACTGGCCCACGAGAAGATCAACTTCGTCTGGAACACCGCCGTTGAGGACGTCATCGGCGGTGACAAGGTCACCGGCCTGAAGCTCAAGAACCTCGTGGACGGGACCGAGTCTGAACTCTCGGTTACAGGCGTGTTTGTGGCCATCGGTAACGACCCCCGCACGGATCTGGTCAAGGATGTCCTGGACCTCACTCCGGAAGGCACCATCGCCGTAGAGGGCCGCACCTCCAAGACCAGCCTCAAGGGCGTCTTCGCCGCCGGGGATGTCATCGACCCCACGTACCGCCAGGCCATCACGGCGTCCGGATCCGGCTGTGTCGCAGCCATCGACGTCGAGCACTACCTGGCCAGCCTCAATTCCTGATCAAGCCGTACCACTAGAAAGCGAGAACGCTCATGAGCAATGCAAAAGAAGTAACTGACGCCAGCTTCGGAACTGATGTCCTGTCTGCCGGCAAGCCGGTCATCGTGGATTTCTGGGCAGAGTGGTGCGGTCCGTGCCGCAAGCTTGGACCCATCCTGGACGAAATCTCCGTTGAGTACAGCGACAAGGTGGACGTCGTCAAGCTCAACGTTGACGACAACCCCGCCATCGCGGCCCAGTACGGCATCACCTCAATTCCTGCCGTCTACCTCTTCGAAGGTGGCCAGGTGAAGAACACGGTGATCGGTGCCAAGCCGAAGCAGTTCTTCGAGAAGGAGTTCGCGGACGTACTGTCCTAGTCTCCAACAGCTCTCAACAGGCCGTTCCTCCTCTCGGGGAGGGGCGGCCTGTTTTGTTTGGTCGTTGGGGGAGGCGCTGGCTCGGTCAACGACGCCCCCTAATCCACCTAGTCCACCCGTAGCCCGGCGACTTGAACGGTCAGTGGGCGAGAGAACCTCTTGACCAACACTTTCGCCCGTTCTACAACCCGCTGCTGTTGATTCTGCCGTGTTACACATCGCGCAGGGATCTGCATGCCGAATATCGCAGCTACATAGGCAAGTTTGCCTCGAAATTCCAGCTCTTCGCGCGCAAACTGCTGTAAGGGCCGTGTCGTTGACTCCAGGATCAAGCTCGGAGGAAGTGGGGTTCGCTGCCGCACGGGATCTTGCTCGTTTGCGATAGCTTCCATGCTCAGCGTTTCACGTGAAACATCCGCCGAAGAGAGGAAGCCCAAACGCATCTATCCAATTGATCGACACCCAAATGGCCACAAGGAACTCTGCGAAAAATGTTTCACGTGAAACCATCGACGAAATCTCCGGTAGTGGGCTCACGGCACCTGCGAATCGAAAGCCACCATCGACAGATATCGCTCCACGCACAAACATCCGCACCCGTCATTGCCCTTGCCTTTGCACTTGCACTTGCACTCGCACTCGCACTCGCACTTGGACTTGGACCTAAGCTGGCGCCCACGGCCTACAGCAGGTCAGTATTCGTCTCCGCCAGGTCCAGCAACTACTAAGCTCCGACATCGACAAACCAGGTCAGCGGTCTACTCCAAAACCTGGCTGTAGGTGTGCCAGAAGCCCACCGGCCGCCCATGTTTCACGTGAAACATGCTCGACGTGGTTTCAAGCGTTACCAATCCGGCACCGGCGTCCTTGTTCTCAGAGATCTTCGTAGCCCACGGGCGACGCAGTTGGCCCCGAGGACCACACGCGATCTCGTTTTGTCGAAGTCGGAGTCGATTGAGCTGCCAACGCTACGGTCAGCGACCTTTCCTGATACAGCGGCAGTATCACCAATGAACGCTTCACCGATGAATAAATACGCTCCGACAACGCACGAGTTTCACGTGAAACATCCCGCAGAACCCGAGCGGCTGCAGCTGGCAGGCAGGGGAATACAAAAACCTCCTTCGCTAGCAGTCAGGACAACAGGGGACATCCTAGAAACCTCCCAGACCGGACGTCAGTTATCCCTACTTCGACGAACCCCAACAACTCGGCGGATGACGGCGGAACAATACTCTCCCTCAACGTAGTCGACGGAGAGGGCCCTCACCCCAGGGTTCCCGCGGTGCTTGTACCTCCGCCGGAGACCGACACCCTCCAACAGGGTCCATTACCAGGCAGCTTCTACAGCCCGAGCTTGGGCTTGGCCCGTGCAACGCCCGTTTCCTGTCTGCGCAGCTCGGCAGGGGCCCGTTGCATGTCCCAGGAACAGTGGCATCGCGAGACAAAGCCTCGGGCCGCGACAGCAGCGCGGACCAACATGCGGTCAGCGCCGAGCTCTGCCGTATCCGTGCACTGCGGAAGACTCACCTGTAGTCCAAATGCCTGGCAGTCGAAAGACTAGACCGTCGACACGCACACGGTCACAACGTCCGCCGGAACGCATACAGGCCCGCACGCCGGCTCACAAGGACCATCAGGATCACCAGGACCACCACGACCACCAGCCATGACTGGGCTACGTAACTGGCGGCGCTGTTCTCAATCGAGCATCCGACAAGAGCCGAACCGACCGTGTCATCGTGTCAAAGATGCTACGTCGGGCATCTGGTGGTGCCACCCATAGCGAAATGTCGATGTGAGGGAATCCAGCTGGGAGAGGGAGCTACGGTCTATATAGTCTCAGTCAGTATCCGCGCGGCCCATAGCATCGGTTCGGCCGATGAGCTCTGCATTGAACAACACAGAGGACGGCCGGACGGGAAGACGGCACCTGCGCTCCAAGGCAGCACGTGACTTCACCCAAGGACTGTTTCACGTGAAACACATCCACAGCAGACAGCAGCGACGTGGGCCCAAAGGAAGAAACAAGAAGCCACTATTGCTAAGCCGGCTGTAAGAGTGCATCGGTCATTCAGAGGACATGCGTCTATACCGCGAAACTCTTCGGCCGATCCGCAGCAAACTCAGTCCGAAATCAGCTCCCCCATCCACCACGCCATCGACCGCCAGGATCATGAGAGTGGCGCATACAAGGGACCCGCCCAGCTCGCACCGCAGTTGCCGAGGCTATTGCCGTGGCCCTTGTGGCCAGGAGGTCTGTGACCCGCATGAACCGCATGAGCCGAACGGTGAGCGGCGAACGCGGCCACGGGGCACTGCTCGATCCGACAACGCACCCGCCAAATATCCACAGCGTTTTCCACAGCCAGTCATCCACAGAATTCCAGGAGCTGTGGATAACTAGGAACCTGAATCAGCCCGCTTGCCAAGTGAGAAACCATCCCGTGCCCGTACAACCTTCATCGGGGGTCGCGGCGTGGGAGGACAGTGACCGTGCCGCGAACGGCCAAAACGCCGCAAAATTTGCCGTGGATGGAACGGATATGACTGATTTAGGGCGAGTCTTGTGGATATTGAGTTAGAAACAGACTCGAAAGAGGGGTGCAGCATGTTTCACGTGAAACATGCCGGACAATTTTTGGTTGCCCTCGTGGCCTGGTTTGTACCTACCAATCTTCATGACCGGGAACCAGCTGTGGAGAAATCGCGTATGAGCGAGGCCAGTAATCCACACAGTTATCCACAAGCAAAAGACAGCGGGGTCGTGCCGCCACTACAGCGGCACTACGGCTGTGTAGAGACCATCCACTTCGACAGCGACATGATGCGAGGGACGCTAGCACCAACTGAGGCGCATGCGCCTTCGGGTCCATCGCGCTAATGCGTCTATCTGAAGAGCAGCATCAACATGCCACCAGCTGCTGGCGAGAATGTCGGTTGTGAGTCCCATAGTCCTGGGCGTAGGCCGGAAGCCAAGATGATCAGCTGTGTCGCAAGTTCCGCTCACACCTAGGGGGAGCGAAGCTCCGGAACTCTTGTCCGGAGTGCCGCACGTGCGTTGCCCTACCTAGGCCCGGATAGGGCGCAGCTGGTCCACACACCAACTTGGCTGGGCGCTTCGAACCACAGGTCGTCTACCAAGCTCTCATACCCTTTCCATCAGCGATGTGTCAACGGCAACTTAGAAATGACCGGTGGCGGCAGGTTGGTTTGCCCGCTGGTGGCAGGTGAGTGACCGGTCGCGGCAAGTATTTTTGGACAGGGTCAGGTGCCCCGGGCGTGCCGGGTTTCGGGGCGCCTGACCGGGGGTTTGGGTTAGCTCATGGGTCGGGTTCCTTTCCCGTTTTGGGCTTGCATAAGCCGGACGGACTCGCCGCTGGTTTGGCAGAGGTGGGCGTGATGGAGAAGCCGGTCCACGGTCGCGGTGGCAATGGTTTTGGGCATGAGCTCATCGAACCCGGAGGGGTGGATGTTCGAGCTGATCGCCAGGGACCGTTTCTCGTAGGAGGCTTCCACGACCCGGTAGAAGCCCTCGCCGCGTCGGCGGAGACCGGCAACAGGCCTATATCGTCGATACAAATCAAATCCACGTTGGTGGCGCGGGTGATGGCTTTGTTGACGCTGTCATCAATCCGGTGCCGTCGCACGAGCGCGCCGAGGTCTTCCATGCTGAGCCAGGACACGGACATGCCCTGATCGATGGCCTGCTGGCCGAGGGCTTCCAGGAGCAGGGTCTTACCTGTGCCGGAGGGCCCGCAGGCAATCAGGTTCTCCCGGCGCCGCACCCATTCCAGGGTCCGCAGAAACGACGTTGTCGCGGCCGGGAGGGTGGAGAGGGCCTCGTCCCAGACATCGAAGGTCTTCCCGGTGGGGAATCCTGCGCGTTTGCGCCGGGTGGCCAGCATCGACCGGTTCCGGCCGGTGGCTTCGGCTTCGAGCAGGACGCGGACGACTTCGGTGGGGTCCCAGCGTTGGGCTTTCGCGGTGGCCAGGACGTCGGCGACCACCGCGCGGGCGTGCGGCATCCGGGTCGTGCGCATCAGCGCGATCACGTTCTCTACCGCCGTATCGGCCAGGGGCCGGGTCATGGTTTTAGCGCTCATCGATGGCTCCTTCAAGATCGCCGTCAACGGCGGGGCCGGTGGTCGGCGCGGTGGTGGGTGTCGTGCCGAAGTTGGCCCAGGAGCCGGTGCCCTGGCTCAGCCATTGGCCTTGGTCGGTGACGGTGTGGATGATGCTGGTTGTGTGGCTTGTGGCGTTGCCGGTGTTGACGATGGAGAGCAGGTCCTCGTGGGTGAAGCGCTGATGCACCGCTGCCGCTCCCAGGCCCTTGTCGACCTCGTCGGCGCCGAGGACCTTGGCCAGGGTGACGGCGCGTTCCATTTTGTGCCGGATCTTTCCGGTGCCGGCGGCGGCTGCTTCCTTGAGCCAGAGCGCTGCGCCGGCGCCGAGAGCGAGGAACTCTTCCTCGGCCTTGTTGGTCGGGCGGATCACCCGTTCCAGGGCCCCGGAAGGGGCCGGCGGGAAGTGGCGTCGATGATCGCGGGGGTGCCGGGGCGGGTGAGTTTGTGCCGGGCGACCTCGACGGGGCCGGCGTTCCCGACGTGGACGATGACGACCTCGGTTTCGGTCCCGCGCACCCATACCATCTGACCCATCAGGGTGTGCGGGACGGAGTAGCGGGACTGCTGAAAGGTGATCATGGGCGTGTTCGGCGGGACCTGGCGGGTGTGGCCGAAACTCGCCGTCACCGGTGTCGCCGGGACCGGGTGCAACCTTGGTCCTTCGAGAACCCGGAGCATGTCCTTGGGGATCTCCAGCGTGGCCCGGTGCACCCTCGAATTTACCTCTTCCATGAACGCCTCACACGCAGCCTCCAGCTCGGCGAAGGACCGGTACTCGGGCAGCAGATTGGTCTCCTTCGGGACGAGGTCGGCTTTGGCGATCTTGACCGCGTTCTCCACTCCGCCCTTCGAGGCCGGGTCGGCCGGCAGGCAGGTCTGCAGCGAGGTTGAGTAGTGCTTGCTTGTAAAGGGCACGATCTGGTGGTTCCGGACCGGGATCCCGGCGACGTGCTCAACCGTGACGGTCTTCTCGTTATCGGTCAATACGTAGGTCGGGACCCCGCCGATCAGGCGGAACGTCCGGTCGAGGGCGGCGAACACGCTCGGCATGGTCTTATCCCGCAAAGCGATCACGATCCGGAACCGGGAGAACGCCAGCCAGGCCACGAACAGCACCGTCTTCACCCCGTCAACGACGGGCCCGTCGCCGTAGTCATACTGAAGCCACAGACCCGGCTCAGGAGTCCAGGGCCGGTGCACGCGCACGTTCCGGGCCCGGTATTTCGCCTTCAACTCAGCAAGCGTGGTCCTGGTCGTCCGCTCGCACCCGGTGAACCCCAAAGCCCGGAGCTTCTCATGCACCACGTCGCCGCGGATCTTCCCGCGGGACTGCTCGACCCAGGAGGCCATCTGCGGCAGGAACGGGTCGGTCATCCGGCCGCGTTGCCGGGCCACCGGCGCCTGCGCGCCTTCCTGGCGGGCCTTCACATACGAGCGGACCGTGTTGTGCGAAACGCCGCAGATCTTCGCGGCATCCCGGTACGACCGGGTCAAATCGTAAGCAGCTAAAATTTCCATGAACTCTCCTGGAGACTTCACAACGAGCCCCTTTCTTCCCACAACGGGTGAAATACAGACGATTGGCATCGCCATTTCACCGCGGAAGGAAGGGGCTCTCCCCGCAACGACACGAGGGATGGACAAGGGAATCCCAGCACGCCAAGCCACACACCGTGGCCTGCTGCTGTCCAAAAATCCTTGCCGCCGCCGGTCAAAACCACTGCCGCGAACGGTCAATCAGATTTTCCGTACCCGGTCAGTTTAAAGTTGCCGCTTACAGCGATGGCACGACGTGTAGTGACGCACGTTCACCGATACTGCACAGAGGTCACCAAGCGTTGTACTACACAGGACTGCCGGGGGACAGGTTCGAGACGCGCGGGCCCGCCGGTCCCCGGGTCGGCTGTAGGCGAGCACAGTCGGTGCACCGCCCCTCCGGACGAAAGCTGGAGAAAGGCCTCAGGACAGGGTGAGGGCACTTGCAGCCCTCCATGGCCTGGCAGTGACCCATGGGGCCCTCGCTGGCCTGACAGCCACCCATGGAACGGCCGGCGCCCACGCTGGCCTGACAGCCACCCATGGAACGGCCGGCGCCCACGCTGGCCTGACAGCCACCCATGAACGCCCGGGGCCCACGCTGGCCTGACAGCCACCCATGAACGCCCGGGGCCCACGCTGGCCTGACAGCCACCCATGAACGCCCGGGGCCCACGCTGGCCTGACAGGGACCCATGAATGCCACGCGGCCGCTGGGCCTGCTGAAGTGGCTCGCGACCTCGTGCAGTTCCCGGACGCCAGCTTGCGCGGTGTACTCCGGTCCCTGCGGTCCTTCACAAAGGCTTGTAGGCGAACGGATTCAGGGAGGAGGCGAGAGGTACAGCTTGCGAACATGTTTCACGTGAAACCTAGTCTCGGGCCGACTCGTGCTGGCTCCTTGATCCAGTCGCACGGGTGCACTGACTGGATCACAAGGTTCGAAGTTTCACGTGAAACTATGCGATGAGAAGCACAAAGCTCAAACTTCTTTCGTGCGGCCATTGGCCTATCTGCCAGAGCACTGCGGAATGTCCACGGAACACCTCCTGCCTGAGGGTGGAGTTTATGCTCAAAGCACCGCGTACGCGCTGGCCCAATGCTTGGCCAGAAACGATCTACGCGCTAATCACTACCCTGGCTATCAGGGCTACGGCGTTCGTCTGACGCCACCCAAGAGGGCCCCGCTGCCACAGGTAGGCCTCCTATACGTAAACGACACGAACACGAACCACTCCGCCTAGAGCTACCTGTTTCACGTGAAACATCCCACCGGGGGATCATGAAGTTTGTCGGGTACCGCTGGCATTGCGCATCAAAACTTGGCGCTACACCTCATGAGGAGACTCGTTTCACGTGAAACAGCAAGTACGCTTACCCGAGAACTGCGAATCTGGTTTGACGAGTCTCGAATCGCGCTCATCAAATGCGCTTAGGCCATTTCGAGAACCTCCTTCATGAACGCGGAGTCATGATTTGTCGGGGTCCAATTCGTCCGCGGTGGCATCGAGCACTCTGACTGACTATCTGGACGCTTCCGTAGACAGGCCCATCAGGCTCGAATTCATCGCAACCAGTTCATGCCCGCGTCCATGGATCATTGTCGACCTAGCACCGACCGCAGCAGGCGCCTTGGGCAGCGTACTCGGCCGGCAGCTCGGGAGCAGCGCTTGGCTTCACAGAATGCTGGCGACAGCGAAGCCGGTTGCTCCCAGCAGTCGTATGAGGGGCAGTAGCGGCAGTCGCAGTAGTGTTTCGTTGCCCTCTATGGAGTAATGGCGTGTTTCTGCGCAAGGAACGTTGATCTGATTTCGAATATGCACCGTCTACTGGGCCGTCGCGCGGCCGCCGCCTCAACACCACCCACGTCGGGCCACCTGGTCAGAATAAGTCTGTGCTTCACGTACCAATGCCCAAATACCAAGTATCTAAATTCCAAGTCGGCACCGCCGTCCGGGAGCGTAAGCATCAAAGCGTGACAACCGTAGACACAAAAGAGGCGCTGTTTCACGTGAAACAGCGCCTCAAATGCGGGTGAAGTCAGGAATCAGACCCTGGTGCCAAAACGTCCATAATGCGGTTCAAGTCCTCAACGCTGGCGAATTCAATGCTGACACGCCCTTTTCGGACGCCCAGGGAGATCTTCACGTTGGTGTCCAGGCGATCAGACAACGAGGAAGCCAGGTAGTCGAGGCGCTCGTGACGTGCGCCAGGGCGCGGGATGTTGTTCTTAGCCGGCTTGGCCGGATCCTGGTACATGGCTACGGCTTCTTCAGTGGCCCGCACCGACATGCCCTCAGCGACAATCTTCTGAGCCAAACGCTCCATGGCAGCCGCATCGGGCAGGGAAAGCAGTGCCCTGGCATGCCCGGCCGACAGTACGTTAGCGGCTACGCGACGCTGCACCAGCGCGGGAAGCTTCAGGAGGCGCAAGGTGTTGGATACCTGCGGCCGCGACCGGCCGAGTCGATCTGCGAGCTGTTCGTGGGTGGTTCCGAAGTCTTCGAGGAGCTGCTGGTACGCTGCGGCTTCTTCGAGAGGATTCAGCTGACTGCGGTGCAGGTTCTCCAGCAGTGCGTCACGAAGAAGGTCATCATCGGTGGTGTCACGGACGATGGCAGGGATGGTTTCAAGTCCAGCGGCCTGTACCGCCCGCCAGCGACGCTCACCCATAACGAGCTCATACGGCTCACTACCGGATTCAGTTGAAGTACGGACAACAATTGGCTGGAGGACGCCGATTTCCCTGACCGAGTGAACAAGCTCCGCCATGTCGTCTTCATCGAAGACAGAACGGGGCTGTTTACGGTTCGGGTGGATGTCCGATACCGGAATCTCGGCGAAACGGGCGCCAGGCACCTCAACCAGTTCCGGGCCGGACGGCGACTCAGGAACCACGACGTCCGCCTCGACGGCAACCGGGGCTTCATCAGTCGCAGGTTCCAATGCAGGAGCCTTTGCTGTATCAGCCGGAGCGGCGGCCTCAGACTTCGACGGCGCCTCACTCTTGGATGCTGCGGGCTTCTTTGCCGCTGCCGGCTTCCGGGCAGGTGCCTTCTTGGCTCCGCCAGCGGCTGAGGAACGGGAGTTGCCGGCAGAGGGGGCGGCTACTGGGTCAGTCGCCGCTTTGGCAGCCGGCGCCGCAGTGTCCGGGGCGTCGGTGACTGTTTCGGAGGCAGCAGGGCCCTTGGGCTGGCGGCTCTCCGGAAAGAACAGGTCCACCGGCCGGGAGGGGGCAGCACCATTGCCGGCTGTACCAACGGCAGCGGAACTCGGAATGAGCGCTCCGAGGCCGCGACCCAGACCACGTCGCTTTTCACTCATGGATAATTCCCTCCAGTGGATCAGCCCGGCGTGGCCCGGCTTGGTTGTTGCGGGTTTTTCGATTCTAACGTTCGGCAATTTCAGCAGCGGCTTCAAGGTAGGACAAGGCACCACTGGATGAGGGGTCGTAGGTCATGACCGTCTGCTGGTAACTGGGCGCCTCAGAGATCCGGACGGAGCGCGGCACAACAGCGGACAGCACCTGCTGCGGGAAGTGCTCACGTACCTCCGCGGCAACCTGCGCGGCCAGGTTGGTCCGGCCGTCATACATGGTGAGAAGGATGGTGGAGACTTCCAGGTCGGCATTCAGATGCTTCTGGATCATCTCGATGTTCTTCAGCAGCTGGCTCAGGCCCTCCAGGGCGTAGTACTCGCACTGGATGGGGATGAGTACCTCATTCGCCGCGCAGAAGGCGTTGACGGTAAGAAGTCCCAGGCTGGGCGGGCAGTCAATGAAGATGTAGTCCAGGGGAGGCTCACCCTTGGCCTCACGTGCCTTGGCATAGACGTCGATGGCCCGGCGCAGGCGCTGTTCCCGGGCAACCAGCGAAACGAGTTCGATCTCAGCGCCAGCCAGGTGAATGGTGGCCGGGGCGCAGATGAGGTTTGCAATGTCCGGGCAGGGGGCAACCACGTCCGCAAGCGGGAAGTCGTTGATCAGGACGTCATAGATGCTGTCTACGTCAGCGTGGTGCTCAACGCCGAGGGCCGTGGAGGCATTGCCCTGGGGATCAATGTCGATGACCAGGACGTTCAGCCCGGCACTGGCCAGGGCCGCTGCGATGTTGACGGTGGTGGTGGTCTTACCCACCCCGCCCTTCTGGTTGGAGACGGTGAAGATCCTGGTTTTGGAAGGCTTGGGCAGCTGGCGTCCCGCCAGCCGCTCCCGCCGTTTGTTCTCATGGGCCAGTTCGCGGGCGATAGGACTGGAATCATCCATCACGTCCATCACGTTGCTCTTGCCGTTCGTGGAAGTTTCACGTGAAACGGAAGGCATTTTTTGGCTCCCTGCAACTGATTGTGGTTTCGAAGCGAGAACCGGCGGAGCGGAGAAGGATCGTGCTGAGCCCAGGGACACAAACGGAGGAATCCGTTGTGTAGCCGGTTCACTGCTGCTCACTTCACACTCTCACTCTCGGTTCGCCTGTACCTGCCGTGGTCTAGCCTATCTGCTCCACCGTCATCCGGAGGGTCGCCGTCCCCGGACTAAGCAGATTTTCCGGACTTGTCGACGACGATCCGTACCACTGTGGTGGGCTCCTCCAGGAGGTCAGCACCTACCGTGACAACCGTGGTTTCCCGGCCGCCCATCCGCCGGATGACCTTCGCCGCCTTCTCAATCTCTTCACCGGCACTGCGGCCCTTAATGGCCACAACTTCACCCTTGCCGCCCAACAGCGGAATGGTCAGGCCGGCGAGGTTGGTCAGGGCCGAGACGGCGCGTGCGGTCACAACATCGGCCACCACGGTGCCGACAGCAAGCTCCGCACGGGAGCGCATGACAGTGACATTCTCCAGCTGGAGGTCATCCACCACTTCCTGGAGCCAGATAACCCGGCGTTCCAGTGGTTCAATAAGCGTCAGTTCCAGATCCGGCCGGGCGATGGCAAGGCAAAGGCCCGGCAGTCCCGCACCGCTACCGACGTCGGCAACATGGCTTCCGTGCGCGATCTCGCTTTCGATCACGGCGCAATTGAGCACGTGGCGGCTCCACAGCCGGGGAATTTCCCGCGGACCGATCAGCCCGCGTTCGGTGCCCGATGTGGCCAGGTGCTCCACGTAGCGCCTGGCAAGGTCCAGCCTGCTGCCGAAGATCTTTTCGGCAGCGGCCAACTCAGCTGGGGTGATGTCAACCATGGTTTCCGGTTCCTGGGGTGCTTTATTCGGCGGAAACAACAATGTGACGGCCGGCGCCTTCGCCCTCGGACTCACTGATGAGGCCAAGATCCGCGACGGCGTCGTGAACGATCTTGCGTTCGTAGGCACTCATGGGAGCCAGGGCTACCGGAGCACCGGATTCCTTGGCCTCAGCAACGGCGTCTTCGGCAATCTTCTGCAGGTGCCCTGCGCGTTCCTTGCGGTAGCCGTTGATGTCCAGGACCAGCCGCGAGCGGTTCTCGGTGGCGGACAGGACTGACAAACGGGTCAGTTCCTGAAGGGCTTCGAGTACTTCGCCGTCCTGGCCAACCAGTGCATCCAGGGCGTCCGATTCTTCCTCGGCAACGATCGAAATGTAGGTGCGCCCGTTGCGGACCTCGATGTCGATATCGCCATCGATGTCGGCAATGTCCAGCAGTTCCTCGAGGTAGTCAGCGGCAACATCGCCCTCTTCCTCAAGGCGGCCTGCTGCCGAGCCGGCGGAACCGGCTGCGGTGTCGGCCTCGGCTACGGAGTCATCGGCTGCAGTGTCAATCTCAGCTTCAGCGGAAGGAAACTGATCGGTGCTCTCAACAGACATTACTTCTTCTTCCTGTTCTTGCGTTGTGGCTGTACGCGCTGGCCCTTGGCCTGGGCAGCAACGGCAGCAGCGGCGTCGGCCTCTTCATCCTTCTTGCCCGTAAGGATGGACAGCGGCGGCAGGCCCTTGGCGGCACGGCGTTCGGCGAGGGCCTTCGCGGCGGGGGATCCCGGCGTCGGCATACGGCGGATCACGAAGAACTGCTGCGCCATGGTCCAGAGGTTGGTGGTGGTCCAGTAGATCAGCACACCGATGGGGAAGTTGATCCCGCCGACGCCGAAGACGATGGGCAGGATGTACAGCATCATCTTCTGCTGGCGCATGAAGGGGCTGGCCATGGCCTCTTCGGACATGTTCTTGGCCATGATCTGCTTCTGCGTGATGAACTGCGAGGCCGTCATGGCCAGGATCATGATGATCGAGAGGATCCAAACCGCAGTAAGGTTCCCTTCGCCTCCATGCAGAAGCGAAGCAGAAAGTGTGGCCCCAAAGATGGTCGAATCGTCGAACTGCACCACCTGGCCATGGCTCATGGCGCCAATGCCCTCGTTCCGGTCCCGGGCCGTGCTGATGCCGGAGAGCACCTGGAACAGCGCGAAGAAGAACGGCATCTGGATCAGCATGGGAAGGCAGGCGGAGAACGGGTTGGTGCCGTGCTTCTTGTACATGGCCATCTGTTCCTGCGCCATTGCCTGGCGGGACAGCTGATCGGTTTTGCCCTTGTACTTGTCCTGCAGCTTCTTCAGGTCAGGCTGCAGGAGCTGCATGCCGCGCTGGGCCTTGATCTGCTTGACGAAGACGGGAATCAGTGCGGCCCGAATCACCAGCACCAGGCCGATGATGGACAGGGTCCAGGTCCATCCGGAAGCCTCCGGCAGGCCAATGAAGGTCAGGCCCTCATGGAAGCCCACCATGATGATGGACACCAGCCATTTGAACGGAAACATGATTGTTTCAAAGAAGTCCATACGTTATCCCTATTCGTCAGGCCGCCGAGCGGCCTTCTTCATCAGTGCGAGCAGCCAGGAACCGGTCCGGGTTGTTCATCACAACAATTGTGGGGGTCTGTCCCGCCGGCCAATGCCTGTGCCCGGCGGGGACGT
The DNA here is from genome assembly GCF_049810315.1 of Pseudarthrobacter sp. J47. Taxonomy (GTDB): domain Bacteria; phylum Actinomycetota; class Actinomycetes; order Actinomycetales; family Micrococcaceae; genus Arthrobacter. The sequence continues at coordinate 3,924,524 of NZ_CP187358.1, forward strand.
GGTCCACTCCGCCTGCGTTCCAGGGATGGCACCGTACCAGCCGGCGCGCGGCCAGCCAGGTGCCCTTAACGGCTCCGTGCACTGTGACAGCCTCAAGGGCGTAAGCAGAGCACGACGGAAAAAATCGGCAGACCTGGCCGTACAAGGGCGAAATCACCTTGCGGTAGGCCTTGAGAAGAAGAATCAGAATGTTCCGCGGCAGGTTCCAGACGGTCCTGCCCGCCACGGATGCCGCAAGTACAAGGAAGCGGACGACGGCGGCACTTGAGTCACGCACGTGCTGTCCCTTCCTGAGTGGTCCCGTTGGCGGCTGTGGTTCCATCTGCGGACTGTTCCAGGGAACCGGTCTGCGCGGCAGCCCGGTTTCCCAGACGCCTGATGGTGGACTCCAACGCATCGTTGTAGTCCGAGAGCAGCTGCTGCCAGCTTGCAGCGGCTGACGCGGGCAATGCCCGGACAACAATTGCATAGCCGGTGCCGTACTTTTTCAAGGACGCGGCTCCGGCTTCTCTCAGTCTCCTCTTAACGAGGTTCCTGGTCACGGCGTTCCCGACACTTTTGGAAACGATGAACCCGATGCGGCTGGGCTCACCAACAGGCAGGGCTGCCGCATATAACACTACGTTCCGGCGTCCATTGCGGACGCCGGAACGTACAGTTGTCGAAAAATCGGTGGAAGTCCTGAGGCGGTTACGGGTGGCCAGCACCTTCAAACTCGCAAAAGACTAAGAACCGACGAGTCAGTTATTTAAGCCGACAGCTCGGTGCGGCCCTTGCCACGACGGGCTGCCAGAATGGCACGGCCGGCGCGGGTACGCATACGAAGGCGGAAGCCGTGCTTCTTGGCTCGACGGCGGTTATTCGGCTGAAAAGTCCGCTTGCTCACGTTAGTTACTCCAGTGGATCAAAGGTGCGCCCACCCGATCAGTAAATGGGGAAGAACTGGCCGACGCTAAGTTTTGTATGCGCCGCTTCCCCCGGCTGCTCCAACGCCTGGCGTTAGAGGAATGCAGATGGGGCCAAAAAGCGGACACAAAGGACTTCACAACGTTAGGGCAAAAACCGGGTCCCAGTCAAACCGGGGCGCCCCGTGGAAGATATCCCCAACTGTGGTTATCCGCCCCCGTCAACCTGTGGATGAAGTGGCTCACACGACCGATTTTTGAACAACAACGGTGTAATTATCCACAAGCCACATCCCAGCTATCTTCTGGGCTTTTGATCCCCTAGAGTGTCCCAGTAGCCGATTATCCACGGTCTGTGCATAACCCTGTGGATGAGGCTGGGCCAACGCTTTGGTTCCGGACCTGCTGGCTGCACAAAAATGCAGGCCCGCAAGTTTGAGGAAACTGATTG